>CBIHOS010000021.1:0-34471 GCA_966211945.1 uncultured bacterium
CTCGCGTCGCCCCTGGCGGCCGCGATCACCACGTCGGCGCAGAAGCGCCCGCAGCTCGGCCTCGAACTGTTCTCGGTGCGCCAGGAACTCGCCAAGGACCTCTTTGGCACCGTCCGCACCGTGCGCAAGATCGGCTACGAGGCGGTCGAGTTCTTCTCCCCCTACTACCAGTGGGAGCCGTCCTACGCCAGGCAGGTGCGGCAGCTGCTCGACGAGGTCGGCCTGAAGGCGCCCTCGACCCACAACTCGTCCACCGTCTTCACCGCGGAGGGCCTGAAGAAGGCCATCGAGCT
Organism: uncultured bacterium; assembly: GCA_966211945.1. Classification (GTDB taxonomy): domain Bacteria; phylum Acidobacteriota; class Vicinamibacteria; order Vicinamibacterales; family Vicinamibacteraceae; genus Luteitalea. Next base: position 294 of record CBIHOS010000021.1, read on the forward strand.
CAACCAGATTCTCGGCTCCACGCTGATCGTGATGGCCAGTGCCGGGGGCGGGGTCAAGACGATCGACGACTGGAAGCGCGTGGCCGACAGCCTGAGCGCCGCCAGCGAGACGCTGCGCCCGCTCGGAATGCGGGCCGGGTTCCACAACCATCAGACCGAGTTCACGCCCATCGACGGCACGCGGCCGATGGACGTGCTCGCGAAGAACACGCCGAAGGACTTCGTGCTGCAGTTCGACGTCGGAACCTGCATCCACGCCGGGCAGGACCCGGTAGCCTGGATCAAGGCCAACCCGGGCCGGATCACCAGCATCCACTGCAAGGACTGGGCACCAGGCGAGGGGCCAGACAAGGGCTATCACGTGCTCACCGGCGAGGGGGCCGCGCCGTGGAAGGCGATTCGCGCCGCGGCCGAATCGGTCGGTGGGGTCGAGACGTACCTGATCGAACAGGAAGGCAGTCGCTTCCCGCCGTTCGAGACGATCGAGAAGTGCCTCGCCGCGTGGAAGGGCATGCCGTCGTGATCGGATGCGTGCGTGGCCGGCACGCCGGAGTGCTGGTGGCGGCGCTCGGTCTCGTGATCACCACGGGCACGGCCGCGGCACAGGCGCAGTTGCGGGTGACGACGACGGCCGGGCCGATCGAGGGCGTGGCCGGGTCCGAGGGCCAGCGGGTGTTCAAGGGCATTCCCTACGCAGCGCCGCCGGTCGGCACGCTGCGGTGGAAGGCGCCACAGCCGCTGACGCCGTGGACGGCCGTGCGCAAGGCCGATACGTTCGGCGCGCAGTGCCATCAGCCTCCGGTCTTCGGCGACATCGTCTTCGATCGCCCGGCCAGCGAGGACTGCCTCTTCCTGAACGTCTGGACGCCCGCCGCGACCGCATCGGCGAAGCTGCCGGTCATGGTGTGGATCCATGGCGGCGGCTATCAGGCCGGCGCATCGCACGAGCCGCGCCACGACGGCACGGCGCTGGCCCGCAAGGGCGTCGTGCTCGTGACGCTCAACTACCGCCTCGGGGTCTTCGGGTTCTTCGCCCATCCGGCCTTGTCGAAGGAGGACCCCAAGGGCAGCTCCGGCAACTACGGGCTGATGGACATGACGGCGGCGCTGCGCTGGGTGCGCGACAACGCCGCCGCGTTCGGCGGCGATCCGGGCAACGTCACGATCTTCGGCGAGTCGGCCGGGTCGTTCGCGGTCAGCACGCTGATGGCGGCAGCGCCGGCCCGCGGCCTGTTCCACAAAGCGATCGGCGAGAGCGGCGCGCCGTTCGGATCGTCGCTGTCGATCGCTCCGAAATCCGTCGTCGAAGGCAACGGTGAGAAGTTCGCCGCGTCGATTGGCGCGACGACGCTGGAGGCGCTTCGACTGAAACCGGCCGAGGAGATCACGACCGCCATCGCGAAGTGGCAGCCGTGGTTCTCGCCGTCGATCGACGGCACCTTCCTCACCGAACCGGTGGCCGCGACGTTCGCGGCGGGCAAGCAGGCGCAGGTGCCGCTCCTGGCCGGCTGGAATGCCGACGAGTCGCGCGCCGCAGTGACGCTCGGACGTGAACCCACCACCGCCGCCTCGTTCGTCGCGGCGACCAGGAAGCGGTTCGGCGCCAACGCCGACGCGATCCTGTCGGTCTACCCGGCGGGCAGCGACGCCGAGGCCGTCGAGTCGGCCGCGGCGCTCGCCAGCGATTCGTTCATCGGTTACTCGACGTGGAAGTGGATCGAGACGCATCGCGCGTCCGGTGCGCCGGTCTACCGCTACCTGTTCTCGCGCGAGATCCCGATCGCGCCGGGCCGCATGCAGAACGGCAAGCCGGTGACGGCGGCCGACATCGGCGCCCGCCATGCCGGCGAGATCGAGTACGTGTTCGGCACGCTGGACAGCGTCGAGGGTGTCACGTGGACCGACGGCGATCGCACGCTCTCGGGCACGATCGGGTCCTACTGGACGAACTTCGCGCGGACCGGCGACCCCAACGGCAAGGGCCTGCAGGCCTGGCCGCGGCTTCACCCCACCCAGCCGGGCGCGATGCAGGACATGGGGCCGCGCATGCTGGATCTGGACACCACGGTGAGCGCCGTCCCGGAGCCGCACCGCTCCCGCTACGAAGCGCTCGACACGAACATGGGCGCCCCCGCCATACCGCCACGCTGAAGCGACGGCGCGCGGCCGCTCATGCCATCCCCTCGATCCTCGCCTGTAGCGTCTGCAGGCGGCCGTCCATCTCGCCGAGCGTCGTGCGGACCGCGTCCAGCGCCTGCCGCTCCGCGCGGACGAACCGGCTGTAGGGCGCGATGCCCTCGTCCAGACGCTCGGTGCTCCGCCGCACCTCGACCTGGAACTGCGATCGCAGCGACGTCGACAGCGTGTCGCGCAACTGCTGCACCTTCGCCCGCAGATCGTCCTTCGCCTTCCTGCGCCGCGCCGGGACGATGAACAGGCCGACCGTGGCGAGCACGCCCGCGAGCAGGATGCCGGTGATGTCGGCCGCAGCCGTCGTCGCGGCGATCGTCACGACGGCGCCGAGGCCGAGCGCGCCGGCGCCGACGGCCGCCGAAGCCGCCACTGCGTTACGCGCGCCCTCGGCCAGCGCCGCTGCCTCGCGCTGCCGGTCGAACGTCTCGACCACGCGCTGCGCCTCGCGTCCCACCGACTCGAGCAGCCGGCCGCGCTCGACGTGAAACGTCGCAAGTTCCGGATCGCCCACCAGGCGATCGCGGTACTGGCGGCGCCGCTCGGCGAGATGGCCGTTGACCTGCTGCCATTGCCGGAGGTCGGCGCTCACCATCCAGTCGATCAGTTCGGACACCTTGCGCTCGATCGCCGCCGGGGCGTCGGCCACCACCGATCGCACGAAGCCCTCCTGCACGCGCGTCGTGTTCAGCAGATCGAAGACCCGGCCGATGCGCAGCATGTCGTCGAAGTACTCGTGGCCGCGCTGCGCCATCTGCAGCAGGATGTTGTCGATCTCGCCCATCCGCAGCTCGAACTGCCGCGCCATGTCGTCGCGATAGACGCCGTGTTGCTTCTCGACATCGGCGAGGAGCTCGACGTCCTCCTGCAGCAGATCGAGCCGGCCCTCGGTGACCTCCAGGTAGCGGCCGGCAAGCGCCCGGCCGACGCCGATCGGGTTGGCAAGCTTGAGGCGCAGCCGTTCGCGCTGATCCAGCCGCTCGTGGATGTAGCGTTCGAGCGCCTCGAAACGACTCGCGGGCCACGCCTCGGGGTGGCCCTGCTTGGCGTGCATCGCGAGCCGGGCGCTCACCGGGAACATGTCGGGCGCCGTCCCGAGCACGGCCGTCGCGTGCTCGGCGACAAACGCCAGCACCTGCCGCAGCTCGTCGTCGGAGTGAAGGAGGTCGACCTTGTTGATGACGATCACGACCTTCTTGCCCCAGTCGCGGATCACCGAAAGGAACTGCCGTTCGCTCTCGGTGAAGGGCCGGTCGGTGGACGTCACGAAGAGAACCAGGTCCGAGCGCGGCACGAAGTCGGCGGTGATCGCCTCGTGCTCCCGGATGACGGCGTTGGTGCCCGGCGTGTCGACGATCGCGATCTCGCGCAGCACCGGCGCCGGTGCGCTGACGACGTGCAGGTGCGGCGTGCGCTCGGTGCGCGACGCGGCCTCGCCGTACTGCAGGAGCTGCACCTGCGCCGTCGTCGGCGTCACGCCTTCTTCGAGGACGGCCTGGCCGACCAGCGCGTTGATGAAGGCGCTCTTGCCGGCGTTGAACTCGCCGACGATGACGATGAGGAACAGCTCGTCGAGTTGCTGGATCGACCGGCCGAGCGCGTCGAGGCTGTCGGGCGCCGCGTCGAGGCGGACCAGCGCATCGCGCAGCGCGGCCAGAGCCGCCCGCTCGTCGCTGACCAGTTGCTGGTCCTCTGCCCGCAGCAGCGCGTTCACCATGCGTTCGAGGATGGCACAGTCGGCGTGACATGGCCGTGCGCCGCATTGCCACGCTGCGCGGCGTAGTGCTGCCGCAGCAGGTCCTTGCCGTAGTCGTTGCCGTTGGGCGTTCTCACGACGACGTGGATGTGATCGCGGAAGGGCACGCGCGGGTTGGCCACCAGCTGGCGAACGCCCACCGGCAGCTGGTGATCGAACTCGATCAGCACGACCGGGCTGTGGATGCGGTAGTAGAAGACGCTCTCCGGACCGGTGCCGCCGATCCAGGCGAACCAGGTCGCATCGAGGTGCTGGCGGATCTCCGCCATCTTCACCCGGGCATGGCCTTCGTCCATGTTGTCGATGTGGAGTGCCACCAGTTCGAGCAGTCTGGTCCGCTGCGCCGGCGTGAGCGCGGTCACCGGCAGGCCCGCGTACGGCACGACGACGTTGTCCTTCCAGGCCTCGCCGACGTTGTCGTTGCCGGGCTTGTCGGCGCGCAGGATCGCCTTGGCGCGCTGACCGTCGTCCAGGCCGTTGACGAAGGCGAGTCCGGCCGCCTGTTCCCCCTGGAGGATCCTGGTGCCGGCGTACTTGCCCGTCGTGGCGACGACCGGCTCGGACCCGAAGAAGCTCGGCGTCATCACGACCTGATCGCCGAGCACGAAGTAGTTGACGATCAGGTGATGGCCGTCGATCTGCCAGCCCCACGGCTGCGTGCGCGACGGCGTCCCCATCACGGTCAGGTAGTACCGTCCCTCGCCGTACTCCTCGAAGTTGCCCTTGTTCAACTCGGCGAGCGTCGTGTTCAGCTTCATGATGTCGCGGCTCAGCGTGAGCCCGCGGGCGCTCAGCGATGCGCGCAACAGCCCGAAGGCGGCGTCGCGCTGCCCGTCGTTCATCTCACCGAAGCCGAGCCCCTGCCGTGTGTAGAAGTGCTGGTTCATCCACTTGCGCCACTCCGGATCGTCGACGCCGAACAGCGTGCGGGCCCGTTGGCCGGCCGTGAGCGTCGCGATGAACGCGGCGGCGGCCTTCTGCACGGGTGCGGTGGAAACACCGGTCGACTCGATGGCGAAGAGACGTGGCACGACGGTGCCGTCGGCGGTCACGCCCTTGAACGGATCGGCGAGACCCCTGGCTTCGGCGTCGCGAGACATGCGGTCGAACCGGGCCGCACGCGTCTCCCCGGCCGGCTGGGCCGTCCCGGCGCGCGTGGCCACGACTGCCACACCGGCGAGCATCAGGCACAGCAGGACCACGGACCGGACACGCGACGATCGATCCACGGATGCTCCTTGGTCAGAACGGAAGGCCCAAGAATACATCTCGGCAGTCGGCAGTCGGAAGTCGGCAGTGTGAGCTGAACCGGTACCCGATACCCGATACCCTATACCCGGCACCCGACAGCCGCTCAGTACGGCATCCGCCCGCCGGTGGCGCCGTAGACCTCGCCTGTCACGTAGCGCGCCTCGTTGGATGCGAGGAATACATACAGCGGCGCCAGTTCGACCGGTTGTGCCGGCCGGCCGAACGCCGTGTTCGCGCCGAACGTCCGCGTCTTCTCGTCGGGCATCGTCGACGGAATCAGCGGTGTCCAGACCGGACCGGGCGCAACCGCGTTGACCCGTACGCCCTGCTTCATCGCCGCCTGCGACAGCGCCTTCGTGAAGTTGACGATCGCGGCCTTCGTCGGCGCGTACGACAGCAGGTTCGGGCTCGGGTCGAAGGCCTGGATCGACGCCGTGTTGATGATGCAGCTGCCTTCGCGCAGGCGCGGCAGGGCGGCGCGCGAGATCCAGAACATCGCGTACACGTTGGTGCGGAACGACCGATCGAGCTCCTCGGTCGTGAAGTCCTCGATCCTGTCGTGCGTCACCTGATACGCCGCGTTGTTGACGACGATGTCGAGACCGCCGAGTGCGTCGAAGGCGCGATCGACGAGTCCCACGGCGTGATCCTCGTGCTGGATGTCGCCGGCCACGGCCGCGACGCGGCGGCCCGCGGCGGTCACCCACCGGCACGTCTCGATCGCGTCCGGTTCCTCTTCCGGCAGATGGCTGATGAGCACGTCGGCGCCTTCACGCGCAAACGCGATCGCCACCGCGCGGCCGATACCGCTGTCGCCACCGGTGATCAGCGCCTTGCGGCCGGTGAGACGACCCAGCCCCACGTACGACCCCTCGCCGTGATCGGCTGTCGGCGTCATCTCGGAGTCGAGACCTGGCGGGTCGATGGGCTTCTGGGGGAACTCCGGACGAGGTCCCGCGTCCCTGGGATCGGTGGACGCCGAACGCTGGATCGGTGTCGAGGCCATGCCGGAGTCCTTGCAAGGCGGGTTCCGGCCGCAACGGCAGGGCCCGTTGTCCCAACGCGGCCCTGGCCCTACCTGGGTCGCCCCCGGTATGCCGTTCGGTTCGGTACAGAATGACGCCATGAGTCAGGCGGCCGCGATTGCCGGGGTGACCCTCGCGCTCCAGTCGGTGCTCGAATCGGCGTTCCAGAGCCGCGCGGCGGAGGATCGCGCGCTCGCCGACGTGCTCGTCACGTCGGTGCCGCTCGATCGGGCACGCACCGTTCATCACCGCTGCCAGGCCAACATCACGCTGGCGACCGTGCAGGCCAATCCGTCGGCCCGGGCCGGCGGGCCGATTGGGCTCCGCGGCGGATCGACGCGGGAGGCCGACGCGTCGCCGGTCGTCGACCTCCTCTACCTCGTCACCACGTACGGCGCAGACGACGATGAGATCGGCGCGCAACGGGTGATGGGCGCGGCGATCGCGGCCCTGCACGCGAGCCCGGTCCTGCCACAGATCGTCCTGGCCGACGTCTTCCCGCACAGCGGCGCGACGGGCACACTCGATCAACTGCGGGTGGCGCAGGCGCCGCTGTCGCGCGAGCAGATCGTGGCGTGGTGGCTGTCGTTCCAGACGCCCTATCGCCTCAGCAGCGCCTGGCAGGTGACGGCCGTCGCGCTCTGAACGGCGGCGCCGAGCTTCAGCTCGACGAGGGGGTCGACGGCTACGTCGTGGCGGCGGTCGCAACGCCGCGTGTCTGCTGCGCTTTCGCGAACTGCTCGAGCAGCGGTTCGGTCTGCGCCAGCGAGAGGCAGGCATCGGTGATGCTCTGGCCGTACACGGCAGGCCGGCCCGGTACGTAGGTCTGGCGGCCTTCGACCAGGTGGCTCTCGATCATGACGCCGACGATGGCGTGCTCGCCGTTGGCAACCTGGGCGCTGATGTCGGCCGCCACGTCCGCCTGACGGCGATGGTCCTTCTGGCTGTTGCCGTGCGAGCAGTCGATCATCACCCGCTCGGGCAGCCCGTTGCCGCGCAGCCGATCGCACAGTTCACGCACCGACGCTGCGTCGTAGTTCGGGCCGGTGCGCGTTCCGCCGCGCAGGATGACGTGGCAGGTGTCGTTGCCGGTGGTCTGGAAAATTGCCGACACTCCCTGCTTGGTCACCGACGGGAACAGGTGCGGCGACCGGGCCGAGAGCACCGCGTCGACGGCGATCTGCGTGGTGCCGTCGGTGCCGTTCTTGAAGCCCACCGGCATCGACAGGCCGGACGCGAGCTCGCGGTGCACCTGGCTCTCGGTGGTGCGGGCGCCGATGGCCACCCACGACGTCAGGTCGGCGATGTGCTGGGGCAGCTGCGTGTCGAGGAACTCGCACGCCGCCGGCAGGCCGAGGTCGTTGACGTCGAGCAGCAGCTGACGGGCCAGCCGCAGCCCCTTGTTGATGTGGTAGCTCTCGTCGAGGTCGGGGTCGTTCACCAGGCCCTTCCAGCCGACCGACGTCCGCGGCTTCTCGAAGTAGCAGCGCATCACCGTGATCAGCTGGTCCTTGTAGCGCTGCGCGAGCGGCAGCAGCCGCTCGGCGTACTCCAGGGCGGCGCCCGTGTCGTGGATCGAGCACGGGCCGACGATCACGACGAGCCGCGAATCGCGGCCGCTGACGACGTCGGCGATGGCCTGCCGCGAGTTGGCCACGACGTTGGAGGCCCGCTCGGTGACGGGAAGTTCTTCGAGCAGGATGGCCGGCGGCAGCAGAGGCCGCACCTGGGTGATGCGAAGGTCGTCGTTCCGGCGGAACATGGCACCCGCCAGATTACCGTAACCCCTCCCCCGTGGAGGAGGGGCGGCGGGTCATACGGGCCGGGCCTTGGGCCTTGGGGCTTGGGGCTTGGGCCCTGGGGCTTGGGCCTTGGGGTGATGGGGCCGGCGCTTACTTGCTGAACGCCTTGGCGAGCGGCGCGTCGAACGTGACTGACACCTTCGGGCCGCCGGCGCCCGTTGCGTCCAGGGTGAGTGTGCCGGCCATGCGCTGGGCCGTATCGGTGGTCAGGGCCAGGGCCGCCGGGTCGGCCGTACCGGAATACTGAATCAGCTGGCCGTTCGCGACGAACCAGTACATCAGGCGCGGTCCCCCGTCGAGATCCAGCGTCATGCCCTCGGTGATCTCGCCGTTGCCGCACATCATCATCGAGTCGCACGCCGCGATCGCGGCGCCGATGTCCCTGGTCGAGAGCACGATCTTCCGGGTGGGCGCCTTGCTGAAGCCGGGCCCGGTCACGAGCGCCGCATGGGTGAAGGTCACCGTCACCGGTCCCTTCTTGCTCGCGTAGCTGGCCGTGCCCTTCGCCGTGCCCGCCGCTGCCACCGCCAGGACACCACCGGCCAGCGTCGCCGCGGCCAGCGTCACGCACTGCTTGACGTTCATGGGGGAATCCTCCGCGCGCATTCTGTACCGCGCGACGTCGGGCGAGCCAGCGGACCATCAACGCCGCGGCGGCGACGGGCGCAGCGACATCAGCCGGGTCGCACCGCTCGCCGGCCGCCGGCCGCCAATCCACTCGACGTGGGTGAGGGGCCGGGTCGGCCAGACGCGCTCGGTCATCACCGTCTCGCCGTCCAGCGCGAACACCTCGATCACGCTGCGATCGAAAATCACCCGCACCGGCACCTGCGCGGCGGCCCGCAACGGACCGGCATGCCGCTCCGCATAACCCACCGGCGACGCTCCGATCCGCGACCGCCGGCGATCGATCGACAGCGTGCGCCGATCGGCGCTGACCGCGATCAGCACTTCCTCACCGGCGTCGTTGCTCAGACGCAGGCCGGTCTCGTCGGTGTCCTGCGGCGTGACGACGAACGACACGTCCGCCGTGACGGGCAGCGGGATGCGGCCGCGAATCGCCCGGTGCGCGGCGCCGTCTCGATCGAACAACCTGCCCAGGTCGCCGGTCGGCTGCTGCACCAGCCGCAGCCCGTCCGGGGTCCTGCGCAGCCGCAGGCGGCGCGGCAGCGACTGTGCGCCGCGAAACGTCTCGGTGGGCTCCTCATTGGCGTACTGCCAGTTGCTCGCCCAGCCGATCCAGATCGGCCCACGGTCGGCGGCGGGCAGATCGGAGAACGACATCGACGCGTAGAAGTCCTTGCCGTAGTCGACCCACCGCGGCTGGTCGGTCGGCCCGTCGGCGACGAAACGGGTGCCATCGAACGTGCCGATGAAGTACTGACCGCCAGACCCGCCCGCCACCGCGCCGGGGTTGATGTCGACGTCGAGGACCCAGCGGCGGGCGTCCGGCTCGCCCTCGACCGGCACCTCGAAGAGATCGGGGCACTCCCATACGCCGCCGGTGGCGCCCGCCGGCCCGAAGTCGCTGAGAGCCTCCCACGCCTTCAGGTCGCGCGATCCGAACAGGCGCACCTTGTGCTGATCCGCCAGGACGGTGACCATCACCCAGCGCGTCGTCGGCGCGTGCCAGAACACCTTCGGGTCGCGGAAGTCCTCGAGCCCGAGATCGATCACCGGGTTGCCGGCGTACTTGCGCCACGAGCGGCCGCGATCGTCGCTCACCGCGAGGTTCTGCGTCTGCGTGCCGTGCCCGTGCCCCGTGTAGATGGCCACCAGGCACGACCCGTCGTCTGGCCGCGGCTTGCAGAGCCCACTCGTGTTGCGGTGGTCGACGACGACGCTGCCGGAGAAGATCATGACGCCGTCGGCTTCCGCGAGCGCGAGCGGAAGATGCTCCCAGTGCAGGAGGTCGCGGCTCACGGCATGGCCCCACGACATGTGGCCCCAGCGCGTGCCCTGCGGGTTGTGCTGGTAGAACAGGTGATACTCACCCTTGTAGAACACCAGCCCGTTCGGGTCGTTCATGAAGTTGCGGGCCGGCGTGAAGTGCAGGCGCGGCCGCAACAGGGCATCGGGGTGCGGCGGCTCGGCGCGTTGCGCCCCGGCCGGCAGCACGAGACCGATCGCGATCAGCAGCAGCACCGAGCGAGTCCAGCCGGGCATGATTCGTGAAGGATACTCATCGCCATGCCATACGTCACAGCCACCGCGACTCCAGCGACCGAGCTCTACTTCCAGGACGTCGGTCACGGCCCCGTTGTCGTGCTCGTCCACGGATGGCCGCTGAGCCATCGGATGTGGGAGGGACAGGTCAATGCGCTGACGGCCGCCGGCTACCGATGCGTGGCGTACGACCGCCGCGGCTTCGGCCTGTCGGGTCGCCCCACCGGCGGGTACGACTACGACACGTTCGCATCCGATCTGAACGACGTGCTGACGGCCCTCGACCTGCGTGAGGTGACGCTGGCGGGCTTCTCGATGGGCGGCGGCGAGGTTGCCCGCTATCTCGGACGCTACGGCAGCGAGCGCGTGCGCAAGGCGATGCTCATCGCCGCCGTGCCGCCGTTTTTGCTGAAGACCGAGGACAACCCGGAGGGCGTCGACGGCACCGTGTTCGACGGCATGCTCGCGGCGGTGAAGGCCGACCGCATCGGGTTCCTCACGGATTTCTTCCAGAACTTCTTCAACTGGACGCCCGGCTCCGGCACACCGGGCGACGACTACGTGGCCTACGCCAAGTCGATCGCCTGGCCGGCGTCGCCGCTCGGCACCCAGCAGTGCATCGTCGCGTTCGGCACGACCGACTTCCGCGCCGACCTCGCGACGATCACCATCCCGACGCTCGTCGTCCACGGCGACCAGGACCGGATCGTGCCGATCGAGGTCTCGGGACGGCGATCGGCCGACACGATTGGCGGCGCCCGGCTCGCGGTGATCAAGGGCGCGCCGCACGGGCTCAACGCGACGCACGGCGACGAACTCAACGCGCTGATGATCGATTTTCTGAAGGCGTAGCGCCCGTCGTTAGGTAGGGACCGCTCGCCGAGCGGTCCGACAGCGAACAGCCCTACCGTGCCCGCCTGGACTCGGGCCACGTGGCGAGCCGGTCCGGGGTGACCGCCCGCATGCGCCGAAGCAGGGCCAGCGACCGTTCGAGACGTCGCGCGTCACGGTCGTGCCAGGCGAAGCCGTACTGCGATCTGACGCGCGGCGGCAGCAGCCCTACCGTGATGGTGCGGTTGATCGCACGCACCGGCGCGATGAGTCCCGACAGCCGCGGCGCCAGCACGTCGCGGGCGAGCCGGCGGGCGGTGTTGCCGACGACGATCGCGCCGCTGGCGTGCATGCGCGCGATGTAGGCCTGCAGATCCGCCCAGGACTCCGGCACATCCTCGGTGGCGCCGAGCGCGCGGGCGGTCGGGGCCGATTGCCGGCACCAGGCGTCGCGATCGGCGTCCGAGAGCGGCGCCACGACCTGCTCGTAGACCAGCGGCAGCGACTCCATCAGGGTCGCGTGAACCCACGACACCAGCGCCGGATCCTCGGCCGAGTACAAGGTGCCGGCCGGGTACGGCCCGATCGCATCGCGTAAGGCGCCGTTCACCCGTTTGTGGATGGTGAGAATGCCCTGGAGGGCCTGCTCGGCCTCGGGCGCCGTGCCGAACGTCAGGCGCCGCATCGCCGCGACGGTGTGGTGCAGGCGCACGGCCGCGCTCAACAGACCGCCGCGGAACGTGCTGTGGTCGTCGACGCCGGCGGCCACGAGTGGATGCGCCAGTTGCAGCAGGATCGCCCTGCTCCACCCGGCGAGCACGAAGCGCTCGGCGTTGATGCGCTCGGCGATGGTCATCATCGCGGCCGCTCGGCCGGCGCCGCGATCAGCAGGCGGTTCTTCGGCGTGATCGACGCGGGGATGGTCTGCGTCCAGACGTGGTAGCCGTGCCGCGACAGCCGCTCGGCCCGCCGGACGTCGATGGCCAGCGACGGCTCGAGCCAGCCGGTCAGTCCGCCCGCGTCGCAGGCCCGCGCGTCGTGGCAGCAGGGCAGCACGGCGACCCGCGTCCTGGCGGTGATGACGTGCTCGAGGATGGTGTCGGTGAGCGTGCCGCACGCATGGCTGGAGACGACCACGTCGTCCTCGTGCAGCGACACGTCGTCGAGCGGCGCGGCAACGAGCGCGACGCGATCGCGCAGGCGGGGCCAGGCCTCGACGAGCGCTGCCTGGACGGCCGCCGCAGAGGGCGGCAGTCTGGTGTCCACGGCCACCGCGCGCGGCGAGGAGTCGTCGAGGAGCACCATGAGGTGGGCCAGCAGGCCGTGGCCCGCGGCCATGTCCATCACGCGGCCGCCGCGGAAGCGGCGGCGCGTGCGGCGCGCCACCTCCCAGGCTTCGTACAGTTCCTTGCGGGGCAGGACGCCGGCCGGGCACAGCGCGCGGCCGACACGATCGAAGAGCGTGTCGCCGGCGAAGCGACCGAGGTCCTTCTCGGTGAGGCGAGACGTGGACCCGTGCGCGAACACGGGCCCAGCATACAGACTTCAGTAATGCGGGAATGCGGGAATGCGGAATGTCGATGGCCGCGACGCGTCCCTACGACTTGCCGATGGCGGCGAGCAGCTGCGCGAGCGCCTTCATCCGCGCCGCGTCGGCGCCGGTGGCCGATGCGGCCCGCTCCCCGACACGGTCGGCGATCATCGACAACGTGCCGGCGTCGCCGCTCTTCACGCCGTTGCGCAGCATCTCCACGCGGTCGGCCGGCACCACGCCGGCGCGCACGAGCTGATCGACGTAGGCCAGCGCCACGGACCGCTCGGCCGGCCAGCTCACCTTGTCCTGGTGCTGGACGTTGAACCCGCGCGCCTTCACGAGCCCGGCCGCATCGATCTCGTTCTGCGTCAGCAGATCGACCGGCGTCAGCGCGAACACGTCGATGCCGCGGGCCATCTCCGACCCGAAGATGTGGCCGTTGAACCAGTACGCCGACCAGTAGCCGCCGGTGATCAGCTGCTTGGCATCGAGCGGCCCGCGATCGAAGTACGCGACTTCCTTCGGATGGGCCGAGTCGGTGAAGTCGAAGACCGACACGCCGCCCTGGTACCAGGCCTGCACCATCAGGTCGCGGCCCGGCACCGGCAGCAGCGATCCGTTGTGCGCCACGCAGTTCTCCTGCGCGGTCTGCGCCGCCGGCAGCTTGTAGTAGCTGCGGAACTGCAGTTTGCGATCGACGATGTCGAAGATGGCGTTGGCGCCCCAGTTGCTCTGATCGGTGGCCTGGCAGCGCGGCCGCATGCCGCCGCCCCACTCGTCGGTGAAGACCACCTTGGTGCCGTCGTTGTTGAACGTCGCCGAGTGCCAGTAGGCGAAGTTCTTGTCGCCGACGTAATCGAGCCGCTTGGGCGCCGCCGGGTTGCTGATGTCGAGCAGGATGCCGTTGCCCGAGCAGGCGCCGGCCGCCAGACCCACCTCCGGGAACACCGTGATGTCGTGGCACTGGTTGGTGGTCGCGGTCTTCTGCGTGCCCGGGCCGTGATCGCCGCCGGCCCAGAGCCCGGCGATGTTGCCGGACGTGTCGTCGGCGAAGATGCGGGGCCGGGCGACGATCCTGGCGTCCTGCGGGCGGGCCACCGGCACCTTGATCACGTCGATGCTGAACAGCGCCGTCTCGGGATCCTCCTTCGGATCCTTGCCCGAGCAGCCGGCCAGTTCGTCGGCCGAGCGCGCGTTCGACGTGCCCGATCCATACACGTACACGTTGTCGGCATCCTTCGGGTCGGTGACGAGCGTGTGGGTGTGCGAACCGCGACAGGTCTGCACGGCGGCGACCTGCTTCGGTGACGTGACGTCGCTGATGTCGAAGATGCGCACGCCGCGGAAGCGGTCCTTGCTGACCGGGTCCTCCACGCCGCCGCGGCCGCAGTCCAGGCGGCCCCGCGTCTGCTCGACCGACATGAACAGCAGCGAACCGTGCACCGACACGTCGCCCTGGCCGCCGGGGCAGACCACCGAGGTCACCAGCGCGGGCTTGGCCGGGTTGCTGACGTCGTAGATGTTGAAGCCGCTGAAGTTGCCGACGAACAGGTGCGTGCCGCTGAAGGCCAGATCGGAGTTCGCGAAGTTGAGGCCGCCCCACGGGCGGGCCGGCTTCTTCGCCGCGGCCTTCCCGCCCTTCTCGCCCTTCTCGCTCTTTTCGCCCTTTTCGCCCTTTTCGCCCTTCTCACTCTTGGCGCCCTGCTCGCCCTTCTGCCCCTTGGCGTTCTTGCCGTCGTCCTCGCTGGACCGCGGGTTCGGCTCGCCAGCGGGGAACTTCGGATCGAAGAAGCCCGAAGGCTTGGGCACGTTGGCCAGCAGCTGGATGCCCTTGGCGGCGACGCCTGCGTCACGCAGACCGGGCTTCAGGCCGACCCGCGGGTCGGCCGCGGCGGTCGTCGCGACGGTTGGTGCAGCAGTCGTTGCCGCGGGTGTCGTCGCGGCGGTCGAGGGTGTCTGGGCCAGCGCGCTTGCACTGCAAGCGGCCAGCAGGGCAGCCACGGCGGCAATTCTCACTCGTCCACTCATCTACTTCAGCTCCTCGAGCAGCGCGCGCATCCGCGCGATTTCCATCGTCTGGTCGGCCTCGACGTCCGAGGCGAAATCGAAGATCTCGGGTTCCTGGCCGGCACCGCGCGAGGCGAACAGGGCCTCGACCATCGTCAGCGCGCCACCGTGGTGCTGGATCATGCCTTCCAGGAACAAGCGATCGAACGCCGTGCCCGTCGCCGCCGCGAGTGCCGTCATCTGGGCGTCGGTCAACATCCCCGGCATCCGGTGGGCGCCGTGATGCGCGTGCGCGTCCGGCAGCGGTTCGCCGCGCCGTTCCAGCCAGTCGCGCATCATCGCCATCTCGTCGCGCTGCGAGGCGTCGATGCGCTGCGCCAGTCGCTCGAGGTCCTTGTCGTGACTGCGCGTGGCCACCAGCGCCACCATCTCGACCGCCTGCGCGTGGTGGCCAATCATGCCCTGCATGAACCGGGCGTCTGCAGCGGTATGACGCACCCCCGACTCGTCCACGGCCTCGTCGACCGACACCTCACGGGTCGGCTGGCCAGGGGCGCCGGGCTGCACGATCTTCGGGGATTGCGCCCCGAGCGGGACGGCGGGGGCGACGACGAGCGCGGCGAGGACCGCGGCGACGCGGAACGGGCGGCGTGGCCTGGGACGGCCGAAGCACGACATCGCTTCGATCATCACACACCCGTTTCCGCCGAGCCACCCCGGCCATGACCAGTCGCCGGGACGGCTCGATCGCGACGCAAGAAGAAGCCGGCGGCCGGTCAGTCGTCGAAGAGGGGGTCGGGTCCGGGCGGCGGATCGTCGTCGCTGAGCGGGCTCTCGGTTTCTGCCCGGCGCTTCTCCTCCTCGGTCAGGGGCGCGCCCTTGACTGCCTCGTCGTAGCCGACGTTCTGCTCGGGCCGTTCGCTCTGTTCGGCGCTCGGGCCGCTGCCGGCGGCATGGTCCTCGTTCTTGCGTCCTCGCATGGTGCGACCTCCGGGTGGAGAACCTGCAAGCCTTGCGCCGGCCCTTGACTGTCGCCGTCGAGCCTGACCCATGCCGCCTGCTCCCGGCCTCACCGGCGCGAGAAGGCGGCGCTCGACCGCGCGTTTTCGGTGCATAGTGACCGCGAGTGCAGATGGGCACGAATGCGAGCGCAGGCAGTGGGGACGATGGCGCATGGCAGTGGCTGCTCAGGACGCTTGACGGCCGGCCCGTGCCATCCCTGGTGGTGGTCATCGGGCTGGGCAACGGCGCGCTGCTGCGGGCGCTCGACGCGCGGGCGCCAGGCCGAACCGTGGTCGCCTTCGAACCGGATCCGGCGACGGCAGCGGCCTTCCTCGCGGAGGACTGGACCTCCTGGCGTGCCTCCGGGCGCCTGACGTACCTGGCCGCGCCCGACTACGCCGGAGAGTCCGAAGCGTGGCGCGCCTTTCCGGACGATCCCGAGGATCACGTGCTGCTCGTGGCTCCGCACGTCGGACGCGTCGTCACCCCGGAGGCGGTGGCGGCCGCCCACGCGCTGAAGCGCATCCTGTACGGCGCTCGCGCCAACGCCGAGGCCCGGCGCCGCTTCGCGCCGCGCTACCTCGTGAACGCGATTCGGAACCTGCCGTCCATCGCGTCGGGGCGCAGCCTCGCGGACATCGAGGGCGCCTACCTCGGCCGACCTGCGATCATTGCTGCCGCAGGACCTTCACTCGAGTCCGCCCTGCCGGAGTTGCGGTCGAGGCTCGATGGCGCCGTCCTCATCTCCGTCGACACGGCGTTGCGCGTGTTGCTCGATGCCGACATCGCTCCCCACTTTGTCGTCGGCCTCGATCCCGGGAGCGCGAATGCACGGCACTTCAGGGCGTTGCCCCCTGCGGCCGACACGTGGCTGATCAGCGAGATTGCGCTGGACCCGCTGGCACGAACGCATTTCGCCGGCCGCACGTTGTGGTTTCGCGTCTCGGATCACGATCCCTGGCCATGGTTTCACTCGTTGGGGCTCGACGTGCAGCAACTCGACGTCTGGGGGTCGGTGGTGACAGCCGCTTTCCAGGTGGCGGTACTCGCAGGCTGCGATCCGATCGTGTTCACTGGCGCCGACCTGTCGTATGCAGGGCGCCAACCCTATAGCCGCGGCACCACCTACGAGTTCCAGTGGGCGCGATGGGCGGCCACGGGCACGCTGGTCGAGGACGCATGGCTCGTGTGGCAGGCGGGAGCCACGCGCGAGGTGCCCGACCTCGCGGGTCGGTCCCGGCCGACTACACCAGCCCTGCTCGCGTTCAGGGACTGGCTCGTGTCACGGGCGGCCGCGAGCGGCCGCCGGGTCGTCAACGCGACAGGTGCCGGATTGCTGATGGGCAACGGGATCGAGCAGGTGGTGCTCGACGACGTGTCGATGGCAGACACACCTGTGCCCCGTGTCTCCGAAATCCTGGCAGGTCCTCGGCCGCACGATGACCCGTCCACGATGCGGGCGCACGTGGTCGCAGCACATGCCGCCATCGCTGGCGGACACGACACCGACGTGCTCGCCTCGTGGCGGCGCTTCACCGGCCACGCCTGGGACCCGTCGGAGGTGTCGGGGGCCCTGGCAGCGGCCCTTCAGGAGTTCACGCGCGAGCCTGGGACGCCGCCGGGTGGGGCCATCACGCTGGGTCTCCCGCGTGGCATCCTTCCACGGCTGCCCGAGTGCATGCACCGCTGGTACCGCTGGCTGCACGAGCAGGATCCGGGTGAGGCGAGGCTGTCGCGGCCCGAGCGCGACGCCTGCATCGCGCAGGCCTTCCGCCTGCTCCTCACGCTGTGCGCGATGCTGAAGGACCCCGAGGTCAGTGCCTCGGTGCGGCGGCCGATGGCAGGTGGCGACGCTGTTCCGCTGTCCGCCGCATATGACTGGTCCGAGCCCCTCGCTTGGCTGGTCTATGCATTGGAAGCGCTGCTGGGTGCGGCGTGCGTCACGCCGGCGACATCGGAGTGGTCCGACTTCTTCGGCCGGCGAGCCGACGTGCGTGCCGAGGACGTCGATGTGCACCGCAATCCCCAGCCTGCGGGCGCCGGCACCCTGCACGAGGCCGTTGGGCTGCTCGCGCTACGCCTGTGCGCAGCCGACGGGCACGCGTGCATCGATCCCAGAAGCCTCGTTGTGCACGGCGGCGGCGCAGGCGCGCCCGATGCATCGGCAGAATCGACGCATGCCGTCAGCGTGCGCCTCGAAGACGTTGCCGGTTCCGTCCTGCACGAGCTGCCCTTGCACGTCCACAGCGGCTCCCTGGCCAGAATCCACACGGGACTGATATGCGCAGCCGTTGGCGCCGGCGACCTGGCCCCTTCGATGATCGCGGACTGCCCTTCCGCGGTGGAATTGCGTCACGTGGACGGCGTCGGGAGGATTGCCGCCACGGGGCTCCGCACCGTCGCGGACGCGAGGGCGCTGCTCCGCCCGCGAGTGCTGGCGCTGGCCCCTGAACGCCGCGCGTATGTCGCTTACGCGACCGACACTGGCGTGGTGTGCGTGATTCCCGGAGCTTCGGAAAGCGTGATGCTCCGTCCCGGTGGCGGACTCGAGCCGCACGTGAAGTGGCCGCGTCCGATCGTCGGCGAGATGCGGATGGGGAACGAACTCCTGGCGTGGAGCAACGGCACGAGCGCGTGGACCGATCCGCTGCGCGGGTACGTGATGTGGCGGAACGTCGGGGGCAGTGACGTCCGCGTCAGCGACCTGCCTTGCCGCCCCTCGTCCGGTGTGCCGTGGAACGACCGCGTGTACTGGACGTGCGTCGAGCCGGGGCTGTACTCGTGGGCGCCGAACGACGAACCCCACGAGCTTCCTGGTGACAGCGCGTTTCTCTCGCTGGTGTCGCGAGGCGATCATCTCGCCGCCATTCCGCTGCAGCGCGCGCCGGACGGCCGCATCGAGCGTCGCCTGACCGGGCACGAGGTGCTGCTCTACGGGGACGGGCGGCGGGTGGAGAAGCCGCTCGGGCCATTGGGACCGTGCTCGTCCACGGCGACTGGACGGCACGGCTGGACGGCGGAGGCGTGCCCCCACGCCGACACGGTGATGCTGCGGCACGCCGCGCGATCGCCAGTGCGACTCGTCTGCTACTATCCGGTACGCCTCGCGTGGCTCGACGACGCACTCGCCGTGAGTACCCTTCAGGGCGATCTCCTGCTCTTCGAAGGCCTCGCGGCAACGGTCGAACACCTCTCCACGCCGCCATGACCTCCAGCGCGCATCCTCCCGCGTACGCGCTACCTCCGGGCTACCGCAGCAACCAGACGCCCGAGTACTTCGACGATGCGTCGCGGGGTGTGGTGTTCCAGCCGCACGTCTATGAGTTGGCGTCGTACCTCGTCGAGCGCGGCGGACTGCGGACTGTCATCGACATCGGGGCGGGGAACGGCGCGAAGCTTCGGCCGATGGCCGGTCGTGCGGAGATCCTGGCCATCGACCACGGGCCGAACCTGGCGCGACTCGACGCACTCGGCTTCGCCCGGGTGCTCGATCACGACGTGGGCGACGGCCTGCCCGACCTGCCGGCGGAGTTGCTCGACGGCGCGGTCGTGATTGCCTCCGACATCCTGGAGCATCTGCCGAACCCGATCCCACTGCTCGAAGGGTTGGCCCGATGGGCCGAACGGTGCCCGTTCGTGCTGCTGTCCACGCCGGATCGCACACGCGTGCGCGGCGCGGCCGACGAAGGTCCGCCGGCCAACCCGAGCCACGTGCGCGAATGGAACCTCGATGAATTCGCGAGACTGTTGCGCGCCACTGGCCTGCGATCGGACCTGATCGGCTACACCGTCAACACTGATCACCACGACGTCAAGAGCACCATGCTCGCCATCGCGGGCCGGCACGCTGGCTGGCAATCGTCCCCGGGCGTGTCGGCGCTCGCCATCGTCCACGTCTACAACGAGGAGGACATCGTCGGCGAGGTTGTACGTCACCTGCTCGACAACGGTGTGGACGTGCACATCGTGGACAACTGGTCGACCGATGGAACGGTTCGTGCGCTGGAATCGCTGCCGCATGTCGGTGAACGGCTGACGATCTCGAGGTTCCCCGAGCAGCCGACCGGCGAGTACGAGTGGCACCGGATGCTCAGCCACACGGCGACGCTCGCGGCGCACTCGGGCTACGACTGGGTAATCCACCACGACGCCGACGAACTGCGCGCCGCGCCATGGCGCGGTATCGGGCTCCGCGACGCGATCGGGTTCGTCGATGCGCTCGGATACACGGCCGTCGACTTCACCGTGGTCGACTTCCGTCCAGTCGATGGGCGCTCGGTCGGTGCTACGTGGGAGCAGCGCCTGCGCCACTTCGAGTTCGGACGGCGGGCCGGGCACTTCCTCCAGGTGAAGGCGTGGAAGCAGCGGGCCGGCGCCGTCGTGGACCTGGCGAGTTCCGGTGGGCACGACGCGATGTTCGACGGTCGCGTGGTGTATCCGCTGAAGTTCCTGTGCCGCCACTACCCGCTGCGGTCGGTCGATCAGGCGTCGCGCAAGGTCTTCGCGGATCGGGCGTCACGGATCGGGCGCGAACGCCGGGAGCGCGGGTGGCACGCCCATTACGATGAGTTCAGGACGGCTGCGGATTTTCACTGGGATCGCCTCGCGTTGCACGCCTGGAGTGACGTCCTCTTCGACGCCGAGTTCCTCGTAGAGCGGCTGACCGGAATCGGCATTCCCAGAACCGGGGACACGATCGCCGCGGCCGAACCGCCGGCGAGCCCGCCGGGCAGCCCCAGGACCTGCGCCACGCCGAATCAACACGCTCGTGCGGCGTCACTGCGGTTGACACCTTCGAGCGCCGTCTTCACCGGCTATCAGGACTTCGTGCTCTGCCGCCAGAGCGTGCGTCCACTGGAGCTCGACGCGACGTTGACGGCGAAGCACCAGATCCTGGAGGCGGTACTCACATCGTCACTCGTGAGCGGACGGACCGTACTCGACCTGGGCGCCAACGGTGCGTTCTTCTCGTTCCTGTGCCTGCAGCGCGGCGCCAGCGAAGCGACGGCCGTCGACATCGACCACCAGTACGTCGAGATGGTGGGTCGGGCGGCTGCGGCTCTCGGATTCGACCGCCTTCGCGCTCGTCACTCGAACGCAGCGGACTGGCATGCGCCTGCCGACGTGGTCGTGGCGCTGGCACTGGTCCACTGGTTGTACAACTGCACGGCCCAGTTCGGCGATCTCGATGCCGTGGTCGCCCACCTCGCGGGGCTCACACGCTACGCACTCGTCGTCGAATGGGTCGATCCCGACGACCCGGCGATCGTCGGGTTCGGGCACCTGGAGTGGAGCACTGGCACACGGGCAGGGGCGTATGACCGCAGCGCGTTCGAACAGGCGCTCTCGACCCGTTTCGCACGCGTCGAACCGCTCGGTGGCATCTCCCCGACCCGGCACCTGTATCTGGCTCGCGTGCACCAGCACGCCGTGGACCTGACCTGCCCGCTGCCGCTCCTGCACGACGCCTCATCGATCGTGTCCTGCAGTCGCTTGACCACGCACGACGGCATCGACTACTGGAGCCGCGTGTACGACCTCGGCGACACGATCGTCAAGCAGACCACCGGGCGACTGGCCGCGCGCGAGGGCGACGTCCTGACGCGGGTCGCGGGTTCGCAGGTCCCGCGCGTTCTCGCTGTCGAGACACACGGCGCAACGTCCGTGCTCCGGCTCGCGAAGGTGTACGGCACACCGTGGCGAGAGGCGTCGGCGGCGTTGGGTCAGGACGAATCGCGGATGGCCCGTTGCCTCGGATCGGCCCTCGACGCCATCGAGCACTGGCGCGCGCTGAGTGTCGCTCATCGCGACGTGCTGGCCGGGAACGTCCTCGTGTGTCGGGACACCCTCGTCTTCCTCGACTTCGGATGGGCCACGGCGCCGGGCCTCCCCGTCTTCACCCCGGCCGGGTTCGATGCGCGCCGCAACGGGTCGGACGTGCAGGCGATCGGTCGACTCTTCCTCGACGCCTGCCCGTCCTCATCCGTCCTTCACGGACTCCTCGTCCAGATGGCACACGAGGACCCCCGATATCGTGAAGATGACCCCCGGCAGCTCCGCGCCTGGCTGGACATCGCGATGGCCGGCGGGCCGCCCGCAGAGGAACTCCACATGTGGCTCGACCGATTGGCTGCCCGCGACGATGAACTCGCGGTGATCAAGCACGCCCACGCCGCGCGCGTCGCGGAGGTCCGGGATCTCCTCGCCCAACGTACGGCTCTCGAGCACATGGTGGCGGCCCTGGAGGGACCGGCGGCGCCGCGGCTCGACGTCGATCCCTCCGCCGATTGGCATGCCGCCTTCGCCGCCGGCGATGCCGAGCCGTTGCCGCCGGGCCTGGCCAGGCACGCCGTCGCCTTTGCCTCGGCATTGCGCGCGAGACAAGCCGGCGCGGACGCGCTGCGCGTCCTGGACGCCGTGCTGGCGCTCGGCCGCGAGGGTGGGCTCGACGACGAGACCCGACTGGTCGCCACGTACAGCCGCGCGTCCCTGCTTCGCGAGCGGGGCGACGTGGACGGTGCCCTCGCGATGTTCCGGACGCTGGCAGCGGGCGGAGAGAACGTCCCGGCGCGATTCCGGGGCGGCGCGATGTACCACATCGCGGCCGTGCTCGCATCTCGCGGCGACAGTACGGCCGCCGGCCGCCTTCTTCGCGAATGTCTGGGGGTGCTGCCAGGGCATGGCGCTGCGCGCGAACTCCTCGACGCACTTGACGATGGCACCATCGGGCCGTTGCCGGACGGACGGTCGTAGGGCTCACCGAGACATGTGATGACCGTAGTCACCAAGCAAGCCTGGCTGGACAGCGCTCCCTGGATCGACAGGCCGGATGCCGACATCGACGCCTATCTCGCTCGCCTGGACGAGGACCCCGGCTTCGACCTTCGTTCGGCGCTCGAGTGCTGGCGGCGCGACGGCGTCGTCGTCTTCGAACAGGCGATCGAGCCCGCATTGCTGGATGCATTCGAGGCGGACCTCCAGGAGCTGCGGACCCGTCCTGAGGCCTACGACCTGACCGTGGAGGTGCGCGGTTCGCGGCATATCCCGATTGCCGAAGTGGATCGCTCGGAACTCGGCTCGCCCGGTGTCAAATTCAACCACATGCACACGGTGTCGGGACACGCCGTCCGACTCAGTCTTCACCGCGCGGTCAGCGGCTTCCTTCGCCACGTGTTTCAGCACGCCCCCTGCGTCACACAGTCGCTGACGTTCTACAAAGGAAGTCAGCAGCCGATCCACATCGACTACCCCTACGTGCGAACGCAGACCAGCCTGGCTCACCTGGCCGCGAGCTGGATACCGCTCGAAGACATCCACGCCGATTCGGGCCCGCTGGCCTACTATCCTGGCTCACACCGCGTCGACGTGTCCGGTTTCTTCGACTGGGGCGAGGGGAGCATCCTCTACGAGAGAAACAGTGGACGCACACCCATGGACTTCGCGCACTATCTGTGGGATCGCATGCGAGAGCAGGGCGTCGAGCCGCAGGTGTTCCTGCCGCGGCGCGGCGACGTACTCGTGTGGCATGGCAACCTCGCGCACGAGGGCACCCGCATCATCGCCGAGGACCGAACGCGCAAGTCGTACGTGACGCATTACACGTCGCTCGAGGCGTATCCGGAACGCCTCAGGTATCCGCATGCTCTCGGCAACGGGTTGTATCTGATGGCGAACGGCGGCTATGCCTTCGACCTGCCGTGGCGAGAGGGCGCGCGTACGCTCCAGAGTTTCGCGAGCCTTCGCTGATCGCATGGTGACCACAAGCGGTGCCGCCGCCGCGTCCAATGAAGGCCACTGTCCACTCTGCGAGGCGTCGACGACCTTCGTCGTTCAGCATGAGTGGCTGCGCGACCACTACCGGTGCGTGTCCTGCCATTCCATCCCGCGGCACCGCGCCCTCGCCAATGCGCTCGACATCTTCTGTCCGGCATGGCGCGAGGCCGAGGTACACGAGTCGTCACCCGGCGGGCCCTTGTCGGACTTCCTCCGCCGGGCGTGCCCCCGCTACACGAGTTCGTATTGCTTCGACGACGTCCCTCGAGGCGCGTCGCGGGGGCCGCATCGTTCCGAGGACCTGTCGGCGCTGACCTTCGCCGATGATTCGATCGATGTGCTGGTGACCGCCGACGTGTTCGAGCACGTCGTCGACCCCGAGCCCGCCTTTCGAGAGATCGCCCGGGTGCTCAGGTCCGGCGGCGCCCACGTGTTCACGATGCCGTGGTATCCGGCGATGGCAGTCACGCGAGTCCGCGCCGCGCGCGGCAGCGATGGCTCGGTGGTGCACCTGTGCGAGCCCGTCTACCATGGCAACCCGCTCACGCCGGAAGGCGCACTGGTCACCCGCGACTGGGGCCGTGACTTCGCCGACGTGGTCCTCGCAAGCAGCGGGCTCCACACGACGATCTACCTCGAACGGGACCGCGCGAAAGGCCTCGACGGCGAGTTCCTCGAGGTGTTCGTCAGCCGCAAGCCCTGACGCCCGCGTCAGGGCACGTCGGCCAGGGCGTGCAGCGTCTCGGGACGGAGGCACACGGTGTGGCGGCAGTCAGCGTACCGGCCCCGCCGCACGAACTCTAGGTTCAGGCGCGCGTCCCTGTAGTCGGGACATCGACGCACCAGCTCCTCCAGCACGCGTACGGAACGCGGGGCGTCTACCCGGGCCATGGCGACGCCCCATGAGTTCATCGCCTCGGCGAACCTGCGCAGCGGGCGCACATACGCGAGCTCGAACGAGCGCGCGGCTCCGGCTGCATCGCCCAGTTCGATCGCGGCCAGGCCGCCAACGAACTGCCACAGCGGATGGGCGCTGTCTCGGCTGCGAGCCTCACGCACGAATGCCTGTCGATCGAGGTGATACCACGCGACTGCACGCGCGAACCGCTGGACGTCTTCGCGAATGCCGTCCGCGCCGGCGTGATCGATCAGGTAGTTTGGAATCGACGCCCAACGGCCCGCTCGCCGCATCGCCTCGAAGGCCCGGATGTACCTCGTGGTCAACAACCGGCTCCGGTCACGAGCCCCATACACATCACGCACGGGCGCGTATCGCGCCATGAACGCCGCGAGGCGGGGGATGGCCTGCAATTCGGTGGCCTCGACGTCGAACGCGAGGTTGCGTCCGTGATAGCGCTTCAGCACAAGCGGTTCGTCCAGCAGCGCGAGGCGACGGCCATCTTCGAAGGTGCTGAGAAGGAAGTGCCAATCCAGGATGCGGCTGCAGCACGCTGGCAGGGGACACCATCCCTTCAACACGGGTGCCCGGAACGCGAGGAACGACACCGTCCAGACCGGGTTGTACTGACACGCCACCGCAGGAAACAGCTCAGCCGAGTGGTCGTAGGACTCGAACGGCTCCTCGCGACGTCCGTCGGCGTCGATCCGCTGGCCGTTGCAGGCCACGACTTCGGCCTGCGTGGCATCGAAGCAGGCGATGGTGCGGCCCACGCGCGTCGGCTCGTACACGTCGTCGCCATCGAGCAACAACAGCAACTCCCCGCGAGCCGCCGTGATGCCGGCCTCGAGCGCGTGGTGCACGCCCTGTCTTGGCTCGTGGATCAGCTGAAAGCGCGTATCGCGCGCAGCAAACGCCTGCGCGACGTCGCGCGATCGATCCGTCGAGTTGTTGTCGACGACGACCGCCTCGACGTCGCCAAAGGTCTGTCTTGCAATCGAGTCGAGGCAGGCTTCGAGGTAGCGCTCGAAGTTGTGGCAGGTGACGATGACCGAAACCCGTGGCATCGGTCAGCGTGTCCCTTCCGCATCCAGCAACGCGAGAAGGCGCCGCGCTTCCCTGTGGTCTGGGCAGAGTTCCAGGCAGCGGCCGAGCAGTTGGCGCTGCCCATCCCGATCAATCAGCGCCAGCTTGAAACAGGCCTTCCCAGCCAGGTCAGGCGCCATCTCCAGCGCCTGGTTCAGCACGTGCGTGAACATCGCACGGGCGGCAGGCAGGTCGGCGGCATCGAGCAGGCGCGAAGCGTCCCGGTACATCGCGAGCAGCGCCTCCATACGGGCCGCGACCACATCGTCTTGCCGGCCGGCTGGCACAGGAGCCGTGGCAATCCTAGCCGCGAAGTCTTTCCAGGCACGGTCCGGTGTCGTGGGCCCGGCAAGCGCCCGCGCGGTCGCTTCGAGGTAGCCCCGCTGCCAGCGCTGGCACGGCTCGAGGTGGTTGCCCTCGGCCCATTCGTTCCACGCGTTGATGAACAGGAAGTTCTCGTCGGTACTTGGAGGCGTGAACGCCGCCAACAGGTCGGCCAGCCACTGCTCGTAGCGAGCCGGGCTCGAGTCGTGGAGGATGTGAGCCCCGGCCCTGCGCCGCGCCGCGTTGTCCCACGACGGCGTCACGCAGGGAAACCTCGGATGTCCGGGCGGCACCCTGGCCAGCATGCGTGCGGCGGCCGTGGCGTAGTCGAACACACGATGCGTGCCCAATCGGAATGGCGGCCCGAGATGCTCCCAGTCCGGCTGGAACTCCACGGATGCGTCGAAGCCGAGCGTGCGGGGGTCGGCTTTCTCCGTCGCGAACGATTCGACCCGACACAGATACAGATCGCCGATACCGAGGCGGCGGGCTTCCTCGCGCCAGGTTTGCGTCGTGGCCACTGCGTCGGGAAGCCTGCTCGCGCGATACACGAGAAAGAGCGGCCGGCCATCCACCCGGATGTACCGCGCATCCTCGAAGGCGCGCGCCAGCCAGCGGATGTGCGCCAGATCGTCGTCGGCCGAGTACACCTGCTGGACGAGTACCTCGGCGTCGAGCCCGTCCCACCGGCGCGTCCAGTTCTCATTGGCCCAGCAGAAGCAGAACGGGAAGTCCGGCGCCCCGGAAGCCAGCACGTCGTCGATGGGCCGGTGCAGGAGGCGGCGGCCCCCGAACCAATAGTGGTAGTACACGAACCCGTGCAGGCCGTGGGCACGTGCGAGCGCCGCCTGCGCGAGGCGAGTCTCGGCCAGACGGAGATCGTAGAACCCCAGGTCGGCAGGCAAATGTGGCTGCTGGTGTCCGTCGAACAACGGCGCCGCCTGCACGACGTTGGTCCACTCCGTGAACCCCGGCCCCCAGAACTGATCGTTCTCAGGCGTCGGATGAAACTGCGGAAGCAGGAACGCAAGCGCCCGGACTGGCGGCGGTCGGGTCGGGTCAGCCATGGACGTGATGACCCGCGTCGAGACGATCGAGCAGGGCGCGGGCGGCGCGATGCGTTGGCAGTGCCGCAAGCGCTCTCTCGCAACATCGTCTGACGTCGCCGGGATCGCCGGCCAGCGTCGCGGCCTTGTACCACGCCTTGCCGGCCAGATCCGGGTCGGCTCCCTTCGCCTCATCGGCGATCATCTCGAACGCGACGCGGGCGCGAACGACTTCGCCGGCAGCCGCGCGCGCCGAGGCCAGTCGATAGAGCGCCAACAGGCCGGCATCGAACCCATGGCCCGGCCCCGCGAGTGTCGCCGGTCCCATCACGTCCTGCCTGGCCAGGCGAGCTGGCGTCGGGCCTGCGGCAATCGTGCGATCGATCACGTCGACGAGCACGGGCATCGTGACGGCCACGTCATGGCGCTCACGCACCTTCGTCCGGGCGCGGGTCCCGCACGCGGCTCGGCGATCCGGATCATCCACCAACGCGACGATGCGGCGAGCCATCGTGTCGACGTCCAGATATGGCACGACGAACCCTGCATCGTCGTCCACGAACTCCTCTGCCCCACCCGCGTCCTGGAAGCAGATGACAGGCATTCCAACGGCTGCCGCCTCGAGCGTGACGAGCGGGAACGGGTCCTCACGCGAGGTCGAGACGAAGATGTCGCCCGCGCGCAGCAACGGCGCCGGGTCCTCGCGGTCGCCGACGATGTGCAGGGAATCCGTCACGCCCAATCGGGCTGCATCGTGACGCAACGCCGCGACATGTCGGCCGCCCTTCTGCCCTCCGATCCAGACCCAATGCACGTCGTGGTGCGGTGCGAGGCGTCTGACCGCACCCGCGGCCTGCACGAACAGGTCCGGTCCTTTGCGCCAGTCGAGCGTGCCTGCCGCGACGACCACGGCCGCTGACGCCGCGATGCCCAACGAAGCACGCGCCGAATGCAGGTCGTGAGCGCCAGCGCTCCAGCGAGCGGTGTCGATGCATTCATGGACGAGCGCCACCGCATCGCCCTCGACATGGAGTACATCGGTGAGATGGCGTCGAACCGCACGCGAGACGGCGACGAACGTGTCGGTGCAGGCATGCAGGCGATCGAAGCGTGCACGGGTCGTGTGATGCTCGATCCAGAAACCGAGTTCGTGCACATGCGTCAGCACAGGCGTCGCCGTGTCCGCCACAGAGGTCACGATGTCGGCAGACTCCACGGTGTTGCCGTACACCACCGCGAACTCGTGTGCCTTGACGCGCTGCGCCAGCCGGGACAGCCGCTCGAGGGCCTGGCTGGGTTCTGCAAGCATGCCCAACACGGTCGTCGGGCCGATCGCGTCGAACTGTGCGGTCAGGTCGCCGCCATCGCCGAGGAGTACTTCGAAGGGCCGACCACGGTGCGACAACCAGCGACAGAGATGCAGGAGAACGGTCGGGGCGCCGGTGCGACTCGCGTTGTGGCTGACGAACAGAATGGGGAGCATTCTTCGCTTCCGAGGTCTCCGGCAGTGTTGCGTATGATACGTCACCTCTGGAGGGCTTCTGGTCAGCGTCATCGTCCTCGCTCGCAATCGATCGGCACTCACGCGCCAGTGCCTGGAAGCGCTGATCCCTTGCAGCGAGCGGCTCGAGGTGCTGCTCGTGGACAACGCGTCGAGCGACGACACGCCGTCGCTGCGCCGCGAGTTCATGGGGCGGTTCACCCGCTTCGTGTACCACCGGAACGTGCGCAACCTGACGTTCTCGGCGGCCAACAACCGCGCCGCTCGCACTGCGGGCGGACGCGTGCTGGTGTTTCTCAACAACGACGTGGTGGTGGACGCCGGCGCGGTGCAACGTCTCGTGGCCGCAGCGGAGACGACGGGCGGGGTGGCCGGCGCGAAGCTGCTGTTTCCCGGGCGCAACACATTCCAGCACGCGGGCATGAAGCAGATGCTGTGGGGCTATGCGTCGAACCTCGGGACGTCAGCGCCCGCGGACCATCCCTTGCTCAATCGAGCCGCACCGATGTGGGCCGTCACCGGCGCCATGTTGGGGTTACCGGCCGATCTCTTCCATGCCGTGGGTGGCTTCGACGAGCGCTTCCGCTGGGGATACGAGGACGTCGACATCTGCCTCGAGGTGCGCGAAGCAGGTGCGGAGGTGCACTTCGTGCCGGACGCGACCGCGATCCACGTCGAGTCGGCCACGCTGGCATCGGTGCGGCGCGCGACGGACCTGTCGAGCAACTACGCGCTGTACCGCCGCAAGTGGAACCATCGCCTCGTGCCGAACGAGCGCGCCGCTCTCGCACGACTGACGGGATCCGGCGTGCGCCGCGCCGTGATATTCGGCACCGGTCTCGCCGCCAGCGGCCTGACGCGTGCGTTCCGCCGGTACGGCGTCGAGGTCGCCGCCTTCACCGAGACGTCGCCGTCCCGGCCCCGCATGCTCGGTCGTCCCGTCGTACCGCTCGACGACGTCGACAGGCTCGAGTTCGATCGTCTGGTCGTCGCCTCTCAGCACTTCTACGCTCTCGAGGAACAGCTGCGACCGCTCGACCCGACCGGGCAGCCGCTGTTCCCCCTGGCCAGCCCCTGGGACCTGGACGAGGCGCCCTGATGCATCACTCGGTCAGGACGCGCGTGTACAGGTCGAGATAGGCCTCGCACATCCTCGCGGCCGAGAATCGGGCCGCCCATCGTTGGCGCCCCTGACGCGCGAGCCGGCGACGATCCTCGGGGGCCAGCGTCACCGCGCGAGCAACGGTTCTCGCGATATCGGCAGGGTCGCGCGGGTCGAACGTGAGCGACGGGATCGTGTCCCCGAGGAGTTCCCGCAACTCAGGGATGTTGCTCAGGATCGTCGGGACGCCATCGGCAAACGCTTCCAGGACCGACAGCGGCTGCCCTTCACTGAGTGAGGGAAGGACGAGGAAGTCGGCGGCCGCCGCAATCTGGCGCGCGTTCTCCTCGTAACCGCAGACGCGGACGCGCTCACCGAGGTCGAGGCGTGCCGCTTCATCGGCCAGGGCCGTCGTCTCGCCGTCGCCGACGAACAGGATGCACACAGCCGGCATCGTCGACTCGAGTCTCGACAAGGCGTGGAGGAGCGCCCGCTGGTTCTTTCTCTCGCCGATGGTGCCGGGGCAGCAGAGCACGACGCCGCCGGCTCTCCGCCAGCGCTGCAGGTCGGCTTCGATTGCGGTGGGCAGCGGCCGCCGTTCGCCTGGCGGCGCCACGCCGTACTCGATCACGCGCAGGCGGGATGGAGCGACTCCGATCGCTTCGAGTAGAGCCGCCGAGGTCCGCGCGGGCACCGCCACCCGTGCGGCGAAATTCATCGCGTCCACGTCCGATCGGGTCTGCGCGTCCGTCTTCCTGATGCCCCACCCGTGCATCGTCTGCACGATCGGCCGTGCGCCGATGCGCTCGCAGAAGGCCAATGCGATGCGCGTCGGGGTAGCCGCGTGGGCGTGGCAGACGTCGGCGCGTACCGCCAGCGGGCTGCTCAGCAGGTGCGCCAGCACCGGCGACCACTCGGACGGTGTCCGCGAGAACAGCGAGTCGATGGTCGACACCGGCACGCCGGCGCGCGCGAGGTGCTGGAGGTGGCCCGGATAGTTGCCATAACCGGGCGGCCCGCTCCGCGTCGTCGCGACGAGCACCTCATGGCCGGCGGCGCGCTGCGAGGCCGCAAGGCTGGCGATCACCAGGCCGGCACCCCCCTGCAGAAAGGTCGTGAGATGGAGGATGACCATCGTTGTCGTCAGCCGGCTGTCCTGAGGAGCAGGCGCGGACGGGAGGAGGGGCTTACGTCCCGGGAACGCGATTTTCGAGTCGCGTAACTCGGCAGGGGTCGCACCACGTGAAATCTATCCGAAATGCGCGCGCGGGCCGCGGCACGCCTGTTGCCCCGTCATGGGCCGCCAGTGCCCGGTGCCCGCTTCCATCAGGAGAGCCTCGTGACCACAGCGACCGTCGTTCCACTCACGCCAACCCGGCGCGCCTTCTGCGCTCAGAGCTGTCTGTCGGCGGCAGCCGCGGCGCTGACGCTCGCCGGCTGTGGCGGTGGCAGCAGCAGCCCGACGAGCCCCGGCGGCTCCGGCACGCCCGGCAGCGCGCTGGCCACCGCCAACGCGTCGGTCGCCGGCCGCACCATCTCGGTGCCACTCGACGGATCGCCGCTGGCCGCCGTCGGCAGCGCCGCCATCGTGCGCACCGCGCTCGGCAACTTCCTCGTGGCACGCACGGCGCCGGAGACGTTCACCGCGCTCACGGCGGTGTGCACCCACGAAGGCAATCCCGTCGCCAACTTCACGGGCAGTCAGTTCGTCTGCCCGACGCACGGGTCGCAGTTCAACCTCTCGGGCACCGTCGCACAGGGTCCCGCGACGCGGCCGCTCACGACGTATCCGACGACCCTTGCCGGCGGGGTCGTGTCGTTCAGCGTGTAGGGGGCGAGGACAGGAGGGCAGGAGGACAGGACTGGGGTTCGAGGCGGCGGCATTGAACCCAGGGCGGGCGCGGCCGACCATCTCGACTGTTCGGTCGCGTCGTCCAGGGCGTTGGAAGGAACGACACTCCGACGAGTGCAGCTGTCCGCGTCAACGGCACGTGCGCGGCTGAACGACCGCGGCCGCCCAGGCGGCGCGCCGCAGGAGCCGCCCGATGTCCATTGCCCGCGCCTGTGCGCTCGTCGCCAGTGCCGTCGCCGTTGCTGTCGCGACGATACCGCTCGCGTCCCAGCCTCGTCTCTCGGGCCGAGCCCGAACCGGGGATGGTGGCGCCGCGGTCTTCCTCGGCCTGCCGGAGTCGGCGCCGCTGGCGTGGCCTGCCACCGCTGGAGCACCGGTCGACGTGCCGTCGCGGTGGGTGACCGATCCCGTCACCGGCGCGCAGTATCGCCGCGATCGCCTGCTCGTCCGCTTCCACGAGAGCGCGAGTGCCGGCGTGCGGAGCACGGCGCTCGCAGTGGCCGGCACGGCCCGGCGCAGCGACGCGCTCTGGGACGGATGGGAGCACGTCGCGGTCGGCGCCGGCACCACGGTCGACGCGGCCCGCGCCAGCCTCGCCGGCGACGCCGCCGTGCGCGAGGTCGGCTTCGACTATCGCGTCGAGAAGTTCGCGACCCGGCCGAACGACGAGTTCTTCGAGCGCCAGTGGAACTTCGACGCGCTCGACCTGCCGCGCGCGTGGGACATCAACGACGGCGCCTCCGATCAAATCGTGGTTGCCGTGCTCGACACCGGGCTCAATGTCGAGGGCGGCACCTACACCTACGGCATCGACGGCCTCGGCGTCGTCGCGATGCGCTTCACCGAAGCGGCCGACCTGGTCCGCCCCGGCCGCATCGTCGCGCCACGCGACTACGTCTGGGACGACAGCCTGCCGCTCGACCTCGATGGCCATGGCACGCACGTCGCCGGCACCATCGCGCAGCTCACCGGCAACGGCACCGGTGTCGCCGGCATCGCCCACAAGGTGCGCGTGATGCCGATCAAGGTGCTGTCCTCGACGATCGACGACCTGGCGGACCCGTTCAATGCAGGCGGGCTCACGTCCACGGTCGCGGCCGGTATCCGGTACGCCGCCGATCAGGGCGCGCACGTCATCAACCTCAGTCTCGGCAGCCGCGGGCCGGCGCCGCTCGAACGCGACGCCATCCGGTACGCCGTGTCGAGAGGCGCGTTCGTGACGATTGCCGCCGGCAACGACGGCGACACCGACAATCCGGTCGAGTACCCGGCCGCCTACGCCGCCGACATCGACGGCGCCATGACCGTCGGCGCGATCGGGCGCGACCTGAAGCGGGCGAGCTATTCGGGCTTCAAGCCGTATGTCGAGATCTGCGCCCCTGGCGGCGACGACACCGACGATGAAGACGATGTGGCCAACGGCGTTGCGCAGGTGACCTATCGATCCGAGGACACCGGATCGTTCCTGACGCTCGGGCAGATGTACCAGGTGCTGGGGCGCGGCTTCCGCCCACGCTTCGACACCTTCGCGGTGACGGCCTATCAGGGCACGTCGATGGCGGCGCCGCACGTCGCCGGCGTCGCCGCGCTGCTCTACTCGCAGGGCCTCCGCAATCCGGCGGCGGTCGAGAAGGCGATCGAGCGCTTCGCCCGCACGATCGACGCCGGCGCCGACGAATGCGGTGCCGGACTCGTGGACCCGCGTGCCACACTGCGGGCGATGGGGATGATCCAGTGAGCGCACCGATGCCCGACGCCATTGTCCGACGCGGGCCGGGCGGCCGCCGACCCGGCCGGCCGGCTCTGGGCAAGCGGCCCCGCCTGCTGGCAGCCGTGCTCATGGCGGCCGTGGCCGGCACGGGCGCGGCATCAGCGCAGACGCCGAGTCCCACGACCGCCGCGGCCACGCAGGCCGGCGACGTGATGCACGTCAACGCCGACGCGACGTTCCTGCGTAACGCGCCGGACGTGCGCGGCAAGGTCGTCGAGCGCCTCGAGCGAGGGACGCGCGTCGAGGTGATCGACCGCACTGCCGGCGACTGGTGGCAGGTGCGGGCCGGCGATCCACCGCGGGCCGGCTACCTGCACCGTCTGGTGCTGGCGCCAGGCGAGGTGAGCGTCCCGGCGCGCCCGCGGCGGCCGGCCCTGCCGCCGCCCAGCGCGTTGCCGCAGGCCGGCGCGCCGGAGGCCGGCCAACCCGATGCCGCAGAGACGCCGCGCGGTCCGCGTCGGGGCGGGCTCGCCTTTGCCGGCGTCGGCGTGTTCTCGCCAGCCGCACGGGACAGCTTCGACGCGGTCGGCATCACCGGCAAGCCGTTCGTGGTCGGCGGTGGAGTCGAGGGCACGCGGCTGTGGCGATCGCTGTTCGTGCGCGGCGCGGTGGACTGGTCGAAGGAGACCGGCGAGCGCGCGTTCCTGGCCGACACCGGCGAGCGCTTCCCGCTCGGCATCCCGCTCGACATCCGCATGGTGCCGATCGACGTCACGGTGGGCTGGCGCTTCGACGCGACGCGTCCGGGCGCCCGGCCGCGGCGCTTCGTGCCGTATGCCGGCGGCGGCGCCGGCGTGCTGCTCTATCGCGAGACCGACGAGTTCGCGGAGGGCGACGAGATCGTCGACGAGACGTTCGCGTCCTACCACGTGCTCGGCGGCATCGACGTCTACCTGCAGCGCTCGCTGGCCGTGCGCGCCGAGGTCCGCTACCGCGCCGTGCCCGATGCGCTCGGCGACGGCGGCGTCTCCGCAGTCACCGGCGACACGTCGCTCGGCGGCGCCGTGTTCTTCGTCGGCCTCACGTTTGGGCGATAGGCCCCACAGGCGGACCTTCGGGACGACAGCTACGGCGCGGCCGGCAGCATGTTGCGGATGGCGCTGATCCGCCAGCCGTCGGCCGATCGCGCCATCACGAACGTGGTCCACATCCGGCGGGTCGCCGTCTCACTCGTCCCACCGATCTCGTAGCGGCCGTCGGCCACCGCGACGTCCGGCGCCACCAGGCGCACGTGCTCGATCCGGATCGTCCGCGCCCCTGC
>CBIHOS010000022.1:0-33729 GCA_966211945.1 uncultured bacterium
TCATGGGCGCACGAGCACGGTGGCGATCGTCGTGGAAGTCGATGGCGCGGCGCTCGTCCGGACGTGACCCCGTCTGATAGCCTACGGCCGTGCGCGTCCAGCCCTCCGACCGGCAGCAGGCCTTCGCCGAGCGGGCCCGCGCCTTCGCCGACGACCTCGTCGGGCCGCAGGCCGCCGGGATCGACGAGACGAATGCGTTCCCGCGCGCGCTGATCGCCGAGGCCGGAGCCATCGGCTTGATGGGCGTGACCATTCCCGAAGCCTGGGGCGGCGCCGGCGAGGACGACGTCGCGTACGTGCTGGCGCTCGAAGCCGTCGCCCGCGCGAGCGCGACCATCGCGGTGATCCTCTCGGTGAACAACTCGCTGGTGGCCGAGACGATCCTGCGTCACGGCACCGACGCGCAGCGCGAACTGTGGCTGCGACGCCTGGCGCGCGGCGAGGCGATCGGCGCCTTCGCGTTGTCGGAGGAGCAGGCCGGTTCGGACGCCGCCAACCAGCAGACCACCGCGACGGCCGACGGCGTCGGCTACCGGCTCCGCGGCACCAAGGTCTGGGTCGCCAACGCCGAAGCGGCCGACGTCGTCATCGTGTTCGCGTCGACGCAGCCCGATCAGCGGTCGCGCGGGATCTCGGCGTTCCTCGTGCCGGCCGACGCGCCCGGCATCGGTCGCCGCAGCCGGGCCGACTCGCTCGGCGTCCGCGGGCTCGGCTGTCTCGATCTCACGTTCGAGGACGTCGTCGTCGATTCGAGCCACCTGCTCGGACAGCCCGGCCAGGGTTTCGGGATCGCGATGGGCGCGCTCGACGGCGGCCGCGTCGCGATTGCCGCACAGGCGCTCGGCGTCGGCGAGGCGGCGCTTCAGGAAGCGCTGGCCTACGCGAAGCGCCGGGTCGCGTTCGGCCAGCCGATCGCCCAGTACCAGGCCATCCAGTTCATGCTCGCCGACATGGCGACCGGGCTCGAAGCGGCCCGCATGCTCACGTGGAAGGCAGCAGCCACGCACGCGCGCGGCGAGCGGGCGACGCTCGAGGCTTCGATGGCCAAGCTCGCGGCCTCCGAGGCGGCGCACGCGGCCGCCGATCGGGCGATGCAGATCCTGGCGTCGGAAGGATACCGGCGCGGGTCGACGGTGGAGCGCCTGTTCCGCGACGTGCGCGCGACAGAAATCTACCAGGGCACATCTGAAGTACAACGGATGATCATCTCGGACGCCGTGCTCTCATGATCGGAACCGTCACCCTCGCGCAACGCATCGAAGCGGCAGAGGCGCGCCTCAGCCTGGCCATGGCCGACGTCGTGCGGCGAGGCGGACGCGACGACGCGTTCGGCCTCGTCGTCGGCAGTGGTGCGGCCGTCTACTGCGGTCCCGGCGAGCCGATGACCAAGGTCATCGGCGTCGGCGTGGCCGAGCCACTGACCGACGCCGACATCGACGCGATCGAGCGCGCGTTCGCCCCGACCGGTGTGCATCCCGGCATCGAGATGGCCACGCTCGGCGATCTCGAATCGATTCGTCGCCTCGAACGGCGCGGCTACCGGTTGCAGCGCATCGAGATGGTGCATGGCCGCGACCTCACGCGGCCGACGTTGATCGATCCGCCGGCCGGCGGCATCACGGTGGCCCGCGGTCACGACGACGACTGGGCGCGCATTTCGGTGGGCGGGTTCGCCGCGCCCGACGTCGTGGACGGCCGCGACGCACCGTCGGAGCAGTACGACGTCGCCGCGCTCGAACGTGTCGTCCAGCAGTTTGCGGGCGTCGCGTCGGTGCGCCGCTACGTGGCGTTCCTCGACGGCGTTGCCGCGGGCGCCGCGTCGGCCCGCGTCGACGCCGGCATCTTCCAGATGTGCGGCGCGGCCACGCTGCCCAGGTACCGCCGCAACGGCGTCCAGAGCGCGCTGCTCGCCGCGCGGCTCGCCGACGCCCGCACCGAGGCGTGCGATCTCGCGGTCGTCACGGTCGAACCCGGCTCACCGTCGCAGGCCAACGTCCAGCGCCGCGTGTTCTCGCCCCTCTACAGCCGCCTGGTCCTGGCCAGGGAAGCGTGAGAAACAGCGATCTCGCCACCTTCCGCCCCCGCGCCGTCGTCTTCGATCTCGACGGCACGCTCGTCGACAACATGACGCTCCACGCACAGGCCTTCGAGTCCTTTGCCCAGGCGCACGATCTGCCGCCGCTGACGATGGATCTGCGCCGCCGGATCGACGGCAAGCGCAACAGCGAGATCTTCCCGATGCTGTTCGATCGCGCGATGACGATGGACGAGGTCCTGCGCTTCGAGGAAGAGAAGGAAGGCGCCTACCGGCAGCTGTCGCGAGGGCGGCTGGTGCCCGTCCGCGGCGCGTTGACGCTGCTGGCCCGCCTCGGCGCGCACGGGATCGACGTGGCGGTGGCGACGTCGGCGCCGCTGAAGAACGTGCAGCACACGATGGCCGAGACCGGGCTGGACGCGCGGGTGTCGATCGTCGCGCGCGGCGACGAAGTGCCGCGCGGCAAGCCGTTCCCCGACGTCTTCGCCCTTGCCGCCGAACGGCTGAAGGTGCCGGCCGACGAATGTCTGGCATTCGAGGACGCACCGATCGGCGTGGCCGCCGCGCACGCGGCCGGCATGAGGGTCGTGGCCGTGGCCACGACGTTCTCCGACGAGCAGTTCCACGCCCACATCCCGGCGCCGCATGCCGTGGTGCCCGACTACGAGGCGTTCCTCGACGGGCCGGGCCAGTGGCTCAGGCGCTAGCGGTACGACGTGCCGCCGATGACATCACCGCGGCCGGGCCGCGTCGACGTCGCGATGGAAGACGAAGAGCGGATCGGCAGTCGCCTCGCGGGTCGTGAAGGTGTACGCCTTGCCCTTCTTCACCTTCACGCGCAGCTTGCGGGCCGCGTAGTCGAGGGTGAAGGTCTCGATGTCGGGGAACGCCGCGGTGAACGCGTCCTTGTGGGCGGTGTCGAAGGCCAGGCCGTCGGGCGTCGCCCGCAGCGTGCCGTCGCAGCTGCCTCGCCCGTGCTCGTGGACGACCGGCACCTGCGCGGCGAGCGCCGCGGCGGCCGAGGGCACGGTGATGGCGACGGCGGTCGGGCCGGCGGCGGCGATGTCGATGGTCTGGACGACGGGCGGACGGCCTTCGACCTGGACGTTCAACTGGTGCGGTCCGGCGACGACGTCGGTGCTGACGAGCGGCGTGGTCCCGAGGTACGTGCGATCGAGGAAGACGATCGCGCCGGGCACGTCGGTGGTGACGCGCAACTCGCGGACCGGCCTGACCGGGGCTGCCGCCCTGGCGGCTGGACGCCTCGTCGACCGGCGGCGGGGCGTGGCTCTCGGGCGTGCCTTCGATGTCGCTTTCGGCGGTGCCGGGCGCTTCGGCGTCTGGACGATGCGTTCGGTTTCACCCGCCCGAACGTTGGTCGAAGAAGGTGCACCAGCCGCGGCGGGCGCGCCCAGCCCGGTCATCAGCCCCGCCATCATCACGGCGCACCACCGGCGATGCCTGTCGCGCCGGCCTGGCTCCGGGTTGCCCATGCCGCAGCCTACCATGTGACGAAGTAAGCTTGAACTAACGCGACGCATGCCTGCCCGTCTGAAGCTCGTGCCTTGCTCGCCCGAGGCGACTACGGAGATCGTCCCCGGCGATCACCCCATCGTCATCGGCCGCGATCCGCTGTCCGGCGTCGTTCTGTCGGAGCCGAGCGTGTCTCGCCGGCATGCCCAGTTGCTGCGTCGAGACGACGCGCTGATTCTCGAGGACCTCGGCAGCGCCGTCGGGACCTTCGTCAACGACCAGCGCATCACGGCGCACATCCTGAGCGACGGCGACCGCGTGCGATTCGGCCGCCAGGTGCAGTTCGAGGTGGTGAGCGAGGCGATTGCCACGCTGATCGAGTCGGCTGGCCTCGACGAGAAGAGCACCGGCGTCCGCCACCTGCAGGAACTGCTCGACGTGGCGCGCCAGTTGAACAGCGCCGCGGTGTTGCCCGAGGTCCTGGCGGCGGTGCTGCGGTCGGCCATCCGGATCATGCGGGCCGAAAGCGGCGCGCTGGCGCTGATCGGCCCGGACCAGAAGCTCGAAACGGTGCTGCGGCTGCCCAAGTTCGCCTCGCCGTCGGTGGCGCAGGAGGAGCTCGATCTGCTGAAGCAGGCCGTGCGCGGCCGCCGCACGATCGCCAGCCAGGCCATGCACGAGACGCTGATCGGCGCGGCGACGTCGGTGCGTCCGGACATGGTCGCGGCGCCGCTGATGGTGGCGCGACGGGCCCTGGCCGACGACTCGTCGTTCGTCGGCCGGCTCGATGCGGTGGGCGCGCTGCTGGTGTCGCGGCCGGCGAGCACGCAGGTCGTGCCGCGCGAGGAGATTGCGATCTTCGAGTCGCTGGCGGCCGATGCCGCCATGGCGATCGACAGCGCCCGCCTGTACAAGGAAGCGCGCGCCAAGGCGAAGTTCGAGCACGAGATGACCCTGGCCAAGGACATCCAGGCCGCGCTGCTGCAGCCGCCGCCGGCGGTGCCCTTCGCCACGACGTTCGCGCTCACCGAATCGGCGGCCTCGGTGGGCGGCGATCTCTATCAGGGCGTCACGCGGCCCGACGGGTCGCTCGCCCTGGCGCTCGGCGACGTCGCCGGCAAGGGGGTCGGCGCCTCGTTGATCATGGCGCTGGCCTCCGGCATGCTGCGGCTGCTGCACGAACTCGGGCACCCGCTGTCGAGCATCCTGCCGACCCTGCACGGGCAGTTGCTGAACTACAGCCCGGGCAACAAGTACCTCACGCTCGGCGCCACCGTCTTGTACCCGGACGGCCGCCTCGAACTGGCCAATGCCGGGCACTGTCCGCCCGCGCTCGTCCGCCACTTCGGCACCGTGCAGCTGCTCGACTCCGGCGGGCCCGTGCTCGGCCTGTTGCCGTTCGGCGACTGGAGCGTCGAGACGATCACGCTCGAGCCCGGCGACGCGCTCGTGATCTACAGCGACGGCATCAGCGAGTCCACGTCGGCCTCAGGCGAGGACTTCGGTCCGAAGGGGGTCTCGCGGACGTTGCAGGAGATGGCGGGCAAGCCGGCCGCCGAGATGGCCCAGGCCCTGCTCGACGCCTCGGTCGCGTTCCGGGACGGCCGACCAGCGGGCGACGACGTCTCGCTGCTCGTCGTCAGGTACGAAGGCGACACAGGCATTCCCGCCTTGTTGCCGCCAGGTCCTATCGAAACTTGAGCACCGCCCGCGTGCCGTCCACGTCCACGGCCAACCGGCCGAGCGTCAGGGTTTCGCGCCCGACGGCCCGGTGCAGCCGGCAGACGACGTCCTGGACGCCGCGGCGGTTCCCGGTGGCCGGCGCGACCCCGATCGTGATGCCGTCTCCATCGAGATAGGCCACGTCACCGCCGACGTGTCGAGCCCGCGCGTCGAAACCGTCAAGGTGACGCGTGAGGAAGCCCTGCTCACCCGCGGTCAGCGCGAGCGTCACCGCCGTCACGTCGTCGAACAGGGGAGCGGTCGGACCGCCGCTCACGCGGGCGTAGCGTTCGAGGACGTCGCGCCGCGTGATCCCGCGCGCCTTCGTCGCGGCACTCCGCCACGCTGCCAGGAAGTCGGCGTGGTACTCCATCGCCCACAGGTGCAGCTGTTCACGACGGTCCGGCACGGCGTGGGCGATGTGGAACCACGGGGCCGGGTCGGGTGCCGCGGCGGCCACCGCGCCGGCTTCACCGGTTTCAGCGGGACGCACGACCAGGCGTGTCTCGGCGTCGCCGAGTGCGGTGCGCCAGGTCTCGGCGAGGGCCGCTGTGGCGCCGGGCGTCTCGATCGCGAAGGCGAGTCCGCTGGCTCCCACCGGACGCTGCTCGCCCTCTTCGAACAGTTCGAGATAGGTCGAGGTTCCGTAGAGATAGAGGCCCGTGTACGTCCAGTCCGGGCGCTGCGTGGTACGCACCTCGGACGGCGCGAACAGCGATCGCAGCCACGACGACCCGCAAGCCGCCGCGAACGTCTCGCGATCGACGACGCGATAGAGATGGTTGAGGCGCAGCGGCTCGGTCACGCGAGCAGCGCCTTGGCAATCGTCTGCAGCTGCAGATTGGACGTGCCTTCGTAGATCTGACCGATCTTGGCGTCGCGAAACAGCTTCTCGACCGGCGCCTCCTTCACGAACCCGTAGCCGCCGAACAGGTTGATGGCCAGCGACGCGGTACGCTCGGCGACCTCCGATGCGGCCAGCTTGCACATCGCGGCTTCGGTGAGGAACGGCTGCCGGCTGTCGCGCAGGCGGGCGGCGTTGTACACGAGCAGCCGGGCCGCTTCCACCTCCATCGCGGCGCGCGCCAGCTGGAACTGCACGGCCTGGAAATCGGCGATCGCCCTGCCGAACTGGCGGCGCGTCTTCGTGTGGGCGATGGCGTGATCGAGCGCGCCGGCCGCCAGGCCCAGCATCTGCGCGCCGATGCCGATGCGGCCTTCGTTCAGCGTCTCGATCGCGACCTTGTATCCCTTGCCGACGACGCCGAGCACTTGCGCGGCAGGGACGCGGCAGCCGTCGAAGACCAGCTCGCAGGTGCTGCTGGCGCGAATGCCGAGCTTGTCCTCCTTCTTGCCGACCGTGAAGCCGGGCGTATCGCGCGGCACCAGGAACGCGGTGATGCCGCGATGCCCGGCCGACGGATCGACGGTGGCGAAGACGATGAAGAGCCCGGCCTCGGCCGCGTTGGTAATCCAGAGCTTACGGCCGTCGATGACGTAGTCGTCGCCGTCGGCGACGGCGCGCGTGGTGAGCGCGAAGGCGTCGCTGCCCGAGCCGGCCTCCGACAGCGCATAGGCGCCGATGGTGTCGGCCGCGAGGCGGGGCAGCCACGTCTGCTGCTGCTGGTCGGTGGCCCAGCGGCGCAACGCGTTCACGACGAGCGTGTTCTGCACGTCGACCAGCACGCCGACGGCGGGGTCGACGCGTGACAGTTCCTCGACGACCAGGACCGAGTGGAAGAAGGTGCCCTCGCCGCCGCCCGACCGCTCGGGCACTTCGATGCCCATCACGCCCAGCGCGAAGAGCTTCGGCAGCAGGGCGGGATCGAAGCGTCCGGCCTCGTCCATCGCGCGGGCCCGCGGCGCGAGCTCCTGCAGCGCGAACTCACGGACGCTCTGGCGGAGCAGCCGCTCGTCCTCGGTGAGGGCAGTCAACGCGGGCGGAACCTCGACGGGGATGGACGTCACGGACACCTCGTACGGATGGGGCGCGGGGCCGGCCGAACGGCCCGTCGCGGGCGTCGAAACATCGATCGCCGCGCCGCCCGCGCCGCCCGCGCCGGCGCGCCGCGCGTCGTCCCGGCACGCGGCGGACTGGCAGAATCGCGATGCTATCATCACCGACACGCATGATCCGGCCCGCGATCCGCAGTATTGCCGTTCTCGCGTGGCTGACCGGCGCGCTCGTGGGCGTCGCCGCCCAGCAGCCCGCGGCGCCCCCGCCGGAGACGCCTGCCACCGGGGCCCAGCCCGCACCGGCCCAACCTGCGCCGGCACAGCCTGCTGCGGAGCAACCGCCGTCCGGTCAACCCGAGGCGCAGCAGCAGCAGCAGCCGCCGCCGGCCGGTCAGGATCAGGATCCCAACGCCCCGACCCAGCCGACCTTCCGGGCCGACATCAACTTCGTGCGTGTCGATGCCATCGTCACCGACAAGCAGGGCCGCCCGGTCGCCGACCTGAAGCCCGGGGATTTCGAGATCACCGAGGACGGGCAGCCGCAGAAGGTCGAGACCTTCAAGCTGATTCGGGTCGACGGCAATCCGCAGCCGGGCGAGGGCGCGCCGCGGGAAATCAACTCGGTCTACGCCGAGGAATCGGAGGCGCGCCGCGACGACGTCCGCCTGTTCGTGATCTTCTTCGACGACTACCACGTGCGGCTCGGCGCCAGTCTCGCGGTCAAGGACGACCTCACGAAGTTCATCGACACCCAGGTCGGCCCGCTCGACATGATCGCGATGATGTACCCGCTGGATCCGCTGCGCGCCGTGAGCTTCACGCGCAACAAGAAGGCGGTGATCCAGCAGATCCTCAGCTGGCAGGGGCGCAAGTACCAGTACATCCCGCCGCGCAACATCTTCGAGGAGCAGTACGCCAACTACCCGGTGGAAGTCGTCGAGAAGATTCGCAACCAGGTGAGCCTGTCGGCGCTGCGCGGCTTGATGACCCGGCTCGGCGGCATGCGCGAAGGCCGCAAGACGGTGATTGTCGTCAGCGAGGGCTACACCGACTACGTGCCGCCGCAGATGCGCGGTGCCAACGCGCAGAGCGGCGCCCGCGGTCTCGGCACCTCGGCGCTGACCGGCGACGCCTCGGTCGACCCGATGGGCAAGATGGCCGAGGACCGGACGCGCTTCTTCGGCGACATGGACATCCGGATGCTGATGCGCGACGTCACGACCGACGCCAACCGCAACAACGTGTCGCTGTACATGCTCGACCCGCGCGGTCTGGCCGGCTTCGAGTACGACATCAACGAAGGCGTCGGCCTCACTGCCGATGCCGATTCGCTGCGTGCGACGCAGGACTCGCTGCGCCTGATGGCCGACGAGACCGACGGCCGCGCGATCGTCAACCGCAACGACCTCGGGAGCGGGCTCACGCAGATGATGCGCGACGCGAGCGCCTACTACCTGCTCGGCTACTCGTCGCAGGCGGCGCCGACCGACGGACGCTTCCATCAGATCCGCGTCCGTGTGCGTCGTCCTGGCATCGAGGTGCGGGCCCGCCGCGGCTACTGGGCGCTCAAGCCCGACGAAGCCGTGGCGGCGACCGGCCCGCCCAAGCCAGGGCCGCCGCCCGACGTGCAGAGCGCGTTGTCCGAGATCGATCGCGTTGCACGGGCGCGCACCGTGCGCACGTGGGTGGGATACGCGCCCGATGCGAGCGGCAAGACGCGCGTGCTGTTCTCGTGGGAACCGAGCACGGGGGCGCCCGGTGCGCCGGCCGGTGCCACCGATCCTGTCTCGCAGGTGACGGTGATGGCCGCCAACGAGGCCGATGGGCCGTTCTATCGCGGCAAGGTGCCCAATGGGGCTGGCGCCGCCGCTCCGGCTGCCGGTGCGGCCGCTGCTGGCGCGCCCACCGCCATCGCTGGCGGTCAGACGTCGTTTCTGGTGACGCCGGGCGCGACGCAGGTGCGCGTCCAGGCGGAAGGCG
This sequence comes from uncultured bacterium, assembly GCA_966211945.1. Taxonomy (GTDB): domain Bacteria; phylum Acidobacteriota; class Vicinamibacteria; order Vicinamibacterales; family Vicinamibacteraceae; genus Luteitalea. Next base: position 9,167 of record CBIHOS010000022.1, read on the forward strand.
CCAACGGCGTCATCCAGAGCGACGTGATCGAACTCACGGTGCCCGACTTCACCAACGAGCCTGCGGCCGTCGGGACACCGGCGCTCTATCGCGCGCGCACGCAGCGCGACCTCGTGGCGATCGCCGCCAACGTCGCGGCGCTGCCGACTGCCGCTCGCTCGTTCAGCCGCACGGAGAAGCTGCTGCTGCGCGTGCACGTGACCGGCGCCCAGCCGGCGATCCGGCTCCTCAGCCGGACCGGCGACGGCATGAGCGCGCTCGTCGTGCGTCCGGCGCCGCCCGGCGGCGCCTTCACGCACGAAGCGGAAGTGCCGCTGGCGAGCCTGCCGGCCGGCGATTTCCTGATCGAGGTGAAGGCGGGCGAGGGGCCCGACGCGCCTCGCAAGCTCACCGGCCTCAAGGTCACGGGATGACGACGGCGGCCCGTCGTGTGCGGCCGTCGCTCAGCGAGCGGGAGCTGGCGCCGGTCTATCGGCCTGCCGACGTCGCCGACCTCGAGTACGCGAGCGAGCTCGCCGATCCTGGGCAGTTTCCCTACACCCGGGGCATCCACGCGTCGGGCTACCGCGGCAAGCTGTGGACGATGCGGCAGTTTGCCGGCTTCGGCACGGCCGCCGACACCAACGCCCGCTATCGCGAACTGCTGGCCGCCGGTGGCACCGGCCTCAGCGTCGCATTCGACCTGCCGACGCTGATGGGCCGCGATCCCGACCATCCGCTGTCGCTTGGCGAAGTCGGCAAGTGCGGCGTCAGCGTCGTCACGCTCGCCGACATGGAGGCGTTGTTCGACGGCATCGATCTCGGGGCGGTGACGACCTCGATGACGATCAACTCGCCGGCGCCGATGCTGCTCGCGATGTACCTGGTCGTCGCCGAGCGGCAGGGCATTCCGTGGGATCGCCTGTCGGGGACGATCCAGAACGACATCCTGAAGGAATACATCGCGCAGAAGGAGTACATCTACCCGCCGCGGCCGTCGATGCGGCTGATCGTCGACGTGTTCCGCTTCTGTGCGGCGCAGGTGCCGCGGTGGAACACGATCTCGGTGAGCGGCTACCACATCCGCGAGGCGGGTGCGACGGCCGCACAGGAGCTCGCGTTCACGCTGCGCGACGGCATCGAGTACGTGCAGTGGGGCCTCGACGCCGGCCTGGACGTCGACGCATTCGTGCCGCGCATGTCCTTCTTCTTCAACGCCCATAGCGATTTCTTCGAGGAAATCGCCAAGTACCGGGCGGCCCGCCGGATCTGGGCGCGGGTGATGCGCGAGCGCTTCGGCGCGGCCAGCGAACGGGCCTGCATGCTGCGCTTCCACACGCAGACCGCCGGCGTGTCACTGACGGCACAGCAGCCCTACAACAACGTGGTGCGAACGGCGCTGCAGGCGCTTGCCGGCGTGCTGGGCGGCACCAACTCGCTGCACACCAACTCGCTCGACGAGGCACTCGCGCTGCCGACGGCCGAGGCCGCGACGCTCGCCCTGCGCACCCAGCAGGTCATCGCCCACGAGAGCGGCGTCACCGCCGTGGTCGATCCGCTCGGCGGCTCGTACTTCGTCGAGTCGCTCACCGACCGGATCGAAGCCGAGGCCCTGGCCTACATCGATCGGATCGACCGGATGGGCGGCATGATCGCTGCGATCGAGCACGGCTATCCGCAGCGCGAGATCGCCGAGAGCGCGTATCGCGATCAGCAGGCGATCGAACGGGCGGAGCGGATCGTCGTCGGCGTCAACGCCTTCACGACAGACGACGACAGCGCGCCGCCGATTCTCTACATCGACGACTCGGTGGCCGGGACGCAGCTGGCGCACGTTGCGGCGATCAAGGCACGGCGCGACGCCAGCACGGTGGCGCGGGCGCTGGACGCCATGCGCGCCGCGGCCAGGCACGACGGGCCGTTGATGGAGCCGATCCTCGACGCGGTGCGCGCGTACGCGACGGTCGGCGAGATGTGCGACGCGCTTCGCGACGTGTGGGGCGAGTATCAGGAGCGCGCGGAGATTTAGGAGCGGACCGACTCGATGTTCGTAGCGGCCGGACTCGTTCGGCCGTTGCACATCACTGACCGTCGGACAGAGTCCGACGGCTACAACATGTCACCAACAGACTCGATCGATGACTCGAACCGCCGTCGCATCCGCGTCGTCATCGCCAAACCAGGGCTCGACGGCCACGATCGCGGCGCCAAGGTGATCGCCAGGGCATTGCGCGATGCCGGCATGGAGGTCATCTACACCGGCCTGCGCCAGACGCCCGAACAGATCGCGGCGGCGGCGCTGCAGGAGGACGCCGACGTGATCGGGCTGTCGATCCTGTCGGGGGCACATCTGCCGGTGTCCGAGCGCCTGATGGCGCTGCTGCGCGAGCAGGGCATGGACGATGTGCTGGTGGTGATCGGCGGCATCATCCCGGCCCAGGACGTGCCGCGGCTCGAGGCGATCGGCGTGCGCGGCATCTTCCTGCCCGGCACGTCGATGGTGGCCATCGTCGATCACATCCGGGCGCACGTCCGCCCCGGGATCTGAGCACCCGTCGCGGCAGGCTTACTCGTTGGCGTCGCGCTGGCCGAACTTCTCGACCCGGTTGGCGACGGCCGGCACCGTCTGCAGGTAGCTGAAGATCGCGCCGAGATCCTCCCGCGTCATCCCGGCGTAGGCACCCCAGGGCATCGGGGTGTTGGGCGCGGTCGGCGCCACCGGCACGTGGCCGGCGCCGTCGGCATAGGCCGCGAAACGTTCGAGGAACATCGCCTCGGTCCATCCGGCCAGGCCCGTGGCGTGCGGCGTCAGGTTGGCGGAACGGGCGATCGTGCCGTTGGGCATCGGGAACTCCTCGCCCCCGGCCAGGTACCGATCCGGCGGGTCACGCCGCGGGTGGCAGTCGCCGCCGGCGGCAATCCGCGTGAGGTACTCGCCGTACGCCTGCCGGTCGGCCGGCGCCGGCGCCGCCGCCGGCATGTGCGCCACCGCGGGCATCGTCCGGACGACGAGCGGGAGCGGGAAGTCGAGGCGGCGATCGGCGATCGGGACGCTGCGCGGCGGCAGCGTCCGCAGGTAGGCGACGATGGCGAGCGCGTCCTCGCGGGCCATGTGCGCGCCGTAGGCGGGGTAGGGCATCAGCGCGAACAGCGGCGTGCCGTCGCGTGCGACGCCCTCGGTGAAGGCCCGCAGGATCTCGCCGTCGGACCACCCGGCGAGTGCCGACGGCGTCAGGTTGCGCGAGACCAGGCGGCCGGGAAAGCCGATCGTCTCGTCCCACACTTCGCCGCCGGCGCCGAGCGTCTCCGGCTTGACCGGTGCGGCGTAGCGGCTGTAGTCGCGCTGACTGTGGCAGTCGGTGCAGACCGACACATGGTTGGCGAGGTACTCGCCGCGGGCGATTCGCGCCGGCGTCGCGTCGACGCGGACGCCGCTCGGCGCGCCTACCTTCGGATACGCCGCAAAGAGGTAACCGAGGCCGGCGAGCGCAAGCACCACCAGGCATCCCACCAGCATTCCGACGACTTTCAACCCACGACGCATCGACACCCCGCAGAGGTCACCAGCTGAACCGACCGTACACCTCAACGCTGAAGCAGGACCGACCGAACAGCACCGAGCGACGCGTGAGCGAGCGGGGCGAAGTGCGCCCGGCTTGACGATCCCCGATCCGGTGACTACGCTCACCGCCATGAGCTACACGCTGCTGCTGGCTGATGACAGCGTCACGGTCCAGCGCGTGATCGAACTGACGTTTGCCGACGAGGGCTTCAAGGTCGTGTCGTTCAGCGACGGCGACGAAGTGGTGGGCTACCTCGGGGCCGGGCACACGCCCGACGTCATCCTGGCCGACACGACGATGCCGGCGCGCGACGGCTACGACGTCGCGGCCTGGGTGCGCGGCCAGACGTCACTGGCGCAGGTGCCCGTCGTGCTGATGACCGGCGCCTTCGAGCCGATCGACGACCAGCGCGCGCTCGCGTGTCAGGCCGACGCCGTGCTCGTGAAGCCGTTCGAACCGCAGCAGGTCGTGTCGCTCGTCAAGCGCATGCTCGGTGGCGAGCGCGGCGACTCGCTCGGCGAGTTCGCCCCGCCCACGCCGGGTGGGACGGCTCCGGTGCCGGAGGGAGTCGTGGCGCTGGCGCCTGGCGTGGACACGTACGCGTCGCGCCTCGACCAGCATCTGGCCGCGCGCCAGGGCCGCGCCACGCTGTCGCCCGTGGAGCCGCCGGGTGAAACAGCGGCAGCCGGTCAGAAGGCCCCGAAGGAATCCGAGGCGCAGGAGCCTGCACCGCAGGGTGCTGGCACGCCGGCCCCGACGCTGGCGACGGCCTTCTCGGCGATGCTGGCCGAAGAGCGCGGCGAAGGGCCGGCCGCGGTCGGCCCGGCCGCGCCGCCTGCCGTCTCCGAGGCGCTCGTGGACGAACTGGCGCGTCGCGTCGCGCAGCGGCTGACCGATCAGGTCCTGCGGGAGATCGTCTCGGCCCGCGTGCTCGACGTCGCCGAGCGGCTGATCTCCGAGGAAATCGAACGGATCAAGGCCGGCGCTCGCTGATCGGGCGGGCGGCCCTTGCGGGGCAGACGGGCACCCCCTACGATCATCGGGTGATGTCCGAGGCGTCGAGCCCCCAGCAAGCCCCCCGCGTTCCCGAGAAGCCGGCCCTCGAGGGCCTCGAAGCCAAGTGGCAGCCCCGATGGGATGCCGACGGCGTCTACACGTTCGACCGCTCGCGGCCTCGCGAGGAGGTGTACGCGATCGACACGCCGCCGCCCACCGTGAGCGGATCGCTGCACGTCGGACACGTCTTCTCCTACACCCACACCGATGCCATCGCGCGCTACAAGCGGATGCGCGGCTTCGCCGTGTGCTATCCGATGGGCTGGGACGACAACGGCCTGCCGACCGAGCGCCGCGTCCAGAACTATTACGGCGTGCGCTGCGATCCGTCGCTGCCCTACGACGCCGGCTTCGAGCCGCCGCCCGCGCCGCCCAAGCAGCCCATCTCCGTCTCGCGCCCCAACTTCATCGAGCTCTGCACCCGCCTGACCGAACAGGACGAGCAGGCGTTCGAGCATCTGTGGCGCCACCTCGGACTGTCGGTCGACTGGTCGATGACCTACGCGACCATCGGCCGGCGCGCCCAGAAGATTTCGCAGCTGGCGTTCCTGCGGCTCTTCGAGAAGGGGCAGGCCTATCAGCTCGAAGCGCCGACGCTGTGGGACGTCGACTTCCGGACGGCGGTCGCGCAGGCCGAACTCGAGGACCGCGAGGTGCCCGCCGCGTATCACAAGATCCGTTTCGCGCGGGCCGACGGCGAGGGCTTCGTCGAGATCGACACGACCCGGCCCGAGCTGATTCCGGCGTGCGTCGCCCTCGTCGCGCATCCCGACGATGTGCGGTACCAGTCGCTGTTCGGCACCGAGGTGGTCACGCCGCTGTTCGGCGTCAAGGTGCCGATCCGGCCCCATCCGCTCGCCGATCCGGAGAAGGGCACCGGCATCGCGATGATCTGCACGTTCGGCGATCTCACCGACGTGATCTGGTGGCGTGAGCTGAGCCTGCCGGTGCGGTCGATCATCGAAACCAACGGCACGCTGCGGCCGATCACGTTCGGCGGCGACCAATGGCCGTCGGTCGATCCGGCCCGAGCCGAGGAGGCCTACGCACCGCTGGTCGGCCGCGGTGCCTCGCAGGCGCGGACCCGCCTCGTCGAACAGTTGAAGGCGTCGGGGGATCTCGTCGGCGAGCCTCGTCCGATCACGCACGCCGTGAAGTTCTTCGAGAAGGGCGATCGACCGCTCGAGATCGTCACCAGCCGCCAGTGGTTCATCCGCACGATGAGCCATCGCGAGGCGTTGATCGCCCGCGGCCGTGAACTCGAGTGGCATCCGTCGTACATGCGCGCGCGGTTCGAGAACTGGGTCGAGGGGCTCAACGGCGACTGGTGCGTGTCGCGCCAGCGCTTCTTCGGCGTGCCGTTCCCCGTGTGGTATCCGATCGACGCCGCCGGCGTCGTCTGTTACGACCAGCCGATGGTGGCGGCGGCAGCGTCGCTGCCGATCGATCCGTCCACCGACGTGCCGCCCGGCTACCAGGCGGCGCAGCGCGGCATGCCCGGCGGTTTCGCCGGCGATCCCGACGTGATGGACACGTGGGCGACGTCGTCGCTGACGCCGCAGATCGTCGCGCAGTGGGGCGAGGACGAGGACTTCTTCGAGCGCGTGTTCCCGCTCGACCTGCGGCCGCAGGCGCACGACATCATCCGCACCTGGCTGTTCTCGACGGTGCTGCGGGCCCACCTCGGACACGACGCGCTGCCGTGGAAGCACGCGGCGATCTCGGGCTGGGTGCTGGATCCGGACCGCAAGAAGATGTCCAAGTCCAAGGGCAACGTCGTCACGCCCCTGGGCCTGCTCGAGGAGTACGGTTCGGACGCGGTCCGGTACTGGGCGGCGAGCGGTCGGCCCGGTGCCGACACCGCCTTCGACACCGGGCAGATGCGCGTCGGCCGGCGGCTCGCGATGAAGCTGCTCAACGCCGCGAAGTTCGCGCTGTCGAACACCGAGCCGATCGGTCCGATCACCGCGGCTGTCGATCGCGGACTGATGACGCGGCTCGCCACGCTCGTCGCCGAGGCCACCCAGGATTTCGAGGAGTACAACTACACGCGCGCCCTGGAGCGCAGCGAGCAGTTCTTCTGGGACTTCTGCGACAACTACCTGGAACTCGTGAAGGCGCGCCGGTACGGCGATCTCGGTCCGGAAGGGCAGGGGTCGGCCAATGCCGCGCTGACGACCGTGCTCGACACGCTGCTCCGGTTGTTTGCCCCCTTCCTGCCGTTCGTGACCGAGGAGGTCTGGTCGTGGTGGAAGGAGGGCTCGGTGCACCGGGCGCCCTGGCCAGCCGCCGGCGACGTCCTCGCGACGATTGGCGGCGCGGCCGACGAGGCCGGCGTCGAGGCGCTGGCGATGGCGGCGTGGGCGCTCGGCGAGATCCGCCGCACCAAGTCGGAGGCGAAGAAGCCGCTGCGCACGCCGGTGGTCGACTTCCATCTCCAGGCGCCGGCCGCCGAACTGGCCGCGTTCGAACGGGCCCGGACCGACGTCGCCTCGTCGGGACTGGTGCAGCAGGTGCGCACGGCGGCGGCCGAGGCGCGGCAGGCGACCGTGGTCCTCGGCGAGCTCGAAGCGAGTTCCAGCGAGGTCGGCGCGTGACGCCGCCGCTGCCGCCCCTCGACAAGGCGCTCTATCGCGAGCTGGTGCGCCGCGCCCTGGCCGAGGACCTCGGGTGGGGCGATGCCACCACCGAGGGAACCGTGGACGAGCAGCAGCGCGGCCTCGGCCGTCTGCTTGCCAAGCAGGACTGCGTCATCGCCGGCCTCGACGTGGCCGAGGAGACGTTCCTGCAGCTGGATCCGGCTGCCGCCATGATCCGCCACCGCGAGGACGGCAGCCGGTGCCCGGCCGGCACGCTGATCGCCGAGGTCACCGGACGGGCGCGAGCCCTGCTGACGGCCGAACGCACGGCCCTCAACTTCATGCAGCGGTTGTCGGGCATCGCCACGTTGACGCGCCGCTACGTCGATGCCACCGCCGGCACCTCCCTCACCGTCCTCGACACCCGTAAGACGACGCCGACGCTTCGGGTGCTGGAGAAGTACGCGGTGCGGGCCGGCGGCGGCACCAATCACCGCTTCGCGCTGGACGACGGCATCCTGATCAAGGACAACCACCTGGCACTCTCCGGCGGTGTCGAGCCGGCGCTCCACCGGATGCGCGATGCCGGACAGGACATGCTCATCGAAGTCGAAGTGCGCACGCTCGACGAGCTCGACGCAGCCCTCGACGCCGGGGCCACCCGCATCCTCGCCGACAACATGGATCTCGCGACGCTCACCGAGACGGTCCGCCGGGCCCGCGGCCGCGCGCAGATCGAGGTCTCGGGCGGCGTCACGCTCGAGCGCATTCCCGAGATCGCCGCCAGCGGCGCCGATTTCGTCTCGGTCGGCGCGCTCACGCACTCGGCGCCGGCGGTCGACCTCAGTTTCAAGATCGCGCCGGCCCCGTGACGCTCCAGCTCGACGCCTGGCTCGACGCCGTGCGCGAGGGCGTGGCCCTGGCGTCCACGGCGGCCGATCCGTTCGCGCACGTCCTCGTCCTCGCCTCGACTGCCTCGACCAACGATGATGTGGCGCGGGCGGCGGCCGAAGGCGCGCCCGAAGGCTACACGGTGATTGCCGCCGAACAGACGGCCGGCCGCGGCCGGCGCGGCGCGGTCTGGCACTCACCGGCGGCGCACGGCCTGTACTGCTCGATGCTGCTGCGTCCGCCGCGATGGCCGTCGGTGCTGGCCGACGCGGCCTCGGCCGCGCCAGCGCTCGCCACGCTGATGGCTGGCGTCGCGGTGGCGCGCGCCGTGCACGACGTCCGCGGGGCGGCCGTCGAGCTGAAGTGGCCCAACGACGTCATGGTCCGCGACGGCGTGTCCGGATGGCGCAAACTGGCCGGCATCCTTGCCGAGGGTGCCAGCGACGGCGGCGGTCTGCGAACGATCGTGCTCGGCGTGGGAGTCAACGTCCACCGGTCGTCCGCGCCGCCCGGGATCGCGTCGCGGATGATCGCCCTCGAGGACCTGACGCCGGCGCAGTCTGACGATGGCGGCCTCGCGCGGGGACTGGTCGCAGCCCTCCTCGCCCGGCTTCGCGCCGGCGTGATGCGGCTGTCGCGCGGTGCCGTGTCCGAGGTGCGGGCCGAATGGGCGGCGCTGGCGCCGTCGGTGCAGGGCACGCCGGTGGAGTGGCAGACGCCGGCCGGCCTGCGTCGCGGCATTGCGAGTGGCATCGACGACGACGGCGCGCTGCGTGTGACGACGGCCGAGGGCCCGGTGGAACGCCTCCACGGCGGTGACGTGATCTGGGCACTCGACGGAGCGTGCGCATGACCGGCGAGGCCGAGGCGGCCATGGCGGGACTCGACATCGGGGCGTACTGCCGCGCTGTCGAGGCGCATCTCTGTCGCATGAACGGCGGACACCTCGTGCGGATCGTCGGGCCTGCCTTCGAGCTGGTGTCCGGCTGGGCGCGCGAGGGCATTCCCGAGCGCGTCGTCCTGCACGGCGTCGATCGCACCATCGCGCGGCTCACTGCGAAGGGCCCGCGCCGGCGTCCGGTGCGGATCGAGTTCTGCGACGCGGACGTCCGCGACGCGTACGACCAGTGGCGACGCGCCGTCGGCGTCCACGCCGCGGCGGCGCGGGCGGCAACGGCGTCCACCACTGGCGAGCCGGCGGCGGCTCCGGTGAGCCGCGGGCCGTCGTTGCCGCGGCATCTGGAGCGCACGCTCGTCAGACTGACGGCGGTTGCGGCCACCGCCGCGTTGGTGCCGTCGCTGGCCGAGACGCTCGCCGCGACGATCACGGACGTCGATCGCTGCCTCGACGACAGTCGCGGCGCGCGCGGCGAGGCGCGCGTCGCGCTCACCGAACGCGTGCAGGCGATCGACGCGCGGTTGACGGCTGCGGCCGTTGCGGCACTCGAGGGCGTTGCCGCTGGCGAGATCGACGAGCAGGTCCGGCTGGAGCTCGCCCCTCATCGGGGGAAGATGCCGCCGGCGGCGCTCGACGAGGCGGCGCGGGCGCTGAAGGCCGAACTGGCCCGCAAGCATTTCGGTCTGCCGCAGGTGCGCTTCGATGGCTGACACGTTGATCGAGGTCCGGCTCGAGAAACCGGTGGCGGGTGGGCGGTCGCTGGCGCGCGTCGATGGACGCATCGTGCTGGTCGGCGGCGGCATCCCGGGCGAGCAGGTCCGCATTGCCGTGGAGCGCACCGGCAAGGGCGTCGCCTTCGGTCGTGTCGTCGAGGTCATCGAGCCCTCGCCCGACCGGGTCGAGCCGGCCGGGGATCCGCAGTGCGGAGGTCTGGCGTTCGCGCACGTCGCCTATCCACGACAACTCGAACTGAAGCGCGCCATCGTCGAGGACGCGCTGCGGCGGATCGGGCGGTTCGGCGAGCTTCCAGAGATCGAGACCGTTGCCTCGCCGCCGGCTGGCTGGCGGCTGCGAGCCCGCCTGCACGTCGAGCGCGGCCGCGTCGGGTTCTTCCGCGAGGGCACGCACACGCTCTGCGACGCCGGGCCCTCGGCCCAGATGGTGTCGGGCCTGCTCGAGACGGCAGCCGGCCTGGTTGCGCGGCTGCGGTCCGAGTTCGCCGTGACGGTCGAGGCAATCGTCGTCTCGCAGGCCGTGGACGGCCACGAGACCGCGGCGCACCTCGAACTGCGGCGCCCGTTGCCGCGGCACGGCGACGTCTGGCAGGACGGCGGCGTCGACGGGCTCGCGCTCACGGGCGTGAGCGCCGGCCTGAGCGCGTCGCGCCATCCGGCGACCCTGGCCGGCCACCCGTGGATTCGTGAGCGTCTCCTGACGCTTGGCGCCGCCGCGGGCACGGCCGGGGAGGCCATCCTGCAGCGGCACGCCGCCGCCTTCTTCCAGGGGAACCGCGTGCTGCTGCCGATCCTCGTCTCGCATGTCGTGGACGCAGTTGGCGGCGAGCAGGCGCCGGTGTTCGATCTCTACGCCGGCGTCGGCCTGTTCGGCATCGCCGCGGCAGCGGCGTCGCCGGCCGTCACGTGCGTCGAGGGCGACGCGATCAGCGCCGAGGATCTGGTGGCCAACGCCACACATGCGGGCCCGCGCGTCCAGGCCGTTCGCGGCGACGTCGAGACCTTCGTCGCGCGTGAGGGTCGCACCATGACCGACGCCTGCGTCGTCGTCGATCCGCCCCGCACCGGACTGGCGCCGACGGTCGTCACAGGGCTCGTCGCGGCCCGGCCGCGGCGCGTGGTGTACGTCTCGTGCGATCCCGCGACGCTGGCGCGCGATCTCCAGGCGCTGGTCGCCGGCGGCCTGCGGATCGACCGCATGACGGTCTTCGATCTCTTCCCGGTCACGGCGCACGTGGAGACGGTCGTGACGCTCAGCGCTGCACGTTCAGCGGTGTAGCGGCCGGACAGGTCCGGCCGCTACGACATTCATTGGAGTCCGACGGCTACAACCTCGCACTGCCGACTGCCGTACACTCCCGACTCCCGACTGCCGAGTATGTCCTTCAGGCTCGATCCCGCCGTCCACTACCTGAACTGCGCGTACCTGTCGCCGTTGCCGGCCTCCGTGGAGGAGGTCGGCCGCGAGGCCGTGTCGCGCAAGGCGCGGCCGTGGACGATCGGTCCGAACGACTTCTTCACCGACGTCGCGCTCGTCAAGCGTGGCTTCGCGGCGGTGCTCGGCCACGGCGCGACCGACGATCGGGTCGCGATCGTGCCCAGCGTGTCCTATGGCATGGCCATCGTCGCGCGGAACATCCCGCTCGGGCCCGGTCGGCACGTGGTGGTCGCAGGCGAGCAGTTTCCGAGCAACGTCCATCCATGGCGGCGTCTGTGCCAGGAGCGCGGCGCCGAGCTGCGGATGGTGCCGGCGCCGGCCGGCGCCGGCGCGCGCGCATCGGCGTGGAACGACGCGCTGTGCGCGGCAATCGACGAGCGGACGGCGCTGCTGGCCATCGCCCACGTGCACTGGGCCGACGGCACGCGCTTCGATCTGCCGCGCCTGGCGGCGCGGGCGAGAGCGGTCGGTGCCTGGGTGGTCGTGGACGGCACCCAATCGGTCGGCGCCCTGGACTTTCCGTTCGACGAGGTGCGCCCTGATGCCGTCGTCTGTGCCGGCTACAAGTGGCTGTGCTGTCCCTACGGGATGGCGTTCGCGTGGATCGGCGATCGGCTGATCGACGGCGTGCCGCTGGAAGAGACGTGGAGCGGCCGCGCCGGCAGCGAGGACTTCCGAGGGCTGGTGCAGTACACCGACGCCTACGGCCCGGGCGCGGCGCGCTTCGACGTCGGCCAGCGGTCGAACTTCATCCTGCTGCCGATGGCGATCGAGGCGCTTCGTCTCGTGCGCGAGTGGGGACCGGCGCGCATCCAGGCGCACGCGGCGGCGTTGTGGGCCCCGGTGCTCGACACGCTCCGCGATCACGGCTACGGCATCGAGCCCGGGTCGGGCCGCGGCCATCACCTCGTCGGCCTGCGGGCGCCGGCCGGCATCGACCTCACGGCAGTCGCCGCGCGCCTGGCGGCCCGGCGCGTCCACGTGTCGTTGCGAGGCGATGCCGTGCGCGTCTCGCCGCACCTGTACAACACGGCCGCCGACATGCAGGCGCTCGTCGGCGCGCTGGGCAGTAGCCAGTAATTTCAAAATTTCACAATTTCACGAATTTCATCGACACCGCCGGGCTCCGTGGCCGACCGGTGGCGGTGAAATTCCGAAATTCTGCAATTTTGCAATTTCTACGCGACCGCCCCGGCGCGCTCGCGGCACGCCGCCGCGAACAGGCGGAACAGCGGCAGGAACTCGCCGGTCTCCCAGAAGTTCTCCGGGTGCCACTGGACGCCGACGCAGAAGGGCAGCGCCGGCGCTTCGATGCCTTCGACGATGCCGTCGGTGGCATGCGCGGTGGCGACGAGCCCGTCGCCGATCGCCTTGACCGCCTGATGATGGCGGCTGTTGACCTGCGACGGCATGCCGGCCGCGATCGCCCGCGCGAGGTGGGTGTCCTCGACGACCTCGAGGCCATGCGCCATCGTCGTCGACGACTCGGTCACCGAGTGCGGCAGGGCCACCGGTACCTGTGAGGGCAGGTCCTGGATCAAGGACCCGCCGGCCGCGACGTTGAGCACCTGCATGCCGCGACAGATGCCGAGCAGCGGCGTGCCGTCGGCGAGGCAGCGGCGGGCCAGCGCGAGTTCGAACCCGTCGCGCGCCTCGCCGGCCAGATCGCAGGTCGGGTTGAGCAGTTCACCGTAGCGGCCCGGATCGACGTCGGGCCCGCCGGCCAGCACCACGCCATCGACGCCGTCGAGCGCCATGCCGGCGTCGCCCCGCGGATCCACGGCGCGGACGTCGATGCCCGCCGCTTCGAGCGAACGCAGGTAGTCCTCGTCGCGGCTGCAGCGGACGTACAGGATGCGCGGCGTCGGCATCACATCCGCCCCGGCACGACGGCGCCCATCAGGTCGAGCGTGCGGATCATCTGCTGACGGAAATAGCTCGCAGCCGCCGCCCTCCAGAGGCGCACGTCGCGGCGTTCCTCGGACAGGATCGGGAAGCGGTGGTAGAAGCCGCTGAACGCCTGGGCCAGCCCGAAGGCGTACTTGGCCAGCACCGATGGCTCGAGGCTGCGCACGGCCGTGTCGACGACCTCGTCGAGGCGCGCGCAGGTGAGCACGAGATCCCACAACGCGTCGCCATCGTCGCCCGGCGCGAGCGTCGAGGGATCGAGATCGGCCAGCTGCGCGGCGACGCCGGTCTCGTCGAGACCCTCGCGGTCCCGCAGCTTGCCGAAGATGTTGCCGGCCCGCACCGCCGCGTACTGCAGGTACGGCCCGCTCTCGCCCTCGAAGCTGAGCGCCTCGTCGATGTCGAACGCGATGATCTTGGTTCGCGAGAACTTGATCATGAAGTAGCGCAGCGCAGCGATGGCGATCGCTTCGGCCGTGCGCTGGGCGTCGGCCTCCGTGAAGTCGGGGTTGCGCTTGCGTACTTCCTCGAGTGCCTTCTCGATGAGGCGGTCGAGCAGATCGTCGGCCTTCACGCCGAGGCCCTTGCGGCCCGAGACCTCGACGAACGGCCTGCCGTCCGGGTCGCCCTGGTAGCCGAGTTCGCGCGCCGTCTTGTGCGAGAGCGCCACCATCTCGTACGAGAAGTGGATCGACTGCTCGGCCTGTGTGCGGTGCCCCATCGTGGCGAGCGCCTGCTTGAGCAGCTTCTGCAGGTACGACTGGCGCGTGTCGATGACGTTGATCACCGTACCCGCCTGCCCGAAGGTCGGATGGTCGGCCTCGCCGCCCGCGGTCGTCGTCGCCCACAGCGGCGTGCCGTCCAGACGCGTGGCGAACCGGCGATACGCGAAGTCCCTGCCGAGCAGTCCGAACTTCCAGAACTGGTTGGCGATGTCCTTGCCCACATAGGTCACCGTGCCGTTGGACCGGACGATCACCTTCTCACGCGGGTTGAGGCCGGTCTCGACGATGTCGCCGTCGATGTCGTCGGCTGGCGCGACGGCATCCGCGGGTGTATCGGCCGCCGCTTCGCCGCTCGTATCGACGTCCTCGTCGATCTCCATCACCCAGCAGCCCTTCAGCTTGCCTTCCTGCTGGAGGTACACCGTGCCGTTGCGCTTCAGGATGTCGAACGCGGTCGCCCAGAACTGGAGGCGCAGGATGTCGCCCTCCCACGACAGCAGGTCGTAGTCGATGTCGAGGCGGGCCATCGTCCGCAGATGGCACCGCACGATCGCGTCGGCGATGACCGCGCCCATCACGGCGCTGTCGCCCTCGCCATGCTCGATCGCGTGCAGCGTGGCGGCGCGCACGGCCAGGCGGGCCTTGTCCTCCTGGTACCACCCGGTGACGCGCGCATAGAGATCCCAGCACAGGTAGTCGAACCGATCGGCAGCCGCGAGGGCGCGCACCTCGTCCACCGTCGTGTGCTCGAGATGCTCGAAGCCGACGACGACGTCGGCGACCTGCACGCCGGTGTCGTCGATGTAGTTCTGGATCTCGACGGGAGTGCCGAGGAAGCGGAGCAGGCGCCCGACCGTGTCGCCGAGGACGGCGTTGCGGAGGTGGCCGATGTGGGCGGCCTTGTTCGGGTTGATCGCCGTGTGCTCGACGATGGTCTTCGGGCGAGCCTGCCCGGACGATGCCGGGCCGGCGCCGAGGTGCGTGCGCAGGAACCCGGCCCGATCGAGGAACAGGTTGACGTATCCGCCGCCGACCGCTTCGGCGCGGGCCACGCCGGCGATCGCCGGCAGCGCCGCGACGATCTCCTTCGCGATCGCGCCGGGCGGCTTGCGCAGGGCCCTCGCCAGTTCGAACGCGCAGGGCGTGGCCATGTCGCCCATGGCGCGCGTCGGCGGGGTCTGGAGGACGATCGTCGCGGGCACGGCGGCGGCGCCGTAAAGTGTTGTCAGCGTGTCTCGTAGCGCCGCGCGAACGGCCTGCTGCAGAGGCAGGATCATCGGTTTGACTCGGTCAGATCAGTGGGTTAGCATGCCGGGCAGTCGTGCTCAGTCATCTCGAGCGCCCGCGCATAGGTAAGCGGATCGTTCACGTTCCACAGGGCGCGCGGGTCGCACGACTCGTCGACGGTCACGACCGTCACGGGCGCCGCCAGCGCGAGATCCCGCACCCGCCGTCGTCCAGCCTGCCAGGCGTCGCGCAGCGCCGGTACGCACGTGCGCCGCGCCGCGAGGCAGAGCGCGAGCCGGCCATCGGCATGCTGCAGTACGGCCACTTCCGCGCCGGCGCCCGCGCGCCGCAGCGACTCCAGGACCGCACCGGGAATGAAGGGCAGGTCGACCGCGAGGACCAGCGCGTGCGAGGTCTCGATCGCCTCGAGTGCCGTCAGGATGCCGCCGAGCGGCCCCTCGCCGGGATAGGCGTCCGGCAGTGTCGGGACGTTCGCGCCGGCCGCCGCGGGTGGTCCGCCGACGACCACGCAGGTGCGCGTCAGCGGCGCCAGCGCCTGGACCGCGCGTTGCAGCAGCGTCCGTCCGCCCAGCGGCAGGCGGGTCTTGTCGACCCCGCCGAAGCGCCGGCTGCGTCCGCCGGCCAGCACCACCCCCGTCCACTCGGAGGCCGACCCGCCCGGGCCCTCACGCACCGCCGGAACGTTACCAGAAAATGAGCGAGGCGAGAATCGATCGGCTGCTCGGGGCGGCGTTGCACCAGGCCATCGCCGACCTGCTGCCCATGCGCCTCGACTTCTACGAGAGCTACCTGCGGCCGCGCGGCTGGCGCGAGGATGCCGTCAATCTCGCGCCGGTCACCGCCGTGCTCAGCTTCCTGCGTCACGAGGAGCCGGGCACCTACGACGCCGTCATGGTGCGGGCAGCGGCATATGCGTCCGAATGGTGGCTGGCCCGGCAGGCGTGGCACGTTCGCCGCAGTCGCCGCCTGCTCCCGGCCTGGATGCGGCTGCGGCAGGCGGGCCGCCTGGCCAAGCAGCACTTCGAGCATGCCTACCGCGGCACCAAGGTGCGGGTGCGCGTCACGCGGCGCCGGCTCGAGCTGGAAATCCGCGGCTCCATCTTCTGCAACAGCCGCGAGACCGCCGACGGTCCTCACTGCCGGTACTATCTCGCCTTCCTCGAGGCGCTGCTCGCCGCAGATCCGTTGCCGCGCACCGCGGCGATCGCGGCGTGCCGTGCGCTCGGGGGCGAGCACTGCCTGATCACGATCGAGTACACGGAGACGCCGCCGTGACGGTCCGGCACTGGGCCGGCCGTGCCGTGCGCGTCGTGGCGATCGGCCTGGCGCTCACCTGTGTGAGGTCCGCACCGGTGCACGCCCAGGCGCCCGCTGCGGCGCCCAGCGTGCTCGTCATGCCGCTGCGCCAGGGGGGAGAGGATCCACGGAGTGTCTGGCTCGGCGAAGGCGTCGCCTTGCTGGTGTCCGACGGGTTGACCGCGCTGGGCCGTCCCGGCGTCACCCGCGCGGATCGTGTCGCGGCGTTCGACGCCCTGGAATTGCCCGACGACCGCGAGCTGTCGCGCGCGACGCTGCTGCGCGCCGCGCAGGTGATGGGGGTGCGGGAACTGGTGACGGGCAGTGTGACGGTGACCGGCGAGACGCTCACCGTCACCGCCCGCGTCGTGCAGGTGGAAGTCGGCCGCGGCGTGCCGGAACTGCGTGAGCAGGGCCCGCTGCGCGACGTGGTCGCCATCGCCGGGCGGGTCGCCGCGCGCATCGCCGGCGTGCCGCCGGAGAAGGGGCAGACGGCCAGCGAGCCGCCGCCGTCGCTCGAGGTCTTCGAGGCGTTCGTGAAGGGGCTGGTCGCCGAGACGCCTGCGACGCAACGTCGATTCCTCGAGCAGGCCGTCGCAGCGGCCCCGACCTACGCCCGCGCCCAACTGGCGCTCTGGGAGGTCTGTACCGGGGAAGAACAGCACGCCGACGCGTTGAAAGCCGCGCAGGCGGTGCCGGCATCGTCACGGTTCAGTCGCCGCGCGCGCTTCTCGGCCGGCCTGTCGCTGCTCGAACTCGAGCGATGGGACGACGCGTTTGCGGCGTTCAAGGCGCTCCTCGACGAGTCGGCGACGCCGGCCGTCTACAACAACCTGGGTGTCGTGCAGACCAGGCGGGGCGCGGTGACGGCGCACACCGGCAAGCCCACGTGGTACTTCACCAAGGCCGCCGAAGCCGCGCCCGAATCGCCCGACTACTTCTTCAACCTCGGGTACGCCTACTGGCTCGATCGCGACATGCCAGCGGCGGTGTACTGGCTGCGTGAAGTCGTCCGCCGGCGACCGGCCGACGGCGAGGCGCACTACGTGCTGGGCGCGGCGCTCCAGGCGGTGGATTCGCCGGCCGAAGCCGCCCGTGAGCGCGACCTCGCGCGGCAGTTGTCGTCGCGCTTCGAGGAATGGGCCAGGCGCGCGACCGATGCCGACGGCGGCGTGCCCAAGGGCCTCGAGCGCCCCAGCGACGCCGAGAGCACGCCCGTGCGCGTCGATTCGGCCCTGGTCTCGGCGACCCAGCAGGAGTACCAGAAGCTGGCGCGCTTCCACTTCGACCGCGGCCAGCGGCTTGCCGAGCAGCAGCACGACCGGGAGGCGATCAGCGAGTTCCGCAAGAGCCTGTACCTGTCGCCCTACGACGCGCGCACCCACCTGGCGATGGCGCGGCTGCTCGTACGGGCCGGCCGGCTGCGCGAGGCGATCGAAGCGCTGAAGATCTCGCTGTGGAGCGAAGAGAGCGTCGAGGCCAGGCTGCTCCTCGCCGAAGCCCTGCTCGGCAGCGACGAGACCGCGGCGGCCTTGCCCCACGCCGAGCGGGCGCTGCAGCTGGCACCGGCGTCGGCCGAGGCCAAGGCGCTCCTGAGCCGCATCAAGGCGACGCCTGCCAAGCGGCCGTGATTCGCTTTTGCCCTCGCACAGACGTCACCGTGCTAGAGTTCTTCGCTGACCAGCACGCGGAGACCGGGGCAAACTGTGTCCGTCGACTGGCCGTCATTACCTCCGTCCAGACGGCGCTCCGCGGCAGCCTCCCAGCCCGCCGATGCGCGCCCTGGGTGCACGCATGGCCCACGATATTCCAGACGACGGCTTTCACGAGATTCAGCTGAGCGGCAAGCAGCTGGTCTTCCTGTTCATGGCGACGACCGTCGTGTCGGTCGTCATCTTCCTCTGCGGTGTCATCGTCGGCCGCCGCGTCCAGGACGCGCGTGCCGGCTCGGTGACCGAGGCGGCGGAGTTCGACGCCTCGGCCGCGTCGGTCAACGCCGACGACACCGCCGGGGCGCCCGCGTCGGGCAAGCCGACTTCGGTGTCCGGGTTGACCTACGCCGAGAACCTGTCGGCGCGGAACCCGCCGCCGGCGCGTGTCGAGCCTGGCGCCGGCGATGGGCTGGTGGACACGCGGAACGCGCCCGCACCGCCTGCCGCCGAGACGCCGGCATCGACGCCGGCGCAGTCGTCGCCCCCGGCGGCGACGCCGACGCCGGCTCCTGCCGCGACGCCACCGCCACCACCGGAGCCCAAGGCCGCCGCGCCACCGCCGGCCCCGCCGCCAGCAACCTCGTCGACGCCTGCGCCGGCCGAGGACGGCGGTTTCACCGTCCAGGTGACCGCGCTCAAGAACCGTCCGGAAGCCGATGCCGTTGCCAGGCGTCTGCAGTCGCGCGGCTACCAGGCGTACGTGGTCGGGCCCGCTGCCGGCGGCCAGGTGATCTACAAGGTGCGGGTCGGCATGAACATGCAGCGGCCTGAAGCCGACAAGGTCATGCGCCGCCTGCAGAGCGAAGAGAAGTTCAAGCCCTGGATTACGCGCTAGCCGTATTCTCGGGCGTGCTGCTGGCGCTGTGCATGCCCAAGCCGGCGCTGGCGCCGCTCGGGTGGGTGGCGCTCGCCCCGCTGTGCGTGGCCATCGCCCGGACGGCCCGCCGCCCGGCGCCCCGCGGCGTGCGCCCGTTCCTGCTCGGCCTCGTCACCGGTCTCGTGGCGTTTGCCGGCACCGTCTCGTGGACGTCGGACGTGCTCGCGATCTTCGGCGGTCTCGATGCCGCGCTCGCGTGGCTGCTGGCCGCCCTGCTGATCGCCTACCTGGCCATCTATCCCGCCCTCTTCAGTCACGTGATGACGACCGCGATCGCGCGCGGCGGGCCGCTCGCGCTCGCGCTGGCGCCGCTCGTCTGGCTTGGCACCGAGTGGCTGCGCGGGACGCTGTTCACGGGCTTTCCGTGGGTGCTGCTCGGATACAGCCAGTCGGACACGCTCGCGCCGCTGCAGGTGTCGAGCCTGGTCGGCATCTACGGCCTGTCGGGGCTCGTCGCGTGCCCGGCGGCGGCGATCGCGCTGCTCGTGGCCTCGCCGCGGCGGCCGAGGATCCTGGCGGCGGCCGCGCTGCTCGTCGGGCTGCCTGTCGTCGGCACCGTGTGGGGAGCCGCGCGATTGTCGGACCAGTGGTGGGCGACTGCGCCCGCCGTGCGGGTCGGCATCGTCCAGGGCAACGTCCCACAGGGAGAGAAGTGGGATCCGGCCCACCGCGACGCGATCCTCGCGCGCTACCTCTCGCTGACCCGCCAGGTCGCGGCCAGCGGCGTCGATCTCGTGGTGTGGCCCGAGTCGTCGACGCCGTTCGTGTTCGGCCGCGATGCGCTGGAGACCGAGATCATGCGGGCCGCCGTCGTGCAGGCCGGCGTCCCGGTCGTCTTCGGCAGCGACGAGGTCGTCGGGCCGCGCGAGTTCTACAACGCGGCGTTCGTGATCGATGCCTCCGGTGAAGTACGCGGCTCGTACCGCAAGATGCAGCTCGTGCCGTTCGGCGAGTACATCCCGGTGCGGTGGCTGCTGTTCTTCGCGCGGCCGCTGGTCGAGGGCTTCTCGGACTTCAGCGCCGGCCAGCGCCTGACGCTGTTACCGGTGGGGCCGCACCGCCTGTCGGTGGCGGTGTGCTACGAAGCGGTGTTCCCCTGGCTGTCCCGGGAGGCGGTCGGGCAGGGCAGCCAGCTGCTGACGACGATCACGAACGACGCGTGGTACGGCCGGTCGGCGGCACCCTGGCAGCATTTCCAGCAGGCGCGCGTGCGCGCCGTCGAGACCGGGCGATTCCTCGTGCGGGCCGCCAACACCGGCATCAGCGGCATCGTCGATCCGCATGGGCGCGTGGTGGTGCAGTCGCCGCTGTTCGAGACCGGCACGTGGGCCGGCGAGGTGCGCTGGCTCGACGGACGAACGGTGTACAGCCGGATCGGCGACAGCGTCGCGTGGGCAAGTATGCTGATCACATTGGCGCTCCTGCTGTTGCCGGGATGGGAGCGCCTGCGTCGCCGCGATGCAGTCTCGAGAAATGCGTGATGCGGGAATGCGGGAATGCCGACCCCCTGACACGCGTCTCCAGGTTCATGGCAGCAGAGTCGGCCTCGACGCATTGGTGAATGCGAGAATGCCGAGCGGTGCAAACGTCCCCGCATCCGACTTCGCGGAGGGTGCGGCAGAGTCGTCGACATTTCCGCATTTCGTACGAAGGCGGGCGAGCAGCCGCGCAGGCGAGCCGTCCGGAGGAGTGATTGTGGCGTTCGTGAAGGAAGATGCGTACAAGCGGTTCGACGACCTGCAGCAGCGCGCTGCCGAACTCGGGAGGTATCTTTGACGCCGCCAAGCCCGAGCAGGAACTGGCGCGGTTAGAGGCGCAGGCCAGCGCCCCGGATTTCTGGAACAACCAGGTCGAGGCGCAGAAGGTGCTGCAGCGGCGGCGCCGCCTGGATGAGGACGTCACGCTGCTCACCTCGCTGCGACAACGTAGCGACGACCTCACCGTGCTGCGCGAGTGGCTCGAGGCCGGCGAGCCGGTCGGCGACGATCTCATGCGCGGCCTCGATGCGCTGGGGGTCGAGGTCGAGGCTGGCGAGATCAAGAAGATGCTCGGCGGCGAGCACGACACCAAGAACGCGATCATCACCGTCCATCCCGGCGCCGGCGGCACCGAGTCGCAGGACTGGGCCGAGATGATCCTGCGCATGTACCTGCGCTGGGCCGAGCGCCGCGGCTTCAAGCGCGAGGTGCTGGACTTCCAGCCCGGCGACGAAGCCGGCGTGAAGAGCGCCACGCTGACGGTCAGCGGCGAGTTCGCCTACGGCCTGCTGTCGGCCGAGGCCGGCGTCCATCGACTCGTGCGGATCTCGCCGTTCGACCAGGCGGCGCGGCGGCACACCTCCTTCGCGTCCCTCTACGTCTGGCCCGAACTGCCCGACGATGTCGACGTCGTCATCGACGACAAGGACCTGCGCATCGATACGTACCGGTCGAGCGGCGCCGGCGGTCAGCACGTCAACGTCACCGATTCGGCGGTCCGCATCACCCACCTGCCGACCGGTATCGTCGTGTCGTGCCAGAACGAGCGATCACAGCACAAGAACAAGGACGTGGCGATGAAGGTGCTGCGGTCGCGCCTGTACGACATGAAGCTGAAGGAGCAGCAGGCGGAGCTCGATCGGCTGGGCGGCGAGAAGCAGGCGATCGCCTTCGGCAGCCAGATCCGGAGCTACGTGCTGCACCCGTACCAGATGGTCAAGGACCACCGCACGAAGTACCAGGAAGGCGACGTCGACAACGTCCTCGACGGCGACATCGACGCGTTCATCAAGACGTACCTGATGGCGAAGGCGAGCGGCACGCTCGGCGCCGCGACCACCGACGACGAATAGGTAGGGACGGCCAGGTAAGCCCGGTTGTCCCAACGCGGCCCATCGTCGGCCGGGCTGGGACAGCCGGCCCTACCAGCCCCGCGCGAGCATCAGCGGTCGGCGCAATGCGCACTGTTCAATGCGCGATGTCGAGAGCCGAGATCTGCCACGCGATGATCGTGAACTCGACATTTGGCATGCCGCATCGAGCATTACGGGCGCAAGATTCGCGTCAGCGAATCTCTGCGCCCGGTTCCGTGCCGGCGATGAACGCCTCACGCTGGCCGCTCTGGGTGGTGGCAAAGACGATGTTGCCGGGGGCGGGGAACTCGGGGACGTCGCCGCCGTCCTTGCGCTGACGTTCGACCCAGTGGCGCATCACGTCGATCCAGATCGGCAGGGCGGCGGCCGAGCCGCTCTGGCCCTGGCCGATCGACCGCTTCGTGTCGAAGCCGACCCAGACGCCGATCGTGATGTCCGGATCGAACCCGACGAACCAGGCGTCGGTGAAGTCGTCGGTCGTGCCGGTCTTCCCGCCGAGCGGCCAGTCGAGCGCGGCGGCGCGCGCCGCGGTGCCGCGCTGGACGACGCCGCGCAGCAGGCTGGTCATCACGAAGGCCGTGTCGGCCCTGATCGCTTCTGTCGGCGTCGGCCGGTTCTCTTCGAGCGCGTTGCCCTCGCGATCGGTCACCCGGATGATCTCATACGGCGTCATTCGCACGCCCTGGTTCGGGAAGAGCGAGAACGCGTTGGTGATCTCGAGCAGTGACGCTTCGCCGGCGCCGAGCGCGCTCGACAGGTAGGGCGGGATCGGCGACGAGATACCGAGCTTCTGCGCGTACTGGATCACCTGCCGCGGCCCGAGCGCGTTCATGAGGCGAACCGTCGGCACGTTGCGCGATTGCTCGAGCGCCCGCCGCAGCGTGATCGGTCCCTCGAACTGCCGGTCGTAGTTCATCGGCGCATAGGCCGGAGAGCCGGCCCCGCCGGGGAAGGACACCGGCGCGTCGAGCAGCGAACTGGCGGGGGTGTAGCCGCGATCGATGGCGGCGGTGTAGACCACCAGCTTGAACGTCGACCCGAGCTGTCGCTTGGCCTGCACGGCGCGATTGAACTTGCTGCGATCGAAGTCGAAGCCGCCGACCATCGCGAGCACGCGGCCGGTCCGGTTGTCGAGCGCGACGATGCCGCCCTGCAGTTCGGGTTCCTGATCGAGGCGGCCGGTCGCGCTGTGTCCGTCGACCTGCTCGAGCAGCACCTGCACCAGCGCGCCGCGGGCGACCAGCGTCGTGGCGTTCGCCTTGCCGGTCCAGGCGTAGCCGGCTTTCGGAATCCGGAGGTCGAGGCGGCCGGCGCGCGCCTGGATCTCGGTGGGGGTGGTGCCGGTCACCACTGCCGGCACGACGTCGCCGACGGCCATCGGCGCCTGCCAGCGCGGATGGCGATAGGCATCCAGGTCGGCGCCGGCGGCGAGCAGGTTGGTCGGCTTGCGGAAGCCGCGGCGCTGATCGAGCCGCCGCAACCCCGCCTGGAGCGCGCGGGTGGCCGCCTGCTGCAGCGGCAGGTCGAGGCTGGTCTGCACCGAGAGGCCGTTTTCGTACAGCTGCTTGGCGCCGAACCGCGCTTCGAGCTGCTGGCGCACGTCCTCGACGAAGTACGGCGCCGGCGAGTACGGCTGCGTCGGCAGGCCGGCCGTCTTGATCGGCGCGGCTTTCGCGGCGCTGGCCCGGGCTGGCGTGATGAAGCCTTCGTCGGCCATCCGCTGCAGCGCGTAGTTGCGCCGCCTGGTGGCGGCTTCGGGGTTGATGTACGGGCTCTGCCGGACGTTGCCCTGGATGATGCCGGCGATGAGGGCCGCTTCCTCCAGCGCGAGGTCCTTCGCGGACTTGCCGAAGTAGAGCCGCGAGGCGGCCTCGACGCCGTACGCGCCATGGCCGAAGTACGTGGCGTTGCAGAAGAGCGTGAAGATCTCGCGCTTGGTGTAGCGCTTCTCGAGCTGCACCGAGATGATCGCTTCCTTGATCTTCCGCTCCCAGCCGGCGACGCCGGTGCGCGCGTAGACACCGCCGCGCATGTAGTCCGACTGCAGGAACAGCATGCGCGCCACCTGCTGCGTGATCGTGCTCGCGCCGGCCCGCTGCTGGTGGATGACGTCCTTGACGGCGGTGATGACGATGCGCGGGAGGCTGAGGCCGACGTGCTCCTCGAAGTCCTTGTCCTCGGCGGCGATGATCGCCTGCCGGAGCAGCGGCGAGATGCCGTCGTAGTCGACGACGAGCCGCCGCTCCTTGGCGAACTCGCCGATGACGTCGCCGTTGCCCGCGTAGATGCGCGTGATGGTGCTCGGCGCGTAGTCGTCGAGCGCCGAGATCTGCGGCAGGTCGCCGGCAAAGGCAAACAGCACGCCGCTCACCGCGCCGAGGACGATCGTCAGCAGGAACAGCAGGAAGACGGTCGCCTGGCGCGCGACGCGGACGACGTAGGTGGGCACATCACGATCCTACGCGGATCGGCTGGTAGGGGCAGCTCCCCGAGCTGCCCTGACGCGATCGTCGCCGACCGTGACAGGGCGCGTCGGGGACGCGCCCCTACCGGTGTCCTTACGGCCTCGGCACCGCACGACGGCCGGTGGACTCGCCGGTGGCGCGGGTGGTGGTGCCGCCCGAGCGGGTGGGGGCTGCCTGCCCGGAGTCGGCCGGCGGCGTGGACTGGGCCGCCGGAGGGGGCGGCGGAGTCTCGCGCGGCGACCTGGCGGGCGCGCGGCCGGGGTTGCGCTGCCGCGGCGTCGCCGGCTCCGCGGCCGGCGGGGCCTCCGGGGCTGCGGCCGGCGGCGGCGTGTTGGCGTCGCCG
>CBIHOS010000023.1:0-33563 GCA_966211945.1 uncultured bacterium
GGAGCCGTGCGCACGCCGGTGGGTGCCGCGCCACTCGCGTCGGCAACCGCAGACGCGCGAGGAGCGGTTGTTCCCGCGATCCACACCGACACGATTCCGGCGATCAGGCACGCCGCCGCCGCGCCCCAGGCGCGCGGGCCATATGGGGACGCCGGACGGAGCCCCTCGAGTCCGATGCGCGCTTGACGCGCGAGCCGTGCGGCGATGACCGGCGGCACCGATCGATGCGTCTCGTGCCACGCGATCAGGGCATTGCCCAGGGCAGGATGGTGCGCCTCGACCGCGGCGAGCGCGGCCCGCACGTCGCGAAATCGCCGGTGCCCGAGCAGTCCCAGTGCCGTCGCCGCCGCCACAGCCACAGCGATCGCCGCGCCCGACCCCACGCCGCCACCGAGCCACGACCACGCCACCAGGCCGAGCCCGGCACCACACGCCAGCGCGTGCGCGGCGCCGATGAGCCGCCACCTCCGCCATGCCCGGCCGATCCAGGCCTGCATCCACGCCTGTCCTTCGTCACCCGTCTCCGGCGCGCCGCCGCCCGACGATGTCAGATCAGGCGGCATCGTGGACCTCGCCGGCCGCGCCTCCGGCGGCACGCTCGCGATCACGCGCCGTCACGAGCCGCGACCGCCACCACTGCTCGACGATCACCAACCCCAGCGCGAGCGCCCAGGCGGCGCGCGTGTCCACGCCGCCAGGGAGCGCTGCCGACTCCGGCAGCGACGCGTCACGAACCGCTGACGCAATCGCGTCCGGCGTCCAGCCATCCTCGCCGGCGGCCGCCGCCCAGTGCCTCGGCGCGGCCATGGCGTCGAGACCGGCGACAGCGGCCCACAGCGCCAGCGGCGACGTCGGCTCCGCCTCCAGTCCGAGCGCGAGGCGATGGCCATCGGCCCAGGCGCGCAACAGCGGCGTTCCATCGACGCCGCGCGCCACCACCTGTGCCGATGCCGGGAACGTCATCGCCGCGGCCCGGCCGTCGCGCGTCGATCTCGATGCCGCCTCACGGATGCGGATGTCGCCGGCCACCTGGGCGAACGCGTCCCGGACATCGGGCTCGACCACCCCAGTCGGCGTTGCGGCCGCTCGGATCACGGCACCGGGCCAGAACATCACGACGCGGCCGTCGCCGGTCGCGCCAGGCACGAGCGCCAGTGCCTCGCGAAGCGCGCCGCGCGCCGTCGCGTCGTGCTCGGCGACGACGAGGTCGAGGGGCAGCGCCGTGCCGTCGCGTGTGAACGAGGGCGCCGCCGGTGATGGTCCTGGCACCGGTTGGAGCGAGATGCCGACCGCCGCGGGCAGTCGCGCCAGCTCGCCAGCGCCGAGGCGATGCCGTGTGCCGTCCCAGACGTAGACGACCTCGGTCCTCTGCTGCGCTGCGGACCGTCCGGCCAATCGTCCCGCGGTGGTCAGGCGCGCGTCCCAGTCGCCCGTGTTCACCACGTCCGAGGAGTCGGCACCTTGGCGCAGGCCGGCAACCGTGGCCTCGACGCGAGGCCCGACCTCGGCCTGGACGACGACAACCCGGTGCAACCGCGCCTGCCACCGCGCGAGTCGACCCCGGGTTGCGAGGGTCGGCCCCGCCGCCGCAGCGGCAACCACGACGACGATCGCGGCGCGCAGCAGCAGCAGCGGCCAGTCCTGCAGCGTGCGCAGGCGCCGCGACACCGGCGACGCCGCTCTCAGAAAACGCAACGTCGGAAACGGCAGCGTTTTCGGCGTGTGGCGCGACCACAGGTGTGCGACGAGCGGCAGCACGACGGCTGCGGCAAGCGCCCACGCAGCCGGCAGCAACCACGTCACCGCCCGCCTCCTGCCTGTGCGGCCCGCTGCTGCGTGAAGGCGCGCAGCACGGCGTCCAGCGGGCGATCGGTCGCGACGTCCACGAACGTCATGCCCTCGGCCAGCGCGAACGCACGCTGCGCCTCGACGAACGCGCGCACGCGCTGCTCGTACGCCTCGCGCACCGCAGGCGTGCTCGCCACCATCCGCTCACCGGTTTCGAGATCGACGAACTCGACGTCGCCCGCCGAGGCGAGCCGCTGTTCGCCGGGCGCGAGAACCTGGAACACGACGACCTCGTGGCCCATGCGCCGCGTCTCGCGCAGCGCTGTCTGCCAGCCGTCGGTGCCGTAGAGATCGGAGATCAATGCGACGCACCCGCGCCGGCCCAGACGTGCGGCAGCACGGCGCAACGCGCCAGCCAGGTCGGTGCCGCCGGCCGCGCGCAGCCGGCCGAGCGTGCCCAGCATCCGCACGAAATGGAGGCGTCCCGTTCGTGCTGGCAGCGACAGCCCCACGTCCTCGTCGTGGCTGACCAGGCCCACCGCCTCGCCCTGCTGCACCAGGAGATACGCCAGCGCCGCGGCGAGCAGCACCGCCACCTGCAGCTTGCTCGCGCCGGCGCCCTCATCGAAGGCCATCGACCGACTGGTGTCGATCGCCAGCATCACCGGCCACTCGGTGGTCTCGCGGTAGACCCGCGTGAACAGCCGATCGGTCCGTGCGTAGTGCTTCCAGTCGAGATGCTTCAGGTCGTCGCCGGGCAGATACGGGCGCATCTGCTGGAACTCTGCGCCGGTGCCCGTGTACGGGCTGCGATGCGCGCCGAGCCGGGCGCCCTCGACGATGAGACGAGCCGCGAGTTCGAGATCGGCGATCCGCGCGAGCAGTCCAGGGTCGAGCGACAGCGACTGGGCCACGCTCACGTCCGGGCGGGCACCTCGGTGAGCACCCGCGACACGATCGCGTCGGCGTCCAGGCCTTCCGCCTCGGCCTGGAAGTTCACCAGCACGCGGTGCCGGAGCACGGGCAGCGCGAGCGCCTGCACGTCCTCCAGACTGACCGTCGCACGCCCGTCGAGCAGCGCGCGCGCCTTGCCGCACAACAGCAGCGCCTGCCCGGCCCGCGGCCCTGCGCCCCAGCGGACGTACCTGCCGACGACCGGCGCCGCTTCCCGCTCACCCGGACGCGTCGATCGCACGAGACGCGACGCGTAGTCCACGACGTTGCTCGCCGCCGGAATCTCGCGCACCAGCGCGTGCACGGCCGCGATGTCCTCACCGGCCGCCACGACCCGCGCCGCCGCCGCCGGCGCCGCCGTCGTCTGCGCCAGCATCTGCCGTTCCTCGTCGGCGGTGGGATAGCCGATCACGACGTTGAGCAGGAAGCGATCGAGCTGCGCTTCGGGCAGGCTGTAGGTGCCCTCCTGTTCGATCGGGTTCTGCGTGGCGAGCACGAACTGCGGCGCCGGCAGGTCGTAGCGCACACCGCCCACCGTCACCTGCCGCTCCTGCATCGCCTCGAGCAGCGCCGCCTGCGTGCGCGGCGGCGTGCGGTTGATCTCGTCGGCCAGCAGGATGTGGGCGAACACCGGGCCGCGCATGAAGCGGACCTCGCGGCGCCCGGTCGACCGGTCCTCCTCGATCACCTCGGCCCCGACGATGTCGGACGGCATCAGGTCGGGCGTGAACTGGATGCGGTTGAACGACAGGTCGACGGTGCGCGCCAGCGTCTTGATGATCAGGGTCTTGGCAAGCCCGGGCACGCCGCGCAGCAGGCAGTGGCCGCCAGCGAAGAACGTCGTCAGGATCTCGCGGACCACGGCCCGTTGTCCGACGATGGTGCGCCCGAGTTCGGCCTCCAGGCGCTGGCCGAGATCGGCCGCTTCGTCGATCGACAACTCGCGGGTGGGCATGGGCGCAGCGATTGTAACAACCGGATCCACAGCCGTCGGGACGACGGCGCCGCCGGGTTCGTTTCGTTGACAGCCCCCACCGGCAGCGCTACGCTGCACCGTTGTTCCGCCCGGTTTCCGGTCGAGTACGCCCCATGCCATCCATTTCCAAGTGGGAAGCCCTTCCCACCGAAGCAATCAACCCCAACAGCCTGGCGCTCGACACCGCCTCCATCGGCGACATCGTCGATCTCATGGTCAGCGAGGACCGCAAGGTCGTCGCCGCCGTGCATCGCGAGAAGGAGCGGATCGTCGCCGGCGCGCAGATGCTCACCGAGTCGTTCCGCAAGGGCGGCCGGGTGATCTTCGTGGGGGCTGGTACCAGCGGCCGGCTGGGCGTCGTCGAGGCAGCGGAGATGCCGCCGACGTTCGGCGTGTCCACCACGCGGGTGCGGGCCATCATGGCCGGTGGCAAGGATGCGGTGTTCACGCCGAAAGAGGGCGTCGAGGACGACTACGAGGAAGGGTCGCGGGCGGTGGCGCGGCTGCGCCCGCAGAAGCGCGACGTCGTCATCGGCATCTCGGCGAGCGGCGTCACCAACTTCGTGCGCGGCGCGCTGACGCGGGCCCGCAAGGCCGGCCTGCGGGTGATCTTCGTGACCTGCTGGCCGGGCAGCGAACTTCAGACGTTCGTCGATCTGATCATCGCGCCGGCGGTCGGCCCCGAGGTCCTGACGGGATCGACCCGACTGAAGGCCGGCACCGCGACCAAGATGGTGCTGAACATGCTGACCACGATTGCGATGGTCCGCAGCGGCAAGGCATACGGCAACCTGATGGTGGACGTACAGGCCACCAACGACAAGCTGAAGGACCGGGCCCGCCGCATCATCGCCACTGCCACCGGCGTCGACTACGACGCCGCCGGCAAGCTCCTGAAGTCGGCCCGCAACGACGTCAAGGCCGCGATCGTCATGCAGCGCACCGGGCTGTCGCTGTCCAAGGCGCTGGCCACGCTGCGCGGTTCGCACGACTCGGTGCGCGAAGCGGTCGGCGAGGATGCCGAGCCGCGCCTGCGGGCGCTGCTCGGTCTCGACAAGAAGGCGCCGGTTCCCTAGCGGATCTGCGCCGCCGCGGCGCCGTCGCAGATCAATTCCACGTCGGGATGCAGTTGCAGGAACGAGGCCGGCAGGTGCGTGGTCACGGGCCCGCGCAGCATCGCCGCGACCGTCGACGCCTTCTCGCCGCCGGTCACCAGCAGCAGGATGCGGCGGCTCTTCAGGATCGTCCCCATCCCCATCGTCATCGCCTCGGTCGGCACCTGGGCGAGGTCGCCGCCGAAGAAGCCGGCGTTGGCCTCGCGTGACGACGGCAGCAGCGCCACGCGGTGGGTGCGCGCCATCAACCCCTCGGCCGGCTCGTTGAAGCCGATGTGGCCATTGGCACCGAGTCCCAGAATCTGCAGGTCGAGGCCGCCGGCGGCGGCGATGCGCTCCTCGAAGCGCTCGCACTCGGCATCGGCGTCGGTGGTCAGGCCGTCGAGCACGTGGCCCTGTCCGTCTGGCAGGTTGACGCGGTCGAACAGGTAGCGCCGCATGTAGGCGCGGTAGCTGCCCGGATGGTCTTCACCGATGCCGACGAACTCGTCGAGGTTGAACGACTGCACCTGCGAGAAGTCGATCGCGCCGGCCGCGTGCTGCTCGGCCAGCAGGTCGTACATCAGGATGGGCGTGCGGCCGGTCGGCAGGCCGAGCACGGCGCGTGGCTGGTCGTGCAGGAGATCGGCCACGCGTTGCGCGGCGAGATCGGCGACATCCTGCGGGTCGTCACAGAGGGAGATGATCACGGGTCGTATAGGTCGGGATGACGGCGCCCCCCGCCGCCTCGGCGAGGGCGAGCCGGACGGCGCCGAGCGCCGGTTCGGTGTCGAGCAGCCTGACGTCGGCGGCCGGCTCGACGTCGGCCAGACGCGCGCGCAGCGCGTCCTGCAACCAGGGTACCGCGTGGAACGCGCCGCCGGCCATGACGACCGGGAACGGATCGGCGAACTCGAGCTGACGCACCACCGAGCGCACCGCGGCAGCCAATTCGTCAGCCGCCACTGACGTGATCTGGACGGCGACGGCGTCGGCGGCGACGCGGGCCTGCTCGACCAGCGACGCGCAGCGGGCGATGTCGCTCGGCTTCAGGTAGTGGCGGTACACCTCGCGCACCAGCTGTTCGGGACGGGCGACGCCGAAGAACTCGAGGACGAGCGGCGTCAGGCTGGTGGCCGGGCCACGGCCATCGGCCTCGCGGACCACCGCCCGCAGCGCCTGCCGTCCGATCCAGAAGGCACTGCCCTCGTCGGCCAGGATGTAGCCCCAGCCGCCGGCCCTGGCCGCCTCGTTGCGGTCGTTCCGGCCGTAGGCGATCGACCCGGTGCCCGCGATGACGACGATGCCGGGCGCCACACCGGCCCCGGCGACGAGCGCAATCAGGGCGTCGTTGGTGATCAGCACGCGAGCCCGCGCGCCGATCCGCCGCATGATGCCCTGGATGATGGCGTTGTCTTCGGCGCGGTCGACGCCGGCGCTACCCAGGCAGATGACGTCCGGCCGCGCATTCGCCTCGCCGAGCACGTCCTCGATCACCTCGTGCAGCGTCTTCTCGACCGCGAGTTCGCCGTGCGCCGCGAGGTTGGCGCCGCCGCGCCGGGCCCGGGCGATCACGTCGCCGTGGCCATCGGCCAGCACCGCTTCGGTCTTGGTGCCGCCGGCATCGATACCGATGACCAGCGGTGAGGGATAGGCGCCTTGCATGCGGGAAGGATGGGGCCTGTGTACGACCCCGACGGGCACGAAGTATATACTTCGTGCGCACGGCCTCCGTTCCATCCGTGCGCCGATTGATGGCCGCCTCGTCGCGCCGCGAACTCCTGCGGCTCACCCTCGCTCCACTCTGTTTCGCCGGTCTGCTGCCCCGCGCCGCCCTCGCACGCGCGGCCGTCACGGAGATGCGCGGCTTGTGGGTCACCCGCAGCTGGATGACGAGTCCGGCGGAGGTGGCGCAGGTGGTGCAGGACGCCAAGCGGCACGGGTTCACCGCGTTGTTCGTGCAGGTCCGCGGCCGCGGCGATGCCTTCTACGCGGGCGGTCCCGACCCGCGCGCCGTGCTGCTCGCCCGTCAGCCCGCCACCTTCGATCCGCTCGCCGAGTTGATTGGCCGGGCCGACGCCGCTGGCGTGCAGGTGCACGCGTGGCTGAACGTCAACCTCGTGGCCGGGTCCACGGCCATTCCGTCCGATCCCAAGCACGTCCTGGTGCAGCATCCCGAGTGGCTGATGGTGCCGCGGTCGCTGGCGCCCGACCTGCTGCGAATGTCGCCGCGCGATCGGCGCTACGTCGCGCGACTGGCGAGCTGGAGCCACCGTCACAACACGACGATCGAAGGCGTCTTCTCCTCGCCGATTCCCGAGGCCGCCCAGGCCCGCACCGAGGCGCTCATCGATCACCTGACGTCGCGCTACGCGCTGGACGGCCTGCACCTCGACTACATCCGCTATCCGTCGCCGGAGTTCGACTGCAGCCGGATGGCGCTCGATGCATTTCGCACGGCGCTGATCCCGGAGCTGACGCCGACCGAACTGGCGACGCTCGATCGGCGCGCCGCCCGCGATCCGCTCGTGTTCGTCACCGACTACGCCTCGCGCTGGGCGGCGTTCCGCCGCGAACGGCTGACCCAGCTCGTCGTGCGCATCCGCGATCGCGCCAAGGCCAACCGGCCGGCGCTGCAGTTGACCGCCGCCGTCTGGCCGGACGCCGCCGACGCCCGGCAGCGCAAGCTGCAGGACTGGGCGACGTGGCTGCGCAGCGGGCTGCTCGACGCCGTGTGCCCGATGACGTACGTCCAGGATGGCCGCGCCTTCGAGCGCCAGCTCCAGGCGCTCGCGCAGCAGAAGGCAGGCGCCGTGTGGCCAGGCATCGGCGCGTTCAAGATCGACCCCGACGAGGCCGCGCGCCGCATCGACGTGAGCCGCACCATGGGCTTTGCCGGCGTGATGCTGTACTCCTACGACAGCATGACCGGCGGCGCCGGCCGCGCCTCGTCGTACATGTCGAACCTCCAGCGCCGCGCCTTCGGCGACGCCACCGCCTCACACACCGGTGCATCGCGCTGAGGCCGGCGGCGCGCCGGGCCATGACCGACGCCGGGTGGCGGATCGCGCCACGCCGCACGCCCTCATCGCCTGCCTGTGCGCGACGTTCGTGGCGGTCGGATCGAGCATCGCGGCACTCGGCCCGGCCCTGCCGGAGTTCGCCCTGGCCGCCCGCGTCGACGTCTCCGAAATCGGGATCCTGTTTGCCGCGCTCTTTGCCGGCATGCTCACGTCGCAGATCACCGCAGGCCTGCTGCTCGAACGGATCGGGACGCGCGCGATCATCCTCACGGCGCTCGGCATCTTCGGGCTCGGCACGTTCGGCGTGGCGACAGCCACACGCCTCCTGACGCTGCTGTCGGCGAGCGCCGTGCTCGGCGCCGGGTACGGCCTCACGACGGTGACGATCAATCTCGTCGCGTCGCGGCTGCTTCCCGGCCGGCCAGCGTTCGTGCTGAACCTGATCAACGTGCTGTACGGCAGCGGCGCCGTGCTCGGGCCACTGCTCGCCAGCCTGCTGCTGCGGTCCGGTGGACAGGCGCGATGGGTGCCCGCCGTGGGCGGCGCGGCGTTGATCGCGATCATCCCGTGGGCCTGGCAGGTCTTGCCGGAGGACGAGCCCGCCGACGACCGTCCGGCCGACCGCGCGGCAGGTGCGTTCCCTGTGCCGCTGCTGCTGATCGGCGTCCTCGTGTTCCTCTATGGCGGTGTCGAGGCCGGCTTCGGCGGATGGGCGGCGACCTACGTGGAACGCACGCTCGGCGTGCCGCCAGCGCGCGCCGCCCTGCTCACGTCCGCCTACTGGTTCGCCTACGTCTCGGGCCGCGTCCTGTCGACCGCCCTGACGCTGCGGCTCGGCCCCGGCACGGTGCTCCATCTGTCGCTCGGGGCGCTCGCGGTCAGCGGCGTCGTGTTGCTGATGTCGGTCGGACACCAGACCGGCACGACGGTCGCCATCGTGATGCTCGGCGCGGCCACCGGGCCCATCTGGCCGTCGATGTTCGGCGTGGTGGCCAGCCGCTTCGCCGACCGCGCCGCATTCGCGGTGTCGACGGTCGCCGCACTCGGCTCGATCGGCGCGATGCTCCTGCCGTGGACGATGGGACTGACGCTGCCGCTCGCCGGCGGCAGGGTGCTGGCGGCCACGCCGCTGCTGCTGGCGCTCGGAATGTGGGCGAGCTACCGCGCGAGCGGACGCCGCGCGTGACCGGACCGTCTCATTGGCGGCTGCCCCTCGGCGGGCCGTAGGGGTTGATCGACTGCGACGGACCGGCTCCGCTCGGCGACGTCTGGCCCGGGCGGGCCTGACCGGGACGCTGCGACCCACCCGGCCGGTTGTTCTGCCCCGGCTGCTGCGGTTGGGAGCCGAGGAAGCGCGGCGTGATGTCCTCGATCGCGACTTCCCACTGGTCGTACTGCGTGCGGCCCTTCCAGATCCGCAGCGATGTCTCCTTGCTCGTGCTGACCACGCCGCGAATGCCGCCGACGGCGCCGCCGGCCGCGCCGCCCATGACGCCCGGCTGCACGGCGCCCGGCCCGGCGGTGCCCCCCGGTCGTACGCTCTGGCCGGGGCCGGTGCCAGAGGCGCCGCCGCGACCGGTTCCCGTCGCCGGCGTGCGGCCGCCAGGGGTGGTGCTGACGCCAGGCATCTGCATCGACATGCCGGGCGACACCTGGCCGACGCGCAGGATCGCGAAGTCCTTGCCGGTCATCGGATCGAGGTATTTGCGCCGGAGGTAGCGCTGCTTCACGAGGTCGTCGACGGTGCCGGGCGAGCCGCCGGGCACGCGGCGCTGATAGAGCGAGAGCGCGTGGGCGTACTGCTTCAGGCGGAACAGCAGCTCCTCTTCGCGCTCGCGGCGGGCCTGCTGGCGCCAGACCGGCATCGCCACGCTCATCAACGTGAGCATGACCGCCATCGCCACCAGGAGCACGGCCATCGCATACCCGCGCGCGTCTGACACTGCCGTAGCCGATCGGGGCGTTCTCATGCGTTTGCTATTCTTGGCAGTCATGCTAGCACCGCGCTGCCGCGTCGCCCTGCCGCTGTGGGCCCTTGCCTCTCGCGCGACGTTGGCTACCGCGTTGCTCACGGCGCCGGTCGCGCTGGTCGGCTGCGACAAGGCGCCGCTCACCGCGCCCACCGATTCGGCCGTCACCCTCTTTGCCAACAACACCGTCGTCGCGCTGAACGGCACCGTCGAGATTACGGCCAATGTCACCGAGCCAGGCGGCGTGCCGGTGCAGAACGGCACGCAGGTCACGTTTACGACGACGCTCGGGGCGCTCGAGCCGGCGGAAGCCCGCACGAGCAGCGGACGCGCAACGGTGCGCCTCAATGCCGGCACGGCCTCCGGCGTGGCCCAGGTACGGGCATTTTCGGGGGGCGCGCAGGCCGAAGCGCTGGAAATCCGCGTCGGCGCAGCGGCCGCCACGACGCTGAATCTCGGCTCGACGCCGTCCGCGGTGGGCCCCAACGGCGGCAGCGTCGAGATCCTGGCGGTGGCCACGGGCGAGAACAACCGCCGCCTGGCGGGCGTGCCGGTCACCTTCAGCACGACGGCCGGCGTCCTGCGCGACGCCACAGTCATCACCGACGCCAACGGCGAGGCGCGCACCCAGTTGACGACGACGCGCGAAGCCACGGTCACGGCCAGCGTGGGCGCGGTCACGGCCACGTACACGGTGCGGGTCACGGCCCGGCCGAGCGTATCGATCAGCGGTCCGACGACACCGGTCGGCGAAGGGGAAACGACGTCGTTCACCGTCAACGTCCAGCCGCAGACCAACGGCGACGCCGTCCGCGACGCAGTGATCGACTTCGGCGACGGCACCCGCCAGTCGCTCGGCGCGATCACGGGGTCGCGCACGCTGCAGAAGGCGTTCAGCCGCAAGGGCAGCTACACCGTCACGGTGTCGGTCACCGACACCGGCGGCGAGGTGACCACGGCGTCGACGCTCGTCACCGTCGAGGAGCGGGTGATCAGCGTCACGCTGACGGCCAACCCGGTCAACCCGGCGGTCGGCGCCAGCGTGACCTTCACCGCCACCGCCAGCGGCACCAACATCGTCACCTACGACTGGAACTTCGGCGACGGGGCCACGCGCGTGACCACCGGTCCGACGACCAACCACGCCTACGGCAGCTCCGGCCGGAAGATCGTCACCCTCGAAGTGGTGAACGCGGTCGGGCAGCGCGGCATCCAGACCGTCGAAGTGCTGGTCCAGTAGCGGGCGCGAGCCGCGCCTCGGCTGGACCGGACGCGATCGGTGCCGAGCGCACGGCGGCGGCCCTGTCTAGCCACAAAGTAATACTCAAAACAAAGTACTCAAAGTAGACGCGCATCGCCAAGCGGTACTGACTATGCGCAACACGTTTGTCGCTTTTCGGTAGATCCACGACAAATGTGTCGGAATACCTGGTTCAACAAAGACGTGATGAAATACGCATAACTCTCGCGTTGTGAACCAGTTGCAACCACTCATCGAGTGTCGCTCGGGAGGGCTGGCACGACACGTGGTAGTAGGCGTGCGGCATGAAGACAGCTGCGCGCTTTGTCCTGCCTTGTCACCCCCTCCCAGCGCTCGCCCTAGTGGCCATCACCGTGATGGCGCCGGCTCTCGTGCTGGCCCAGCCCGCCAGCCTCGTGGAGTCGGCGGCCACCGCGGTGGCGGCGACGACCGCCAGCGAGGACGAGAACACGGAAGCAGACACGGACGAGGAAAAAGCGCCCGCCGACGCGCAGGCCCCGACGCAGCCCGGAGCCGACCTGCCGCCGCCGCAGCCCACGACCTGGGAGACGATCTTCGGCCCGACCCGCGTCTCGGGCACGGCCGATACGTACTACGCCTTCAACGGCAACAAGCCCTCGTCCGGGCAGAACATCCTCCGGAACTTCGACGAGAAGGACAATCAGTTCGCGGTCAGCTACCTCGAGATCGCGGCCGAACAGGTGCCCACGGCCGATCGGCGCCTCGGCTTCCGCGCCGACATCGGCTTCGGCCCGACCGCCAACTGGGTCAACTCCCTTGATCCGGACGACGGCACGCTCCGCTACCTGCAGCAGGCCTACGTGAGCGTGCTGGCGCCTGTCGGCAAGGGCCTCCAGATCGATGCCGGCAAGTTCAACACGCCGATCGGCGCCGAACCGACCGAAACCGCCAACAACTGGAACTACTCGCGATCGCTGCTCTTCGCGTGGGCCGCACCCTACTACCACGTGGGCGTCCGCGCCACCCTGCCGGTAACCGACACGGTCTCGGTCTCGGGCTTCCTCGTCAACGGCTGGAACAACGCCCAGGACAACAACCGCGGCAAGACGATGGCGACCCAGGTCACGTGGAAGGCCCTGCCCTCGCTCACGCTGTCGCAGGCCTGGATGGGCGGGCCCGAAGGCCCGGATGGCGACGAGGGCTGGCGCAATCTCTTCGACACGATCGCGACCTGGACGGTCACGCCGCGCCTGTCGCTGATGACCAACATCGACATCGGGCGCGACACGATCGCCGGTCAGACCGTCGCGTGGCACGGCGTGGCGGCCTACGGGCGGTTCCTGGTGACCCCCTCGTGGGCCCTGACGCCCCGCATCGAAGTCTTCGAGGACCGCGAGGGCTTCGCCACCGGCACCACGCAGACGCTGCGCGAACTGACGCTGACCAGCGAGCACATGCTCGTGAGGGGCCTCTCGATTCGCCTCGAATACCGCCGCGACTGGTCCACCGAGGAGTTCTTCGAGTATCGCGACACGGGCTTCCGCCGGCACCAGAACACCGCGCTGGTCGGCTTCGTGTACTCCTTCACGACGCCCTGAGCCGCAGCCGTCACTGCGTCATGCCGGGCCGGGCTGCATCGACGACGCCGATCTCGGCGTACGCTTGTGACCCATGTCCAGGCAGGTGGCCGGCAGGGCCGAGGGAGACCACCTCTCGGCGCTGCTGTCGCTCGGTCCCGTCTTGAGCGCCGCGCCCAATCTCAAGACGGCGCTGGCGCGTGCGCTCGAGCACGTCGCCGAGGCGGCCTCGGCGCGCAGCGCGGTGATTGCGCTGCGCGAGGGCGATGCGGGCGACCTGTCGGTGGCCGCCGCGACCGGCATGAACTGGCAGGCGGCCCAGCGGGCGCGGTACCGCGTCGGCGAAGGCATCATCGGGCGGGTCGTCGAGACGGCCCGCCCCGTGGTCGTGCCCAAGGCGAGCCAGGAGCCGCTGTTCCTCAACCGCACCGGCGTCCTCCGGGCCTCGGGCGGCGACACCTCGTTCATCTGCGTGCCAATCTGCGCCGCCGGCACCTGCGTCGGCGCCGTCGGGCTGGCCCGCGACCATCGGCCCGACGCCGACATGGAGCGGCTGCTCGCCTTCCTCGGCGTGGTGGCCTCGCTGCTCGGGTACGCGGTCCGCGTGCACGCCCTGCAACAGGCCGAGCGACAACAACTGGTCGCCGAGAACGCACAGTTGCGCGAGGAACTGCGCGAGCGCTACGACTTCCGCAACATCGTCGGCAGCAGCCGGCCGATGCAGGGGCTGTACGCGCAGGTGATGCAGGTGGCGCGCAGCCAGACGACCGTCCTGATCCGCGGCGAGTCGGGAACGGGCAAGGAACTCATCGCCCACGCCATCCACTACCACTCCGCCCGCGCCAGCAAGCCGTTCGTGAAGGTGAACTGCGGGGCGCTGCCCGAAGGACTCGTCGAGTCCGAGTTGTTCGGCCACGAGGCCGGCGCCTTCACCGACGCACGCAGCGCCAGGAAGGGCCGGTTCGAGCTCGCCAACGGCGGGACGCTGTTCCTCGACGAAGTCGGCGAGCTGTCGATCGGCACGCAGGTCAAGCTGCTGCGCGTGCTGCAGGAACGCGAGTTCGAGCGGCTCGGCGGCACCCAGACGCTGCGGGTCAACGTCCGCCTGATTGCGGCCACCAACCGCGACCTCGAAGAGGCCGTGAAGGCACGGACGTTCCGCGAGGACCTGTACTACCGCCTCGACGTCTTCTCGCTCTTCCTGCCGCCGCTGCGCGACCGCAAGCCGGACATCCTGCTGCTGGCCGACCATTTCATCGAGAAATACGCCGTCGCCCACGGCCGCGACGTGCGGCGCCTGGCGACGACGGCGATCGACATGCTGATGTCGTATCACTGGCCGGGCAACGTCCGCGAGTTGGAGAACTGCATCGAACGCGCCGTCCTGGTCGCGACCGGAGGCGTGATCCACGGACACGATCTGCCGCCCAGCCTGCAGACCGCGGAGGTCTCGGGCACGCTGCCCCGGCTGTCGCTGGCCACGGCAACCGCGGCCCTCGAGATGGATTTGATCCAGGACGCGCTGAAGACGGCGCGGGGCAATCTCGCCCGCACCGCCCGCCTGCTCGACACCACCGAGCGGATTCTCGCCTACAAGGTCAAGAAACTGGGGATCGACCTCGGTCGCTTCCGCGGCGACTAGACATATTTGTCGGACTGCGCCTGGAATACGACACGAATGTCGTATCTCAATTCCTGGTACCCGCACACATTGCTCGGCAAAGCCGCGCTGTTGCAACGAGTTGCATCGCGTTGACGGCAAAGCTCACCCATCTGAGCATCAAACTTGCTAGGTTCTCGTGCGTGCGGATGCGACACGCGCGGAACACAACGTCCCGCCCGGCCGATTGCCTCCCACGGGAGGAACGATGAACAACGCAGATGTGGCGTGGATGCTGGTCTCCACGGCGCTCGTGCTGCTGATGACCCCCGCCCTGGCCTTCTTCTACGGGGGGCTGGTCCGCTCCAAGAATGCGCTGAACACGATGATGATGTCGTTCATCGCGTTGGGGTTCGCAGGCGTCACCTGGGCGCTGCTCGGGTATTCACTCGCGTTTGCGCCGGGCACGGCGTGGATCGGCGGGCTGCAGTTCGGCCTGCTCAGGGGCGTCACGCTGGATCCGCAGGGCACGATTCCCCATGTGCTGTTCATGGCGTTCCAGGGCACGTTCGCGGTCATCACGGCGGCCCTGATCTCGGGCGCCATCGTCGAGCGGATGCGGTTTGGCGCGTACCTGGCGTTCATCACGCTGTGGGTGCTGGCGGTCTACGCACCGGTCGCGCACTGGGTGTGGGGCGGCGGCTGGCTGGCGACGATGGGCGCGCTCGACTTCGCGGGCGGCACGGTCGTCCACGTCAACGCGGCCGCCGCGGCCGCCGTGGCGGCGATCGTCGTCGGCCCGCGGCACGATCACGGCCGGCAGGCCGTGCTGCCGCACAACGTGCCGTTCACACTGCTGGGCGCCGGCCTGCTCTGGTTCGGCTGGTTCGGCTTCAACGCCGGCAGCGCGCTCTCGGCCAGCGGCATCGCCAGCCTGGCGTTCGCCAACACGCTGCTCGCGCCGATGGCCACGCTCGTCGTGTGGACGCTCCTCGACCTGAGCCGCACCAAGCACGTGACCGCCGTCGGCGCCGCCACGGCGATCGTCGTCGGCCTGGTCGCGATCACGCCGGCGGCCGGCTACATCAGCCCGACCTCGTCGCTCATGCTGGGCGGCCTCGCGGCCATCCCGAGCTACTTCGCGATCATGTTCCGCGCCCGCACCCGGCTGGACGACTCGCTGGACGTGATCGCGGCGCACGGCGTCGGCGGCACCGTCGGGGCGCTGTTGACCGGCGTCTTCGCCGACGTGGCGTGGAGTGGCGCGGCCAACGGCCTGGTGGGCGGCAACGCCGGCCAGATCGGCATCCAGGCGGCCGGCATCGCCGCGGCGCTGGCCTACAGCGTCGTCGTCACGTTCGTCCTGCTGAAGGTGATTGGGCTGGTCGTGCCGCTACGCGCCACGACGCGTGACGAGGCGCTCGGCCTCGACGTCAGCGACCACGGCGAGGAGGCCTACGCCGAGGGCGATGGCGCCATTCTCATCGGACCGGAGTTCGCGGCCTCGCTGGTCGCGGCGTCGGCGCCGGCCACGGCACAGGGAGGCCGGGCATGAAACTCGTTGTCGCCATCGTCCGTCCCGACCGGCTGAACCCGGTCCTCGAAGCCCTCTTCAAGGCCCAGGTGCGGGGCCTCACCATCAGCCGCGTGCAGGGACACGGCGGCGAGACCGAACACGTCGAGAACTACCGCGGCACCACGGTGAAGATGGCGCTGGCCGAAAAGGTGCGCATCGAAATCGGCGTGAGCAACGGCTTCGTCGAAACGGCCATCGACGCGATCAGCGGCGCCGCCCGTACGGGTGACGTCGGCGATGGCAAGATCTTCGTCCTGCCGGTCGAACGGGTCGTGCGCATCCGCAGCGGCGAGACCGACGAGAGTGCCGTCACGCCCGTCGTGGCCACAGCCACGTAGAGTCAGAAAACAAGGTAGGGCCGGCTGTCCCAGCCCGGCCGCCGCCGCCGCGTTGTCCCAACGGGCCCTGCCTTCTTCCTCTCGTCAACGCTCCACGAGCGGCAACGTCACCGCGGCGAGCCGCCCTTCGACGACATCGACAGGTCGTCCCTGTACGGCGAGCAACGCCTGCCGTTCTTCGCGGCCAAGGCGGTCGTAGACACTCCGCATCGGCGGCGACAACGCCAGCAGCGTGTAGCGACCCGGCCGCAGTCCCGACGCCGTGAAGGTGCCGTCCATCACGACGCTCGCAACGGTCCGGCCGGGACCGCGCATCGCGTCCATGCCGTCGCCCGGCAGCACGAGCACCGACGCTCCCTGCAGGTTGCCCGCGCCCTGGACCCGTCCGCTCACGCCGGACTGGCGCGAACTCACCAGGAGGACCACGCCGTCGATGGTGCCCGACACCGGGAACAGATGTCCGTCGAACACATCCTCACCGTCGACGAGCACCGACTTCAGCCACCAGCCCGGTGGCAGGCCGGCGATCTGCAACTGCATGAGCCCCAGCAGATCTCGCACTTCGAAGGCCAGGTCCACGGTCGACGTCGAGATCATCGTCCCCGACGTCACCGGAGTGCGTTCGCGGATCGGCGAGGCCATCACCTGAAGAGGCCGCTCGGCCAGCGCGCTCGCGTTCCCGCTGTCGATCTCGACGCGCCCACGCACCACTGCGCCGAACCCGATGGGCACGTCGACGCCGGTGATCGGTTCGCCCGTGACGGCGATGTCCACCCAGCCGGCGCGGCGGCGAGTCGGACCGTCGGGTGTGTTCACCCTCGGCTCCTCGACCACGACGCGGTATCGTCCCGGCGCCACGTCCAGGAACTCGAACCGCGCGTCGGGCAGCGTCCGCGCCGCAGCGAGCCGCACGTCTGCCCCGCCGATCGGACGCAGCACCACGTCAGGCCGCGAATTCGTCGTCGGCTCTCCGTCGGAGAGGATCCGCCCCGTCACGCGCGCAAGGCGGCCGCCCGGCACGCGTACGTCGAGGACGGCTTCCTCGCCGGCCCGCACGTCGGCGAATTCGGCTGTCGACAACTCGGGTGTGTTGGTGGCAAACACCGGCAGGAGTTCCGGCTCCTCCCCTTGTAGTCGGACCGGCCCTCGCCCAGACGGGCCCGGCGGCACGACGCGGACGGTGTACTTCGCAGGCATGAGGCCGTGGGCGCGGTACACGCCCCGGTCGTCGGTGACCGCCACACCGCCGAGCGCCATCAGCATGTCCTGCCCGCGCGGTCGTCCGATTGGCGTGACCATGGCACCGACCACTGGCTCGCCGTGCTCGTCGAGCACCCGGCCGGTCAGCACGCCGCCCCGCACGAGGCGCACGTCGCCGAGGTCGATGCTCCCGCCGTCCCGGAGTGTGACCTGGCGCGGCGACTGACTCGCGCCCGGCATCTCGTGGAAGCCCTGCCGATGCACATACACCACGTAGCTGCCGTCGGGTGCCTGCGGACTCTCGAACACACCCTGTGCATCGGTGCGGGCCGAGAACCGCGCATCGCCGTCGCCCTCGAGCGCACGCCAGGTGGCGCTCACCGTGGCGGCACGGAGCGGCTGCCCCGTGGCGCCGTCGACGACACGGCCGCGCACGCTGCCCGCGCCTTCCGGGCGCGGACCCGATCGCGGCGGCTGCCCCATCACCACACCTGACCGCCCCTGTGCCACGACCTGTCCGTGATCGATCGCGACACACACCAGCATGGCGGCGACGGACGCGACGGACCGGACGATCTGCGGCAGTGTCATGGCTGCACCACCAACACGACGTCCGGCGTCTCCCCTTCCGCGAGCATCACCGTGCGCGCGCGGGCATCGAGCGTCTTCAGGTACTCGGGATCGTCGAGGCTGTCGCCGCGCGCGTCGGCCGCCGACACGGCAACGAGCCGGTATGGTCCGGGCCGCAGCCTGTCGATCGACCACGTGCCGTCCTCGATCGGCCTCACCATGAACGTGTTGGCGAGCACGGGTTGGTCCCACCTCCGCGCGTCCTGGTCGAAGCCGACCACGATGGCGTCGCCAGCGGGGGCACCTCCTGCCGTGACGACACGCCCACGCGCCCCGCTCGGTCTCGTGCTCACGACGACCTCGACGTCGGCCACGGTGCGCGCCACACCGAAGTCGTGGCCGTCGGTCGCGTCCACACGACCGACGCGGACGGTGCGGGTCCACCATCCGTCTGGCGCGTTCACGAGGCGCAGCACGGCCGGGCCACGCACGCCCACCAGTTCGAAGGTGAGATCGGGCTGGACTCGCGCCCGCGCCTGACCGTTCCAGGGGCCGATCGACGTGGACTGCACGCGCATGTCGCGCCCGCGCAGCCGCGAGGCGTCCCCATCCACGACGAGGCGCCCGCGCACCGTCGTTCCTGGCTGCGTTCTCACGACAACGCCGGTCACGTCACCGGCCACGTCCACGTCGAGCATGCCGACTTCGCTGCGCGCGAGTTGTGTGGCGCGTTCGTCTGCCGTCGCCACGCTGATGCGCGGCGACATCGTGAGGGTGTAGGCGCCCGGTGGCACACCGAGCAGCGTGAACGAGCCATCGCGGTTCACCGGCGTCGTGCTGCCCGACACGATGCGCGACCCGCCGCGTGGTTGCAGCCCCACGAAGCCATCGGTCGCCGGCATGCCCCGACTGTCGATCACGCGCCCTGCGATCGTGCTGACCACGGCCTCCACGAGATGGATGTGCGCTTCCGCTTCGTCGCCAGGTCTTACGTCGATCACCTGCGCCTCGTGAGCACTCGTGACCGACGGGGCAAAGGTCGGGACGACGTCGCGCGGGGGCATCACCCCGAATGCCCCTGCCGGCACAAACGAGAGCACGGGCGTAGCCGACACCACGTAGCGCCCGGGTGGCAGGCCGAACACGCGGAACTCACCGAGGTCGTTCGTGGTGGCCTGATCCACGCCTTGCAGACGCACACCACCCTGCACGTGGCGCAGCCGCGCGGCGCGCACCGTCACACGATCTGCAGGAACACCTGCGGCGTCGAGCACGCGGCCGCTGATCACGCCGCTCCGCACCAGGGTGAACTCCAACGGTCCGGCGACGGCGCCGCGCTGCAAGACCAGGTGGCGGCCCGGCGTACCGGGCGACG
This sequence comes from uncultured bacterium, assembly GCA_966211945.1. Lineage (GTDB taxonomy): Bacteria > Acidobacteriota > Vicinamibacteria > Vicinamibacterales > Vicinamibacteraceae > Luteitalea. The sequence goes on from CBIHOS010000023.1 coordinate 19,264, forward strand.
CCTGCCCCAGTTGCTGCTGGACGTAGCCGCTGCGGCGCGCGACCACGGCGTACTCACCCGGCTGGAGGTCGCTCAGCGCAAAGCGCCCGTCGGCGTCGGTGCGCGCCGCCGTCGGCTGCGTCGCCTCTGCGCGCAGATCGGTGACGACCGTCCCATCCGCAAGGCGCTGCGGCACGGCGACGACAAAGGCCCCTCGGAGGGGACGCAACGTCTCGGCGTCGATCACGCGCCCGAAGACGCGGGCGTCGCCGACCGGTGCCGCGGCCGCGGCGGCCGGGCGGCCGTCGCGCGGTGGGACGGCTGGGACGGGTGGCTGGGCGCCGAGCAGGCCCCCGCCGCACGCGCACGTGAGAACCAGCAGCCACCGGACCACCTGTCACCTCCTGCGCACGCGACGCGTGCGCGCACGACGATTCCCTCACGCGCCCAGGGACGCGGATGACCGCGAGTCCGCACTGTTTCCGACGGTTCAGGCAGGTCAGACGCGCGCCGGCCAGCACCGGCCGGCGCCACTGACGACTCAACCGTCCGAGACACGCCAAGGTGGCTATACTGCCGCATGGACGCATGGCCACCGCTGCCCTACGACGCGTGGAAGGACACGTACGCGACGCTGCACATGTGGACGCAGATGGTCGGCAAGGTCACCCTCGCCCACGCGGCGCCGCTGAACCACAGTTGGGGGATCGCGTTCCGGGTGGCACCTCGAGGACTGCGGACGCCGTTGCTCTCGCACGGTTCACGTCAGTTCGCCATCACGTTCGATTTCGTGGATCACCAGCTGGTGATCGAGACGTCGGACGGCGTCCGGCGTGCGCTGCCCCTGGCGCCGAGATCGGTTGCCGACTTCCACCACGAGTTCATGCACACGCTGGACGCGATGGGCTTGCCGGTGCGGATCTGGTCGATGCCGGTGGAACTCGAATCTCCCGTCCGCTTCGAGCTCGACACGGAGCACCACAGCTACGACCGCGATTACGTCGAACGCTGGTGGCGCATCGTCACGCAAGCGCACCAGGTGTTCACTGCGTGTCGATGTGCGTTCATCGGCAAGTGCAGTCCGGTCCACTTCTTCTGGGGCGCGTTCGATATCGCGGTCACCAGGTTCTCGGGTCGGCCGGCGCCGCCGCGTGAGGGACCCACCTTCATGCGGGAGGCGTATTCACACGAAGTGATCAGCCATGGCTTCTGGCCCGGCAGCGGTCCCCTGCTCGAGCCCGCGTTCTACGCGTACGCCGTGCCCGAGCCGCCCGGGTTGAAAGCGGCGTCGATCCAGCCGGCGGGCGCGTACTACCACGAGGAACTCAGCGAGTTCATCCTGCCGTACGAGGTCGTGCGCGCGGCGCCGTCGCCCGAATCGGCGATTGCCGCCTTCGTCGACACGACGTACCGGCAGGCCGCCGACCTGGCCGGGTGGGATCGAGCGGCGCTGGAGCGACAGTAGGCGGACGACAATCGCCCATCCGCCCCTGGCACACCGCGGCGCGGGCTCACCATTCGTTGTACGGCGTGCCCTTCATCGACGTCCTGTCGGAACCGCTCTTGACGTTGTACACGCCCGGCTCCGCGGTGGGGTTGCTGGCATCGGGCTCGGCCGGCACCTCCACCCAGGTCGAGTCCGACTGGGTGAACGGGTCCTGGGGCAGCGCCCGCAGATAGCCGTCGCTCACCAGCGCCTGCAGCGACGAGGGGTACTTGTTCTTGTCGGCGTAGTACTGGTCGATCGCGTCGCGCATGCGGAACAGATCCTCGGCCAGCACGGCCTCCTGCGCGAGCGTCACCGAGTTGCGATACCCGGCCATCGCGATGCCCGCGATCACGACGATCAGGGCCATCACGACCATCAACTCGAGCAGCGTGAACCCTCGCCGTCGTCGCATCTCACCACTCACTGTACGGCTTCCCATCGAGCCCCGTCCCGCCGGCCGTCGAATAGACGTCGAACACGTTCTGGCCGCCCCACGATGTCGACTCGGGCCGGTCCTGGTACGACCGCAGTCCCCACTCCGCCTCGCCCGTCAGCGGATCGACCGGGATGCGCCGCAGGAACCGCAGCTTTGTCTGGGCGGCATCGCCCGCCCGGGTGACGCCTTCGACCATCGTCTCGAGATCCGGCGGGTAGCCCATGTCGTCGGGCTCGATCTCCAGGTTCGAGATCTGCTGCAGATCGGCGGCGTCCTTGTAGCGGTCGATGGCGGTGCGGAGCTCGCGCAGCGCGCGCCGCAACTCGACCTCCTTCTGCCGCTGGATGCCCACCCGGCTGAGCGGCAGGATCGCGCTCGCCAGGATCAGCACGACCGCTGCCACGACGATCAGTTCGACGAAGGAGTAGCCGCGCGCGCCGCCCGCGAGAGCACGACGGGAGAGGCGCGCCACGGTCATTTCACGTTCACGGCCGCCGGGACCAGCTGCAGGCCGAGGCTGCCCTGCTCCGGATTGGCGGCCACTCCCGCCGGCGTGATCAGCGACTGGCCGGTCGCCACCGCGTCGAACACCAGCGTCGCCACCAGGCCCGTGCCCGACGCGCCGACCTGGTCGCCCGGACGCAGCGTCGTGAGGTCCACGCGCCCGGCCGCCGGATCGATCTGCTGGGTGAACGTCGGCGTGACCCCGCCCTGCGCCATGAACGTCCCCGGCTGGACGGCGCGCACCCGCAGGACCGACGGGTTGTAGGTCACCGACACGCTCAACGTCGAGACGCGCTGCCCGCCGGAGATCGTGATCGGCACCGTGTACGGCCCGCCGCCGACCGCAAACTGCGGCCCCGGCGCGGTGACGGCCAGACGCGCCGGCGCAGCCGGAGTCCCCGGGGCCTGACCGGCGGCAGCCGCGGCAGCCGCCTCGGCTGGCGGTGGCGGCTCGGTCGCCGGCGGCGCAGGCGTGGGCGCCGGTGCCGGGACCGGCGGCGCTGTCGGCGACGGCAACACGGACGGCTGCGTCGTCACCGGGCCGATCGACGGCGGCTGCACCGGCATCGTCGCGACCGGCTGCGGCGCGCCAGGAACCGGGATGACGGCGGCCGGATCGCCGCCCGGCGGCGTCGCGCCTGCCGCCGGCGCCGCCTCAGGATCGGTGGCGATGAGCGGCGGCGCCCCCGTCAGCCCGAGGTTGTGCTGGCTGCCGATGTAGATCGGGTCGAGGTTCTGCTGGGTGATCTCGGACGACCGCACCAGGCGCGGCGTCAGCAGGAACACGATGTCGGTCTGCGCGATCGTGTCGACGGTGTTGCCGAACAACCGCCGCAGCAGCGGCGTCCGCAGGAGCCCCGGGAAGCCGCTCAGCGCCCGCCGCTGATCCTCACGCAGCAGGCCCGCCAGCATCAGCGACTCGCCTTCACGCATGCGGATGAACGACGCGGCGCGGCGCGTGCCGAAAGTCGGCAGGCTCTGGCCGGCGATGTCGATGTTGGCGCCGAGCGTGCTGCTCTCGACTTCGAGCTCGGTGACGATCTCGCCTTCGAGCGTCACCCGCGGGCTGTTCAACTTCAGCTTGATGCCGACCGTCCGGTAGTTGAACTGGTTGATCGGAATCGTCGTGAGGCCGCCGCCGCCGATGCCGCCGAAGGTCGTGCTCGGCACCGGAATCTCGTCGCCGAGGTCGAGCGTCATCACCTTGCCTTCCATGCCGCGCAGCTGTGGCTTGGCGATGATCTTGTTGTTGTTGTCGCTCGCCAGGAAGTTGACGACGGCCTGCGGCACGGTCAGGTAGAAATCCGCCGTGCTGATGCCGCGGGTGATGGTGTTCAGGTTGAAGGGCGCCGTCGTGCCGCCTTCCCCTCCACCCGGCGGGGCCTCCGGCGAGAAGATGCTGCCCACCGAGTACTGCGACAGATTGAGGCCGATCTCCTTGGCCCGCGTCCGGTTGACCTCGATGATCTCGACGTCCACGACGATCTCGGCGCGCGGCCTGTCGTTGTTGCGGATCACCTGATCGATGATGTTCATCACCCGATCGGAGGCGCGGACCGTGAGGCTGTTCTGGGTCTTGTTGGCCAGCACGCGCGGCTGTACCGGCAGCCCGGGCAGCTGCAGGATCTGCTGCACCATCTGCACGAGTTCGGGCGCCTCGGCGTGCGAGAGGTAGAAGGTGCGAATCACCTGCTCCTCGTACTGCGCACGCTTGGGCGGCGTATCGGGGATCACCAGGATGGTGCGCGGGTTCATCACCTTGTAGAAGGCGTTGGAGGCGATCATCACCTGGTTCAAGCCCTCCTCGAACGACAGGCCCGTGAGGTCGACGCTGATCTTCGCCGGCCGGAACGTCGACTCGAACACCACGTTGATGCCGGTGGCCTTGCCGAAGAACGTCAGCACGTCCTGCGACGATGTCTCCACCAGCCGGATCTCGAGCGGATCGCGCAGCGCCGGATTGAGGAACGGCGGCGCCGTCCGCTGCCGCGCCGTCTCGCGCATGGCCTCGATCGCCGGCCGCGGCCGGGCGGCCTCGGCCCGCTCGCGCAGCTCCTTCTCGATCTCGGCCGCGCGAAGCATCGCCGTGCGGTTGCCCGGGTCGTACTCGTAGACCTTGCGGTAGGCCTGGACGGCAGTCTCGAGATCGTTCTGCTCGTCGGCCCGCCGCGCCCGCTCGAGGTGCAGCAACGACGCCGAAAGGCTGGCGCGTTCGAGCGCGATCCGGTACTCGGGCCGATCGGGATCTTCCTGCAGCGCCTGGCGATAGGCTGCCACGGCGGCGTCCCAGTCGCCCGATGTGCCGGCGCGCTCGCCGCGCCGGAACGCACCCGACGATGCGCAACCGGCCGTCACGCAGAGGACGGCCACGAGGACCGCCGAGGTTGTCCGCCTGAGGATCTGCATCCGCTCTCGAATCCGTGTGCCCTGCTGCACGCTCAACCCGTCAACCGCACGGTCTGTCGGCCGCGACCGTCGACATATTCGATCTGCAGCGATTCCTCGCCGATCGACACGATGCGCCAGCGGCCGTCGACGACCTCGCCCTGGCGGCCATAGTAGACGTTCTTCCCGTCGCTCAGGACGGCCACCGTGCCCACGTCCTGGCGCTTCACCAGGCCGATGAACTTCACCGCAATCGGCGGCGGCGGCGGTGGTCCCGGCGGCACGATCGGACCGGACGGCGTTGCCGGCACCGAGGGCGTCGGCGTCACCGGCGCCGCGCCAGTCGACTGGCCGCCGCTGCCGGGCGCCGCCGCGCTGCCGGTGCTGAACGGGTCGCGTCCGTTCTCCTCGGGCGCCGGCCGATCCTCGGCCAGCCGTTCGAGACCCACGCCGCGCACCAGGACGTCGACCGGAGCGGCCTTGCCTCGCGCCGGCCGGCCGGCAGGGCCGCGCCCCGCCGCCGACGCGGCCGTCCGTGGCGCGGTCGATCCACCGAACTGCCACCACGCCACCACCACGAGCACGACCAGCAACCCAATCAGCAGTGGCAGCCGACGCCGCGCCTCACTGGCCATCGGGCGCCTTGTAGAACGTCGACAGCGTCAGCGCGGCTTCCAGCGGGTCGCCGGCCGCGTCGCCCCGGACCAGGCCGACGTCGCGGATCACCACGAAGTCCTCGCCGCTCTCCAGCCGGTACAGGAACTGCCGCAGGTCGCGGTAGGTGCCAAAGACGCTCATCGTGAGCGTCGCGCGCGTCAGTACGTCGTCGCGATCCGCCTTCTCCTGCGTGAAGCTGCGCTGGTCGTACGAGAGGTTGGCGTCGCCGGCCAGTTGCGCCAGCCGCACGAACGTCATCTGACGCGCGGCCGGCTGCGTCGGCGGCAACACCTTCGTGTAGAACCGATCCAGATCGGTGACCGCCTTGTGGCTGCCGGTCGCGGTCTGCCGCGCCACCGTGAGTTCGCGCGCCGCGGTCGAGGCGGCCAGTGACGCCGCCGTCGCGCGTGTGGTCAAGGTCCGGACACGGACGCGCAGCGGGCCGAACACGATGATCAGCCCGGCCAGGTTCGCCACGGCCAGCATGGCGAGCACCGACACGAGCAGGCGGCGGTCGGCGAGGATGCGCGACGTCGACACCATGTCAGCGCGCCCCCGTCCGCGGGGCCGGCGTGCCAGCGCCGGGTGCGTCGGCGCCGTCGCCGGCCGCGTCAACTGCCTGCTCTTGCCCCTGCTCCGGCGGCGCGCCGGGGCCGAGGTATCGACCCCCACACACGATGTTCAGCGAGCCGTCGTCCTGCGTCTGCTCCTCGAGCGACACCATCTGGTCGAAGGCACCGGCGGCTTCGAGGCGATCCATGAACAGCGCGACCGGTTCGACGCGCCTGGCATTGATCACGAGGCGCACGTTGAGCGAGCCCTGGTCGAACACCGGCGTCACCGACTGCAGGCGGATGTCGGAGGGCAGCGTGCGCTCGATCACGTTGAACAGCCCGGTCCACGAGAACGTCCGCGCGTCGATCAGGCGATTGGCTTCCCTTGTCGCACGCACGGTCGACTCGAGCAGCGCGGGCTCGAGGCGGCCGCGCACCCGCGACGCCTCGCGCCGCAGTTCGACGGCCCGCGCCTCGTCGCGCGCAATCGCGGCGCCCAGTTCGCGCTGCTGCGCGGTCAGCGCCCACAACTGCCAGACCGTGAAGGCCGTCACGGCGCTGAGCACGACTGCCACGATCGTCAAACCGAACTGGACGGCGCGCTCGTTGTAGAACGGCCGGGTCGAGAGATTGCCGCGCAGCATCAGACGGCCACCTCACGCAGCACCAGCCCGGTCGGCGCGGCGATCTGCCCGACCAGGGCGTCGGAGGCCGCGACCCGCTCGCTGAACGACGCGACGCCGCTCAGATCGAGCGCCTCCATCTGTGTGTCCAGGCGGGCCTGCAGCTCGCGGGCCAGCCCGTCGCGATCGGCGACGTCCGGCCCGGCCACCAGCAGCGCCCGTGCGAAGCCGGTCCCGTGCAATCGATCCTCGTAGAACATCCGCGTCTGGTGCACGACGTCGGGCACCGGCTCGGCGGCGTCGGCCGGGCGGGTCCGGAAGAAGATCAGCTCGTCGTCGCGCACCACCGCCACCGACGCGTACCCGGGCGTGACGTACACCAGCAGCGTGTCGCCGGCCGTCGCGCCTCGTCCGAGCAGCGCGAGGTTCACGACGTTGAAAGTCGCGAGGTCGACGGTGCCGGCGTGCAGGCCGGCCGCCGCGCACACCGCTTCGTACTCCCGGACGATGTCGCGCCGCATCGCGGCGACCACGACGGTCGCGGCGGTGCCGCGGGCCGGGCCGCGCGACCAGGTCAGCTGCGCGTCGTCGACCGGGAACGGCACCGTCTTGCGCAGTTGCAGACGCACCAGTTGTTCGAGGTCGCGGGCGTGCGACGGCACCTGTTCGAACGGCAGCAGCGACACCTTCGCCGCGGTGTCGGGAATGACCAGCGCGACACGCCGCTGGCGGCCGCCGATCTGCTCGATGACGCTGCGCACCGCCGCCACCACGACGTCGCGCTCCACGACGTTGACGGCGGTCAGCGACGGCACCAGGGCGCTCGCCGGAATCGGCGCCGTGGCCATGCCGCGCACCACCGGCGTTGCGGCGGTGCGATCGACGAGCACCGCCGTCACGCGCTGCGTGTCGATCTGGAGGCCGAGGGTCGGCGGCGGCGTGTGGAGCCAGGCAGGCAGCGGCGACATGTCAGTCGACGAAGGTGACCTTGTTGATCTCGCGCAACGTCGTCTCGCCAGAGAGGACGCGCGACACCGCCGACTCGCGCAGGAAGCGCATTCCCTCGTCGCGCACGGCCCGCTTGATCTCGGAATTGGGCCGGCGCGCGAGAATCATGTCACGGATGGTATCGGTGAGATCGAGCAGCTCGCAGATCGCCATCCGGCCGCGATACCCCGACCCGTTGCACTCCAGGCACCCGGCGCCCTCGTAGAACGTCTGGGTGTGCGCCAGCGCCGGATCCATCGCCGCCTCGCGCAACTGCGCCTCGGTGACCGTCGTCGGCCGCTTGCAGTCCTCGCAGATCTTGCGGACCAGGCGCTGCGCCAGCACGCAGTTGAGCGCCGACACGAACTGGTACGCCTCGACGCCCATGTTCAGGAAGCGCCCGAGCACGTCGAGGACGTTGTTGGCGTGGACGGTCGTGAACACGAGGTGACCGGTGAGCGCCGAGTTGATCGCGATCTGCGCGGTCTCGGCGTCGCGGATCTCGCCGACCATGATTTTGTCCGGATCGTGCCGCAGGATGCTGCGCAGGCCGCGGGCGAAGGTCAGCCCCTTCTTCTCGTTGATCGGAATCTGGACGATGCCCTTCAACTGGTACTCGACCGGGTCCTCGATCGTGACGATCTTGTCCTCGGGCGACTTGATCTCCGACAGCGCCGCATACAGCGTGGTGGTCTTGCCCGATCCGGTCGGCCCGGTCACCAGCACCATCCCGTACGGCTCGCGGATGTACTTGCGGAAGCGGCGCAGCTCCTCCTCGGGGAAGCCGAGGATGTCGAGCCGCAGCTCGCGGAACTGCTCGCTGATCGACTCCTTGTCGAGGATGCGGATGACGGCGTCCTCGCCGTGCGCGCTCGGCATCACCGAGACCCGGAAGTCGATCGTCTTGCCGCGCATCCGCAGCTTGAAGCGGCCGTCCTGCGGCACGCGCTTCTCGGCGATGTCCAGTTCGGCCATGACCTTGATGCGCGAGATGATCGGCCCGGCGAAGCGCTTGTCGATCGGCCGCATCGCCGGCTGCAGGACGCCGTCGATCCGGTACTTGACCACCACCGCATCGTCCTGCGTCTCGATGTGGATGTCGCTGGCCCGCCGCTGCAGCGCCGCGAACACCGTCGAGTCGATCAACTTGATGATCGGGCTGATGTCGCTGGTCAGCTTCTCGACCGACAGCGACTCCTCGCCGGTCTCGTCCTCCTTGAGCAGCTGCAGCTGGAAGCTCTCGGTGGCGTCCTCGAGTACCCGCTGGCTGCTCTCGGACTTCTTGAGCATCGCCTGGATCGCCGAGGCCGGCCCGACGGTGACCTTGAGGCGCGTCCCGAGCAGCTGCGACAGCTCGTCGATCAGCATCAGGTCGGTCGGATCCGACACCACGATCACCAGCGCGTCGGCGTCGCGGCGATGCGGCACGAAGCCGTAGCGCAGCATCACGTCGGCCGGAATCGATCGGAACAGCTCGTTGTCGAGATGGAACGCGTCCATGTCGACGAACTCGAGTCGATAGCGCTCGGCGAGCCGGCGGGCGTGCTCGCGCTCCTGCGCCGCCGAGACCGGGTGCGCACCGTCGGGCGACGGCAGTTCCGGCACCGGCAGGGCCGATGGATCCGACGGGGACGAGGACGAGACGGTACTCACGGACGCTTTGCCTCCACCGGTCACGAGCCTCAGCTCAGTGCCGACGACAACTGGAAGACCGGCAGGTACAGGGCGATGAGCAGCGCCGCGATCACGATGCCCATGACGACGAGCAGGACCGGTTCGATCAGCAGCAGGAACCGTCCGAGCTTGGTCTCGATGTCCTCGTCGTAGAAATCGGCAATCGCGTTCAGCATGTCCTGCAGCGCGCCGGTGGCCTCGCCGACCTCCACCATCTTGACTGAGACGTCGGGGAACTCGCCTTTGGCGTCCATCGCGGCCGACAACGGCTGGCCTTCGCGCACCTGCCGCGTGATGTCGGCCACCTGCGCGGCGATGTGCCGGTTGGACACCGATCGGCTCGACACCTCGAGCGCCGTGACCAGCGGAATGCCGCCGCCGAGCAGCGTCGCGAGCGTCCGGCTCAACTGCGACGTCGCGAACTGGCGGGCGATGCCGCCGAGCCCAGGCACCCGCAGCAGCAGCCGATCGAGGCGCTGCCGCTGCGCCGGCTGCCGGAACGCCCACCGCCCGGCCGCGACCGCGCCGGCCAGGCCGACGAGAATCAGCAGGATCTGGCTGCGCACGGCGTCGGACATCGCGACGATGACGCGCGTGGCGAGCGGCAGTTCCGCATTGAAGCCGGCGTAGAACTGGCTGAACTCCGGCACCACGCGCACGACGATGATCACCACGACCGCCACCGACAGCAGCGTCAGCACCGCCGGGTAGACCATCGCCGACACCACCTTGCGGCGGACGGCGTTGAGCACCTGCACGTAGGCGACGTACCGCCGCAACACCTGCTCGAGGCTGCCGCTGCGCTCGCCGGCCATCAGCGAGGCCGTGTAGATCGGCGTCACGTGCCGCGGGTGCGCCTCGAAGGCGTCCGACAGCGCCGTGCCCGACCGCACCTTGTCGTAGACGTCGTCCAGCACGCCCTTGAAGACCGGGTTGGGGACGTTGCGCCGCAGGATGTCGAGCGACTGCACGAGCGGCATGCCGGCCTTGAGCAGCGTCGCGAGCTCCTGGTTGAAGACGAGGAACTCGTGCAGCTTGATGCGGCCGCCGCGGCGCACGCGCAGCGCGCCCAGGCCGCCCCGCGCCGCCTTGACGTCGAGCAGGTACAGGCCCTTGTCCTCGAGGTCGCGCCGCAGCGCCGCCTCACTGTCGGCGACGTAGACGCCTTCGCTGACCTTGCCGGTGGCGGTCGCGAGTCGGCAGCGGAACTCCATGGGTCAGGAGGCGCCGGCCAGCCGGAGGACCTGGCGCACGTAGTTCTGGGTTTCGCGGAACGGCGGCACCCCGCCGAAGCGCCGCACCGCACCGGCGCCGGCGTTGTAGGCGGCAACCGCCAGGGTCAGGTCGAAGCGGTCGAGCAGGCGGCGCAGGTGGCGCACGCCGCCGTCGATGTTGGCGGCCGGATCGTACGGATCGGCCACCTGGAGTTCGCGCGCCGTCGCCGGCATCAGCTGCATGAGGCCCATCGCCCCCTTGCGCGACCGGGCGTTGGCGCGGTAGCGCGATTCGACCGTGATCACTGCGTGCACCAGGCGGGGGTCCACCCGGTGCCGCTGCGCCGCCTGCTCGATGATCGGCACATACGCGGCACTGTCGGCCCCGACCAGTCCAGCGAGCGACACCGCCGCCGCCTGCGGCACCGCGACGGCGACCGGGTCGGCGTCCTCCTCGGGCTCCGGATACGGGACTTCGTCGGGCGCCACTGCCTTGATCAGCCCGGCCGCGCATTCCAGTTCGCCGCCCCCGCGCAACGCCAGCGTCGCGGTGTCGCCGTCGATCCTGACGCTCCTGACCGACACGGTCCGGCCGCTCGTCAGCGTGACGAGTTCGGCCGCGGCCGGTGCCGGCAGGCACACGGCGGCCGCGCACACGGAGAGGACAGCGAATGAACGGAGAAGCACCGGCAAGCAGTGTACCAGTCGTGAAGACGGACCACGCGTGGCGCCGGTTGGACAGAATCGCGTCGGTGGCTGGCGGGCGACGTGGCTGTGAGGTACCGCTCGGCCTGTCCGCCATGAACCCGGCGGAGGCGGACGAGCGGTCCCGCCCTGACGCCTACTTGGGCTCGACGAACGCGTGGAAGACGCGGATGCCCAGCTCGCGCGGGTCCGACGACTTGGCGGCCGGGGTCTTGGCCGGCACGAACGACTCGTTCACCTCGATGGCGACGTCGACGTTCTCGGCCTCGCCGAACTGGGCGGCGGTGATCGGAATCCGGCGGATCACTTCCTCGGTGGACGTCAGCGCGTAGGTGTCCAGCACCTGGTCGCCGATCCTGACCGTCACCGTCTGGCCGGGGACGAGATCCGGCCGGGCGTCGAAGTGCAGATAGAAGGTGGCGTCGCGGCGCGGGTTGCGCAGCGCCAGCACGCCGACCTTCTTGGTCCACTGCCACTCCACCTGGGCGTTCTCGGCCGCGACTTCCGCGTTGTGCCAGCCGTCCTTGAACTGGATGAACACGTTGTCGGAGGCCGGCAGCAGTTCCAGCGTGCCTGCCTTGTAGGCGCGCTGCCCGTCGTTCTCACCGCCGAGCGGCAGCCGGGCGCCGGTCTCCGGATCGTAGAGACCGATCCGGATGATGGCCTGCCCCATGTACGGATACTGCGGCACGAACATCGTCCGCGTGTACTCGACGCGCTGGCCGGGCTTCCACTGGCGGGTCGAGACGTCCGGGAAGTGGTCGTCGGTCCACATCAACTGGTCGTCGGAGTCCAGGAAGTGCACGAGGACCCGGTAGTCCTTGTCGAAGGCCGGCGCGTTGGCGGCCACGACGAACCTGTAGGTCAGGTCGATCGGGCTGCCGAGCGGCGCGCGGGCGCGACTCGACGAGAACGTCGCCGTGGCGACCGGCGGCTGGGTGTCTTCCTGCTTCTTGCAACCGGCGACGGCGGACAAGGCCATGGCCACGACCAGACAGGCGGCGAGCGGTTTCACGCCAGTACGACTCCTCTTCGGGGGGTGGGTGGTCCGGGCGATACGCCCGTCGACGAACACCAAAGGGTAAACCGTTGCGGGTGCTGGAGCAACATGCTAGAGTCCGCACGATTTCATGGGAGACGCACTGGGACTGATCGAAACCCGCGGCCTCATCGGCGCCATCGAGGCCGCCGATGCCATGGTCAAGACCGCCAACGTGCAGCTCATCGCCAAGGAGTACATCGGGGCGGGCTACGTGACCGTGATGGCCCGCGGTGACGTCGGCGCGATCAAGGCGGCGACCGACGCCGGTGCCGCGGCGGCCCGCCGGGTCGGCGAACTGATTTCGGTCCACGTCATTCCCCGGCCCCACGCCGAGGTCGAGCGCATCCTCCCGAAGCTGCCGGCTGCCGCGCCGGCCGCCAAGTAAGCGATCCAGGCACCGGCGGCTCTCGTCCGCCTGTCCCGCATGGCCGACGTCCCTGCTGCCACGCCCCCGACCGACCGCGATCTCACGTCGATCGCCGAAGCGCGCACCCTCGCCCGGGCCGCCCGCGCCGCCCAGGCTCAGCTCGCCGAACTCCCCCAGGAACGCATCGACGCCATCGTCGACGCGATGGCCGCCGCCGTCCGTCCGCAGGTCGAGATGCTCGCGCAGATGGCGCGCGACGAGACCGGCTTTGGCGTCTACACCGACAAGATCGCCAAGAACCGCTTCTCGGCCGAGCGCGTGTACGAGTTCATCCGGCCGATGCGCACGGTCGGTGTCCTGCGCCGCGACGACACCCGCAAGATCATCGAGATCGCCGAGCCCTTCGGTCCCGTGGCGGCCATCGTGCCGTCCACCAACCCGACCTCGACCGCGATCTACAAGATCCTGATCTCGCTCAAGGCCCGGTGCGCGGTGGTGCTCAGTCCGCATCCCTCGGCGGCCCGGTGCATCAACCGGACGGCGGAGATCATGGCCGCGGCCGCCGCCCAGGCGGGCGCCCCGGCCGGCAGCATCGGCTGGATGTCCACCGTGACGCTGGAGGGCACCCAGGAACTGATGAAGGCCCGCGAGATCGCCGTGATCCTCGCCACCGGCGGCCTCGGCCTCGTGCGGGCCGCGTACTCGGCCGGCAAGCCGGCGTACGGCGTCGGCCCGGGCAACGCGCCCTGCTACGTCCACACGAGCGCCGACGTCGCCAAGGCGGCCAGCGACATCCTGCTCGGCAAGACCTTCGACAACGGGCTGCTCTGCTCGTCGCCCAATTCGGTCGTCGCCGACAGGGCGATCGACGCGGCGCTCCGGGCGGCGCTCACCAGGGGCGGCGGGCACTTCCTTCCGCCGGCCGATGCCGCCACGCTCGCCGCCGTCCTCGTCACGCCGCAACGGCTGCCGAACCCGAAACTCGTCGGCAGGTCGGCCATCGAGATCGCGCAGATCGTCGGCATCAGCGTGCCACCCGGCACGCGCGCCCTGATCGCCACCCTCGACGGCGTCGGCCGCGACCACCCGCTGTCGATCGAGAAGCTGTGCCCGGTCCTGTCCTACTACGTCGTGGACGACTGGAAGGCCGGCTGCGAGCGCTGCAAGCAGATCCTGCGCTACGGCGGCATGGGCCACACGATGTCGGTGCACGCCACCGACGACCAGATCGTCCTGGAGTTCGGGCTCCACAAACCCGCGTACCGCATCGTCGTCAACACGCCGACCACGCATGGGTCGGTGGGGATGACGACGGGCCTCGACCCGGCGATGACGCTCGGGTGCGGCGGCTACGGCGGCAACATCACGTCCGACAACATCTCGCCGATGCACCTGCTGAACATCAAGCGGGTCGCCTACGAGCTGCGTCCGGCGCCTCAGCCAGCCGCGGCGTCGAGCCCGGCCGGAGCCACGATTGCCATGGTCGATTCCGGCGGCAGCGCGCGACCGGCGGTGCCCGAGCGGGTCCGCACCCTCGATGCCGCGACGCTGTCGTCGCGCATCGACAGCTTTCTCGCCAGCCGCGGCATCACGAGCGATGCGGTTCTGGCCGTCGGGCCTGGCAGGGACCGCTCGCCGAGCGGTCCGGAGAGCGGACGCGCCGGCGGCGCGTCCCTACCTACCA
>CBIHOS010000024.1:0-33181 GCA_966211945.1 uncultured bacterium
TGAGCTGGGTTTAGAACGTCGCGAGACAGTTCGGTCTCTATCTGTCGTGGGCGCAGGAGATTTGAGTGGGGCTGACCTTAGTACGAGAGGACCGGGTTGGACGAACCTCTAGTGTACCAGTTGTCACGCCAGTGGCAGCGCTGGGTAGCTACGTTCGGAAGGGAGAAACGCTGAAAGCATCTAAGCGTGAAACCCTCCACGAGATGAGATCTCCCTGGACGAAAGTCCCTGAAGGCTCCTGGTAGACCACCAGGTGATAGGCCAGGTGTGTAAGGGTGGCGACATCCTCAGCTGACTGGTACTAATCAGCCGTGAGGCTTGCCATATCTTCACTCAACTGCGTGCAGTCGAGTAAACACTACCGTTTGCAGGATATTCAGTTGTCGAGCAGGCTCACACAGCCTGCCGCGCCAGATCCGCGTCAGCGGCGAAGGCCATAGGCTCTTTGAAAAGATGCGCGGCTGCACGACTGCCCTTCACGTATGTTGGGGCACCAGACGTGCGCACCTCAGGCGGCAGATGCCGTCGAGGAGCTCGGTAGCGGGTTGTCCGCTGCCGGCCGCCTACAAGTTTCCCGGTGGCCATAGGGGAGGGGTCACACCCGTTCCCATTCCGAACACGGAAGTTAAGCCCTCCACCGCCGATGGTACTGCAGGCGCAGGTCTGTGGGAGAGTAGGTCACTGCCGGGGATATATCGAAGCCCTGAGCATCTTCACGATGCTCAGGGCTTTTTCTTTTGCGGGCCGGGCTGGAACCCACCTTCGCCTCACGGCTTCGGTGCGCCAGGCAGCCGGCCCTACCAAAATCCCCCGCCCGACCGGCACACCATCGACGAAATCAGAAGCTGAACCGGGCGGCAAGCTGCAACTGCCGCGGAAACGGGTTCTGCGACGTGATCGTGCCGAACGCCGAGTTGGTCGGCGCCGTGTTCGGGTTGTTCAGGTTGGTGGTGTTGAGGACGTTGTACGCCTCGAGCCGCAGCTGCAGCCGGGTGCGCGAGCCCATCGCGATGTTCTTCATCACGCCGAGATCCAGCACGACGTAACCAGGGCCGCGCACGTCCGCGAGCCGCGCCGGGGTCGTCCGCACGTTGGAGACGAGCTGATTGGCCGGTACCCGGTCGAACGCGTCGACGTTGAACCACCGCTCCTTGGTGCGGTCGCCGCCCGAGAGGGCGATGTCGTCCAGCGTCTGGCCCGCCTTGAGCAGGAAGTTGCCGAATCCCAGCGGCGGACCGCTCTGCTGCTTCAACAGGTACGACACCTGCCAGCCGCCGAGCAGCGTGTCCATCGCCGTGCCCCAGGTCGATCCCCAGTGCCGCTCCTTGCCGAACGGCAGCTCGACGATCCCGCTGGCCACGAACATGTGCGTGCGGTCGAATGCGCCGATCACGCGGTGCAGTTCGGCGTCGAACGAATTGAGGTACTCGGTTTCGGTCATCGTGCGCGACCAGGTGTAGCCGAGCTGCAGCGTGACGCCGTTGGCCATCCGCCGCTCGAGCCGTGCCTGCACCGCCTGGTAGTCCGACGACCCGACGGTCTGCAGCGCCGTCACGCTCGTGAACTGCGGGTAGGCCCGCAGCAGCTGCGAGCGCGCCACCGTCGCGCCATTGAGTCCCGTGCCCGGCAGAAGGCCGGCCAGGGGATTGGCGACCTGCTGGGTGAGGTAGTTGTTCGTGGCGTTGTCGCGCACTCCCGAGGTCGAGAAGTACTGTCCGGGGACCGCGTTGATGTCCCGCGCCACCGTCAGGTTCTTCGAATACCCGGCAACGTAGGTCACCTCGCCGAGCAGGAGCCACGGCAGTTCCTGCTGGACGCCAATCGACCAGCGATGGGTGAGCGGCGTCTCGACCTCGCCCAGGTACGGGAAATCCGCGTTGATGCCGGCATTGGTCATCACGCCCAGCCCGCTGCCCTCCGGCTCGAGGAGGCCGTTCGGGAAGGGGTTGTCCAGCGTCGCGATGAAGGTCTGCCCGTTGTCCAGCGAGGGGACGAGCGGCGTGACGCGCGAATAGCCGGTCTGGTTGACGCTGATCCGGTTGGGGCCGAGCGAGTCGTAGTAGAGCCCGTAGCCGCCGCGCACCGCCGTGCGCGTGGCCGGCTGCCAGGAGAACCCCGCCCGCGGCATGATGTTGTTGCGGTCGGCCCGCCAGGCCGCCGCCGGCCCGCCGGTGTCGGGATAGAGCACGCCGCCGCGCACGCTGAACGCCGAGACCGGGACGTCGACGATGGGGTTGCGCGCGTAGGCGGCCTCGGCAGCGGCGCTGATCGGGAGTGTGGCTGCGGCGTCGAAGCCGCTGATCATCCGATCGCGTTCCTCGACCAGCGGCTGTTCGTACTCGTACCGCACCCCGAGGTTGATGGTGAGGTTGGTCGCGACGCGCCAGTCGTCGTGCGCATACAGGGCGATGACGCCGCTGCGTTCGGTGTAATCGGCGGCCCGGCTCATCGAACCGCCGCCAAGGTAGCCGAGCATGAACGCGGCGAGTTCCTGGCCGCGCGGCGCGCCGGCGGCATTGTCGATCGGCCCGCGCGTCCACTGGTTCGTGAAGCTCAGGGTCGGCGAGACCGCGGTGGGGTAGCGGCTCGCGTGCTCGACGTAACGGCGGTACTCGGTGCCGAACTTCGTGTTGTGGTTCCCCACCAGCCACATCACGCTGCCGTTGACGTTGTAGACGTCGGTCGTGAAGAAGCCGTCGCCCGACTCCCACGTGCCCAGCGAGGAGTAGCCGCCGATCGTGACGTTGGGGAACGTTGCGAGCGCCGGATCGACGAGCGACGTCAGCCCCTGCGAGAAGCCGAGGCTGCTCAGGTCGAAGCCCTGGCTCTGGCGGCGCTCCGGGAACAGCTGGCGCGTGAAGCCGGCCCGCACGTTGGTCAGCAGGTTGTCCTTCCACGTATAGGCATCGTCGAGGCCCAGGACGCGGTTCTTGCGGTTGAGGACGATGCCGGTGGCAACGTTGTCGAACAGGTTGTTCTTCGATTCTTCCCAGAAGTCCCAGCTGTAGCGGCCGTACACCCTGTGCTGCGGCGACAGGCTGTGGTCGATGCGGCTGGTGACGGTGTAGTACATCTCGTCGGCGACCGACGTCGGATTGACGTAGTTGTTGCCGAAGTCGTTCGTGCCGGGCTGGTTGGGCAGTGGGTAGAGATCCAGAATCTGCCGGGCAATCGGACTGATCCGGCCGGCCGGCACGATGTTGCCGGGGAACGGGTCCCGGATGAACCGGCCTGCCTGGGTCGGGTGCGGCCTCGTCGTTGCCGGGTCGTAGATCTGGTACTGCGGCCCGAGTGCGAGCAGTTCCGAGAAGTCGCCGCTCCGCATCCGCTCTGTCGGCACCGTCAGCACGGACGGCGTCGGGACTTCGAACGGGTTCACCTCGACGTTGGCGAAGTAGAACGTGCGGTTACGGACGATCGGCCCGCCGACCGCCGCGCCGAAGCGGTTGTCCTTGTAGTCGCGCTTGGGCCGGCCGGCCTGCTTGTCGAAGTAGTCGGGCGAGTCGAGCTTCGAACCGCGGTACCACTCGTAGACCTGCCCGGTGAGCCGGTTGGTGCCGCTCTTGGTGACGATGTTGACCGCCGCGCCCATTGCGTTGCCGATCGCCGCGTCGTAGGTGGACGTCTGGATCTTGAACTCCTCGACGGCCGCCGAGGGCGGGCTGTAGGCGACGCGATCGGCGGCGACGTTGGCCACGCCGTCGATGGTGAAGTCGTTGCGCTTCTCGCCGGCTCCGTCGCTCGAGAACTGCGACAGGCCGTTGTTGAACGCGGCCTTCCGCGATCGCAGGTTGGTGGTGTTGGCGACGCCTGGCGCGAGGATCACGAGTTCCACCGCGCTGCCTTCCCGGATCGGCAGTTCGGCGATGCGCCGCGCGTCGACGACCTGCCCGAGGCTGGCCGACGATCGATCGATCGTGACGGCGGCGGCGCTCACCGTGACCTCGTCGGTGACGTTGCCGGCCGGCAGCGTCGCGTCCACGGTCAGCACGTCGGCGACGTGCAGTTCGATCTCGCCGCTCCTGAACGGGCCGAACCCGTCGAGTGTCACGCTCACACGATAGGTACCGGGAATGAGGAACGGCACCCGGTAGTTGCCCTCGTCGTTCGACGTCGTCGGCGTCTCGAGTCCGGTGGCGAGGTTGGCGACCGAGACGGCCGCGCCCGGCACCACGCCGCCGCTTTGATCGACCACCTTGCCCTGAATGGTTCCGCGTGCCTCCTGCGCGTGGACCGCCGCCGGCCCCCACGTCAGGAGACACATCACCAACAGCCCGAGTGTTCGCACCATGTTCGGCTCCGATCGTCAACCGTGGCCGTCAGGCGCCTGGAAGCGATGAGCCTGAGGCCTTCCCGTGTCTGTGGCGAATGTGCGCGGCAGGCTACACCACTGCGGCCATGCGGTGCCAGGGGTGGCTGTCGGAGACGATAGACTGCCGGTAGTCCGCATGGCGTCCTCTGCTGGTCCGTTCGTCCCCGACTCGGTGAGCCTTGCCAAACTGCGCAGCGCGTCGCGCGAGTGCACGGGCTGCGATCTCCATCGCCATGCAACGCAGACCGTGTTCGGGGAGGGCACTCGACGAGCGACGATCGTGCTCGTCGGCGAACAGCCGGGCGCCGACGAAGACACGCGCGGCCGGCCCTTCGTCGGACCCGCAGGGCGCGTGCTCGACGCAGCACTCGAGGAGGCCCAGTGCGACCCTCTGTCGATGCCGGCCGGTCCCGTTGTGCGTGCGTGTCTCGCGTTGATGGCCCTGCTGGCGGCACCGGTGAGCGGCCAGCCGCCGAGCACCGATCTCCTCGATCTGGGTCGAGCCCGTGATCCTGGCATCGTGACGCTGATCCGGCACACGCAGACGCCTGGCGCCGACGACCCTGCGGCGTTCACGCCTGCCGACTGCGACACCCGGCGCGGTCTCTCCGGGCAGGGGCGGCAGGACGCGCGTGCCCTCGGCGCCGCGTTGCGCGCGGTCGGCGTGCGCGAGGCCGACGTCCGTGCCGGCCAGTCGTGCCGGTGCGCCGAGACGGCGCGCCTGCTGGGCACGGGGCGCGTCCAATCCGCTGCGTTCCTGAACGCGTTCGTCGCTGGAGGCGCCGACGACGTCGCCTCGACCCGGGCGCTGCGCGCCGCCGTACTCCAGAAGCTCGATTACCGGAGGCCGGCCGTGTTCGTCACGCATCGGGCCAACATCGCGGCCCTCACGGGCCTGACCGCGGCCGAAGGCGAAGTGGTGTTCGTGCGCGCCACCGCCGCCGGCACCATCGACGTCGTCGGACGCGTGCGACGTCCCTGACCAATCGGCCGCCTCGCCGCGCGGCCATCGAGCCAGACATGTCAGACACAGCGATTTCCCGCGTCGTGCTCGTCACCGGTTGTTCGTCGGGGATTGGCGAGGCGTGCGCCCGGCGGCTGCAGCGGAGCGGCTGGGTTGTCTACGCCACCGCCCGCGATCCCGAGACGCTGCTGCCGCTGCGCGACGCCGGCTGCCGCGTGCTGGCGCTGGACGTCACCAGCGAGGCGTCGATGCAGGCCGCGGTCGAGCGCGTCACCGGTGAGGCGGGCGGCATCGGTGCGCTCGTCAACAACGCCGGCTACAGCCAGTCCGGCGCCGTCGAAGCCGTGCCGATCGATCGCGTCCGGCTGCAGTTCGAGACGAACGTCTTCGGGCTGGTGCGACTCACCCAGTTGGTGCTGCCAGGCATGCGGGCGCGACGCCAGGGCCGCATCGTCAACATGGGATCGATGGGAGGCCGGCTGACGTTTCCTGGCGGCGGCATCTACCACGCGAGCAAGTACGCGCTCGAGGCGATCTCCGATGCCTTGCGTTTCGAGATGGCCGGCTTCGGCATCCACGTCGTGCTGATCCAGCCCGGCCTGATTCGCACCCGCTTCACCAGCACCGTGTCCACGCAACTCGCGGCCCTCGGTCAGACGACGGGCCCTTACGCCCGCTTCACGTCGGAGATCGACCGCATCACGCGCGAGTCGTACGAACGTGGAGGAATGGCATCGCTGGTCGGATCGCCGGACGATGTCGCGGCGGTGGTGGAGAAGGCGCTGACGGCGCGCGAGCCGAAGCCGCGCTACCGCGTCGCCGCGTCGGCGCGCGTCCTGATGGCACTTCGCGGCCTGGTCTCCGATCGCATGTGGGACGGCTTTCTGGCGCGTACCTATCCCAGGCCCGGCTCCCGCGACCGATGACGCGTCGTCAGGGCACCGTCTGTGGCGTGCGCACGAGGCGATCGACGTCGAAGCCCTGGCGGCGGACCGCATCGATCAGGCGGGCGTACGTCGGCCCGTCCACGAGCGGCGTGCGGGAGAGCAGCCAGAGGTACGTGCGCGTCGGATCGCCGACCACGGCCGTCGAATAGTCCGGTGCGAGGTCGAGGATCCAGTAGTCGCCCCACACGGCCGGCAGGAACGACAGCACGGCGGGCGCGAAGCGGACTTCGAGCACCGACGACGGTCCGCGCGGATCGGCCCGTCGCGCCACGCCCACCGCCTCGATGGCGCCGTTGTCGGTGACGCAGGTGTTGCGCACGCCGACGCGCCCGTCCGGACGCAGCGCGTACGAGACGACGACGTCGCGGGTGCAGTCGCGCTGGAACGTGTTCGGGTAGCGGGCGACCTCGTACCAGCGGCCCGCGTAGCGGTCCAGATCGACGGCTTCAACCGGCTGAACGGGCCTCGGCGGCTGGGCCGCCGCGCGCGAACCGGCGAGCACGGCGCCGGCGAGGACGAGCAGCGAACACCACCGGCGGCGATGCATGGCCATGGCTGTGGGGCCCAGTCGGTATACTCCAGTCCTGTGTCGCACCGCATTCCCGTCGAATATGCCAGCGAGCGGACCGTCCGCACCCGCAACAAGCTGTACTACCGCTGGCTGCACTGGCCGCTCTGGATCTTCGTCTTCTTCATCGCACCGGGTCCCCTGACGTTCGATCTCTTCGAGCGCGGCTTCGACGGCCGCATGGCCCTCTGGCTCGGCGTCGTGATTGCCGGCACCGGCATCGCGTTCGCGCGCCGGAGCCTCCCCGGCTGCGAGCCGGCGCCCTACATCATCAGGTTCACCGAGGACCGCCCCAACCCGATCTACCGCCGCGTCTGCTATTCGTTCGCCTGGGGCGAAGCCATCACCTTCGCGCTGCTCAACATCGTCGGCCTGATCGTGGCGATTGCGACCGGCGAGTGGATGCTCAAGGAGATCTACCGTTCGGCCTATTTTCCCATCGCCGGGCTCATCTGGATCGTCGGCCTTTCCGGACACCTGCCGCGGGTCAAGCGGTCCACGGCCGGTGAGGGGCAGGAGCGGCGGTACTTCTACGGCACCGTCTGGGCCGTGGCCATTGCCCAGCCCGTGCTCTGGATGCTGTACCTGACGATGCCGAAGGGGCCGGTGCCGGACACGTTCAAGCTCGTCGTTTTCATCGGTGTGCTCGCGGGCATGGGCGTGGCTGCCTATCACGGCCGGCTGCCGCGGACCCGGCCGATCGTGCCAGGGGAACTCGCCACCCTCGACTGAGGCCCGCGGGTAGAATCCGCCGCATGGCCGCTCCCGCCTCGCCGACGATACTCTGCGTCGCCACCTTCGAGAAGGGCGGCGAGTTCCTGCGCGAGTGCAAACGGCAAGGGTGCACCGTGCTGCTGCTGACCGCGGCCGCGCTCCGGGACGCGCCGAGCTGGCCGCGTGAGGCCATCGACGAGATTTTCGCGATTCCCGTCGATATCAGCCGGGAGGATCTGCTCAAGGGCGTGAGTCACGTGGCCCGCAGCCGGCGCATCGACCGCATCGTGCCGCTCGACGACTTCGACGTCGAGACCGCGGCGCTGCTGCGCGAGCACCTGCGCGTGCCCGGGATGGGTGAAACCACGGCGCGGTATTTCCGCGACAAGCTGGCGATGCGGGTGCGTGCGAGCGATCACGGCGTGCCGGTGCCGCCGTTTGTCGGGCTGTTCAACGACGCGGCGATCGCGGCCTACCTCGATGCAGTGCCGGGCCCCTGGCTCGTCAAGCCACGATCGCAGGCGGCGGCCATCGGCATCAAGAAGGCGGAGACGCGCGACGACGTCTGGGCGCACGCGCACGCGCTCGGCGATCTGCGGGCCTTCTCGCTGCTCGAGCAGTTCGTGCCGGGCGACATCTACCACGTCGATTCGATCGTCTGGGAGCGCGACGTCGTGTTCACGGCGACGCACCGATACGGCGCGCCGCCGTTCACGGTTGCGCACGACGGCGGCATCTTCACGACCAGCACGGTGGATCGGGCGTCGGAGGAGGCGCGGCTGCTCGACGCGATCAATCGCCGCGTGCTGGACACGCTGGGGCTGGTCCGCGGCGTGACCCACACCGAGTTCATCCGCGCCGACGCCGACGGCCGCTTCTACTTCCTCGAGACGGCGGCGCGGGTCGGCGGCGCCTTCATCGTCGACGTGATCGAGGCGGCGACCGGCCTGAACCTGTGGCGCGAGTGGGCGAAGGTGGAAGTGGCTGGCGATGGCGGGCACTACGAGGTGCCGCCGCATCGCGACGACTATGCCGGACTGGTGCTTTCGCTGGCCCGCCAGGAGCATCCCGACACCTCGGCGTACGCCGACCCGGAGATCGTCCAGCGCATCGACATGCCGCACCACGCCGGACTGATCGTGCGCGCGGCCACGCCCGATGCGGTGCGCGAGCGCCTCGACAGCTACTCGCGGCGCTTCACGCAGGACTTCTACGCGTCGGCGCCGGCGCCCGACAAGGCGACGCACTGAACAGGTCCTGCCTCCTGTCTTCCTGTTCTACGGCGCTCCGCAGGGCGTGCCTGGCACGGTCATCACGCCCGCGTTGACCACCGTGCCGGTCCAGGCACCGCGGCACTCGCGCCACGTGAGCGCGCGCACCGACGTCAGGCCGTTGCCGCTGTAGTTGATTCTCGGGCTGCCGCCGATCGTCATCACCCCGTTGGTCCTGGTGACGGGATTCTTGGACTCGTAGTCGGTGTCGGCCTCGTTCAACGCGATGACCTGCCCGTTCAGCGTCGGGCTGCCCTTGATGTCGAGCTGATGACGCGCGTAGAAGAGGCCCTCGTAGGCTGCGTCGAAGGTGGCGCCCAGGTCCAGGTCGTGGCCGGCGATCATCAGAATCGGCCCCATCAGATAGATGGTGGCGTGCGGCACGACGTCAGGATTGCCGTTGGCGGAGATCGAACCCTCCGCCAGCACCGACAGGGAAGCCGTGCCGCCGCCGACCCCGCCGGTGTTGGCCTGGATGTCGGCGTTGCCAACCACGTAGTACGTGCCGGCCTGGGTCTCGCCTTTGCTGCTCCACGTCTTCCCGTTGTTGGCGTACGTCCAACCGGCGGGAATCGGTCCCGGTGCGGTGGGCGGGTACGCGACCAATGTGCTGGCGACGCCGGTGCTGCCCGGGAGGCCGTAGTACGCGCATCCGTCGTTCGAGACGCAGTTGATGCCGGGGCTGTTGACCGGATCCGTCCATCCCTTGGGCAGCAGCGTCGTCACGACCACGCCGCTGGCGACCGCCCGCCGCGCCACGGCCAGCGGCGTCAGCGACGGGATGTTCAACTTTGGTGAGAACGGCCGCGAATCCACGCCGGCGGCCGTGCAGTCTGAGCCGCCCTGGACGTTGCCCGTCTGCGTCGTGCCCGCCACGCTCGCGTAGTAGACATAGGTGCACGGGTTGCCGGAGAGCAGCAGCGTGCCGTTGGCGTGAATCGAGCCTGCCGGCCCGGTCACCGTGGGGTTGCCCTGCACTTCGAGGTTGCCGTTGACCACGACCGCCGGCATCGCCGCGGCGCCGAAGGTCGATTCGATGGCAGCGCGTGATCCGCCCGGGCCGAACCCGACACTGCGGACGCGGACCACCTTGTCGACGTCGATGTTCGGGTCGGCGTCCGGGCCGGGCGTCACCAGGACCTGCTCGGTGATGTGGTTGTCGCACAACTGGACGTAGTAGCGGCCCGCCCCGAAGGTACGACCGGTGGCAGGGATCCAGTTCCCGGCGGTGCCGGCGGCGGGGTAGGGGCCCGGCAGCGGCCCGGTGGGCACGCCGGCGAGTTCGTCGAACGTGCAGCCCAGCCCATCGCCCCGGCCGAGGAAGACGTTGAGTGACTCCCACTCCTGGTAGAGCACGAGCTGCTTGGCGTGTTCGATGCCGGCGTCGGCGATCGCGAGCGTCTCGCTGGTCTCGGCTTCCGCCGTTGCCAAGTTGAGCGTGGACAGCCCGACGCTGGCCAGCGTGAGCCCGACCAGCGTCACCATGCTGAGCGACAACAGCGTGAACACCATCGAGACGCCGCGCTCGCTGCGCGGGTCGTTCAGGAATCGTGTCGTCACTTCTTCCTCCTGATGCTGACCGCGCTGGTGCTGGTGACGGACACGAGGCCCTGTGGCGGCGTACTGACCAGCGTGAGGTTGACGCCCGCGATCAGATCGGGACGTGCCTTGGCCTGAGCGACCGTCATCGGCGCACCGTTCTGATCCGTGTAGGTGAAGCGGATGGCCTCGACGCCGTCGCCGAACTCCACCAGCGAGGCGTCGGTCGGCTCCATCTTGAACAGCGTGTTGTTGACGACCCGGAAGATCACGTCCTCGTAGGGGTCGTCCAGCACGCCATCGCGTGGGTTCCAGTCGCCCTGCACCCTCACCGTATCGAAGATGCCGTTGTTGTCGGGATCAGGGTTGATCGAGTTGCAGTAGACGGTCGTGTCGCTGACGCACGACGTCTGGCGCAGCAGCCGGACCAGCGTGTCCATCGCGGCGCCGGCGTTGTTGCGCGAATCCATCGCCGATCGCTGCTGCGTGAACATCTGACTCGACTGCACGAGCACGGTCGTCGACACGCCGAGCACGCAGATCGTGACTGCTGCACCCACCAGCAGTTCGACCATGGTCATGCCGGCTTCGGACTTCAGTTCGGTCGCCACAGGAGGCTCCTCACATCGGACATGCGCGAATTCGAGTTCTCGAGAGGGATCGCCCGCACGTGTACCTCGAGCGCCCCGAACGTCGTCGCCGCGACCACCCACCGGACGCGTACGAGCCCGGCCGGCGGCAGATTGACGACGGCGCTGTGGTCGGCCTCGTCGGCAGTCAACGACCCGCCGACCTGCACGCGGGCGTCGGTGAGCGGCAGGATCCGCAGACGCTCGAGTTGCTGCACGGCGGCCATGCCCGACCGGCCCGTCTCGCGCGAGCGCATCTGCATCGCGGCGCTGGTCGCGAGCAGACCG
The DNA here is from genome assembly GCA_966211945.1 of uncultured bacterium. Classification (GTDB taxonomy): domain Bacteria; phylum Acidobacteriota; class Vicinamibacteria; order Vicinamibacterales; family Vicinamibacteraceae; genus Luteitalea. The sequence continues at coordinate 11,233 of CBIHOS010000024.1, forward strand.
GCGACGGCCATGAGGCCGGTGGCGGCGATGCCGACCGAGGTCAGCGCTTCGACCAGACCGAAACCGGCGTCGTTCCTGGCACGCTGGCGACGGGCGGCTGGGCGACGCGCCAGCCGCGTGCGAATCAGGGACATGAGCGTCATGGTCGGTCTCACGTGATGCTGATGCGGCCGGAGCCGAGGATCGTCACCGTCCGCACCCGGCCTGTCACTCGTGAACGGACGCCGATGGCCATCGGCAGCGAGGCGGGTCGGCCGAGAGAATCGAAGCTGTAGTTGGTGATGATCTGCAGCGTGTCGAAGATGATTTCGGGCGGCAGGTACGTTCTGCGCGCCTCGCGCTCGCCGCCTGTCTGGGGGTTGGCGGCAAACACCGAGATGCGGCCGTCGGCCGGGTCCACTTCGACGCGCGTGGTCTCGCCGACCCGGACGGCTTGCCGCCGCGCCTCGGCGACGGAACTGGCCAGTTCGGCCGCGCCGGCGGTCAGGCGCTGCTCTCCGAGCGCGCCCCGCAGGACCGGTGTCCCGATCGCCATGAGGACCGCCCCAATGGCCAGGACGACCAGTAGTTCGATGACGGAAAAGCCGCTGAGGGCGCGGCGTGATGCGATCATGGCAGCCACTGGCAAGGCAAGAGTCGTACCCTCGAGCTTGGGGCGCCTCCGCAGGACCGGCGCGCCCCATGAACGCCGGTCCGCAGACACCCTGTCCTCAGGAATTCGACCGCCGCAGCCAGATCTGTAACCGCCCATGTCCCGTGACATCGACGCCCTGACGTCCTACGCGCTCACGCACCTCCGCGATCGCTGGTGGACCGCCCGCTGGACGCACTGGGTCGGCAGCCACCTGCGCTGCGATCCGGGCGAGCGGCTGGTGCACGTCGGCTGCGGCAACGGCGAGATCGACGTCGCGCTGGGGCTGGCCACGCCAGGCCTGTCGGTCGTGTCAGTGGACGTGCACGCGTCGCGGGCCCGGCACACGCGGGATCTGGGCGTCGACGTCGGGCTCCGGATCCAGGGGCTGGCCGGCGACCTCCGGGCCCTGCCGCTGGCCCCGGGCACGGCTGACGCCGTCCTCTGCATCGGCGTCCTCCAGCATCTGCAGGACCCGCAGGCCGCGGCCCACGTCCTGGCCGCGCTGGTCCGGCCGGGCGGGCGCGTGCTGGTCGTCGAACCCGACCACGAAGCCCGGTACTGGCACAGCGGGTCGGCGTCGGGCGAACGCGTGTTCGCGGAGGCCCGTGCCACGCTCGGTCGCTGGTACCACGACGCGCTGCCCGGCGTGCCGCCACGGCTCGGCGTCCACGTCGTCTCCTGGCTGCGCGATGCCGGCCTCGAACCCCTCTCTGTCGAACCGCTGCCCGTGTCCGAGGCCCGGCTCGGCGCGCCGCCGCCAGGCGTCTGGGACGCCCGCGAGCGCCGGATCACGGCGGCGGCGAGCCGTCCCGACCGGCAGGCCGACGGCCAGCGCCTGCTGCAGGCGCTGGCGGCCTACCGCGATGCCGCCGACGCCGAGGGCCCCGCCTTCGTGGAGGTGCAGCACGCGCTGCTCATCGCGACGCTCGCGCAACGGCCGCAATAGGCGAATTCAGTAATGCGGAATGCTCAATGCGGAATGTCGAGCCCACAGCCCGGGAGAACAAGCAGTGATTTCGACACTACGCATTAAGCATTGAGCATTGAGCATTCCGCATTGAGCATTACCCTGTCCCCCTATGCCGTCCGGCCATGAAGGCTGGGGCGCCTATGCGCCCTTCTACGATTGGGAGAACGCCCGCACGATGGGCCGCCGCGACCTGGCGTTCTGGCGGCAGCTCGCCAGGCGCACCGGCGGACGCGTGCTGGAACTCGGAAGCGGCACCGGTCGCCTGACCGTGCCCCTGCATCGGAACGGCATCCCGGTGGTCGGGGTCGACCGCACCGAGGAGATGCTCCGGCGGGTCGGCCCGCGCGCCCGCCGCGCCCGGACGTCGATGCCGCCGGTCTCGCTCGGCGACGTCACCCGGCTGCCGTTCGCGGACGCCAGCTTCCGGCTCGTGATGGCGCCCTACGGCCTCCTGCAGTCGCTGTTGAGTGATGCACTCCTGGCGCGGACGCTGCGCGAAGCCCACCGGGTGCTCGCACCGGGCGGCATCCTCGGCATCGACCTCGTGCCCGACGTCCCGAAATGGCGCGAGTACACCCGCAAGCTTGTCTTCTTCAGCCCGGCGGGACCGCGCGGCCTGCCGATCACCCTGCGCGAGACCGTCCGCCAGGACCGCGACAAGGGCCTGACGACGTTCGAGCAGGAATACGCCGAGGGCCGCGGGCTCCGCCGCCATGTCACGCCGTTCACCATCAGGTTCCGGACGCTGCCGCTGCCGGCCATCGCCCGGCGGGCGGAGCGGGCCGGGTTCGTCATCGACGCGGTGCTCGGCGATTACCGCGGCGCCGCCTGGGACCGCCGCGCCGACGTCTGGCTGATCGTCGCCCGCAAACCGGAATAGCGCAGGACGAGGCCCCGGCCCCCTGCATGCTAAGATTCCAAGGTTTTTCCGACGTCCTGCCGAGGAGTTCCACGCGATGTCCGGCCACTCGAAATGGCACACGATCAAGCACAAGAAGGGCGCGCTCGACGCCAAGCGCGGCAAGATCTTCACGCGCATCATCAAGGAACTGTCGGTCGCCGCACGTAGCGGCGGCGGCGATCCGGCGATGAACCCGCGCCTGCGCACGGTCATCGCCGAAGCCAAGTCCGTGAACATGCCCAACGACAACATCGCCCGCGCCATCCGGCGTGGTACCGGTGAAGAAGAGGGCGTGAGCTACGACGAGATCACCTACGAAGGCTACGGTCCCGGCGGCGCCGCCGTGATCATCGAAACGCTCACCGACAACCGCAACCGGACGGTCGGTGAACTCCGCCACATGCTCACCAAGTACGGCGGCAGCCTCGGCGAGACCAACAGCGTCGCCTGGATGTTCGACCGCAAGGGCTACATCGTGGTCGAGAAGGCCGCGGCTGGCGAGGAGGCGCTGATGAGCGCCGTCCTCGACGCCGGCGCCGACGACATGGGCGACGAGGGCGACACCTGGGGCGTGACGACCGACGTCGCCACCTACGAAGCCGTGCTCGAGGCAGTCAAGGGACTCGGCGTCGAGCCGTCCTCCGCCCAGGCGATGGCGATGCTGCCCAAGAACACGATCAAGCTCGAAGGCAAGACCGCCCAGCAGATGCTCAAGCTGATGGACGCCCTCGACGACCACGACGACGTCAAGCAGGTGTGGTCGAACTTCGACATCGAGGAGAAGGAGATCGAGGCCTCGCTGGCGTGAGAATCTTCGGGATCGATCCCGGCTCGGTGCGTACCGGCTATGGCTGCATCGAGACCAGCGGCAGCCGCAGCGCCCTCGTGTGCAGCGGCGCCATCGTGCCGCCCGCCCGGAGTCCGTTCCCGCTCAAGCTGCAGGTCCTCTACCTGACGCTGGCCGAGCACCTCGCCGAGGCCCGACCCGACTGCGTCGCCATCGAGAGTCTGTTCCACGGCCTGAACAGCCGCAGCGCCTTCGCCCTGGCGCACGCCCGCGGCGTGCTGATGCTGGCCGCGACGCAGCACGGCGTGCCGGTCGTCGAGTACGCGCCGGCCGAGATCAAGCGGGCCGTCGTCGGCTTCGGTCGCGCCGAGAAGCCGCAGGTGCAGCGCATGGTCACGATGCTGCTCGGGCTCAGCGCGCCGCCGATGCCGCTCGATGCGTCCGACGCGCTGGCCGTCGCGCTGTGCCACGCGCATGTCGCCACGACGCCCGTGCCGCAGCTCGACGCCGCGCCGTTCGCGCGCGGCCGCCGCGTGACCAGCTGGCGGCAACTGCGCCCCGAGGATCTGGAGCAGCGGTGATCGCAGCGCTGCGCGGGCGATTGCTGGAGAAGCAGCCGGCCCGTTTGATCGTCGACGTGCAGGGCGTCGGCTACGACGTGCAGGTGCCCCTGTCGACCTACGGCGCCATCGGCGACGTCGGCAGCGACCTGACACTGAGGGTCCACACCCACGTGCGCGAGGAACAGATCGCGCTCTTCGGCTTCCTGACCGTCCTCGAACTGCAGATCTTCGACCGCCTGATCTCGGTCAACGGCATCGGCCCGAAGGTCGCGCTCGCGGTGCTGTCCGGGATCGCGCCGGGCGACCTGGTGGCGGCCGTCCAGGGCAACGAGCCGGCCCGGCTCACGACCATCCCCGGCATCGGCCGCAAGACCGCCGAACGCATCGTGCTCGAGCTGCGCGACCGCCTGCCGGCGGCGCTGCCGGCCGCCGTCGACGCTTCGACGCCGGGCGGTGCGGTCCGCGCCGATCTGCTGTCGGCGCTCACCAACCTCGGCTATCCCCGCCCGACCGTCGAGAAAGCGGTCGGCGACGTGTTGAAGGCGCAGCCCGACGCCGCCTTCGACGAGGCGCTCCGCCAGGCACTCGGCCGCCTGGCGCGCGCGTGATCGACAGGACAGCCATGCAGGATCCCCGGGTGGTGAGCGGACGCAGCGCCGACGACGACGCGCAATACGAGGTCGGCCTGCGGCCCCGGACGCTCGACGACTACATCGGACAGGACCGCGTCCGCGAGAACCTGCAGGTGGCGATCGCCGCCGCCCGCCAGCGCGACGAAGCCCTCGATCACGTGCTCGTCTCCGGGCCGCCCGGCCTCGGCAAGACGACGCTCGCGCACGTGATCGCCAACGAGCTCGGCGTCTCGATGAAGGCGTCCTCGGGTCCGGTCATCGAGCGCCCCGGCGATCTGGCCGCCATCCTCACGACGCTGCAGCGCCACGAAGTGCTGTTCATCGACGAGATCCACAGGCTGGCGCCGGCCATCGAGGAGATCCTCTATCCCGCGATGGAGGACTACGAACTCGACATCGTCATCGGGCAGGGCCCCGGCGCGCGTTCGGTCAAGGTGCCGGTGCAGCCGTTCACGCTGGTCGCGGCCACCACCCGCACCGGCCTGTTGACGGCGCCGCTGCGCAGCCGCTTCGGCCTCGTCCATCGGCTCGACTACTACACCGAGACCGACATGTTCGAGATCGTCACGCGCTCGGCCCGCATCCTCGGCGTGACGATGGCGCCCGATGCGGCGGCGGAAGTGGCGCGGCGATCGCGCGGCACGCCGCGGATTGCCAACCGCCTGCTCCGGCGGGTGCGCGACTACGCCCAGGTCCGCGCCGATGGCGCCGTCAGCCTCGACGTCGCGCAGGCCGCGTTGACCCTTCTGGAAGTGGACGCCTACGGATTCGACGAGCTCGATCGGCGGCTGCTGCGGGCGATCATCGAGAAGTTCGACGGCGGTCCGGTCGGCGTCAACACGCTGGCGGCGGCGCTCGGGGAAGAGCGCGACGCCATCGAGGACATCTACGAGCCCTTCCTGATGCAGGTGGGGTTCCTCGAGCGCACGCCGCGCGGCCGCGTCGCGACCCGCCGTGCCTATGCATTCTTCGGGCTCGAGGCGCCCGGAAAGGACAATCGTCTGTGGTGAACGAGTTTGCGCCGGGTCTACGCGGCGTCCTGAGCGGCGGCGGCCCGACCACGCAGGCCTGCATCAGCGGCCTGGCCACCTACCTGCCGCCGCGCACGCTGACGAATGCCGACCTCGAGAAGATGGTCGACACCAACGACGAGTGGATCCTGCAGCGGACCGGCATCCGCAAGCGCCACATCGTCGATCCCGGCGTGGCCACGTCGGACCTGGCGGCCGAGGCCTCGCGCGGGGCGATCGAGCAGGCGGGGCTGACGCCCGCGGACATCGACGTCATCGTCGTCGGCACGACCACGCCGGACACGATGTTCCCGAGTACGGCGTGCCTGCTGCAGCACAAGATCGGGGCGACGCGGGCCTGGGGATTCGACCTCGGCGCCGCGTGTTCCGGCTTCACCTACGCGCTGACGACCGCGGCCGGCTTCGTGAGCGCCGGCATGGCGCGGCACGCGCTGGTGGTCGGCGCCGACGTGATGTCGAGCATCATCGACTACACCGACCGCACGACCTGCGTGCTGTTCGGCGATGGCGCCGGCGCGGCGGTGATCTCGCCGTCGCCGGGCGACGGGCTGGGGTTCATCGACTTCACGCACGAAGTGGACGGCAGCGGCGGCGAGGCGTTGTGCATGCCGGCCGGCGGGTCCAGGCTGCCGGCCTCGCACGACACGGTCGACCAGCGGCTGCACTACGTCCATCAGGACGGGCAGGCGGTGTTCCGGTTCGCGGTCCGCAAGAACGAGGAGACGTGCCGCCGGCTGCTCGATCGCAACGGCATCACGGCTGCCGATCTCGATCTGTTCGTCTCGCACCAGGCCAACAAGCGGATCATCGAGTCGGCCGCGCAGCGGCTGGGCGTGCCGCCGGACAAGATGGTGCTGAACATCGGCGAGTACGGCAACACCACCGCCGCGACGATCCCGCTGGCGCTGCACGACGCCGTCCGCGACGGCCGGTTGAAGCGCGGCGACCTCGTGCTGCTCGCCTCGGTCGGCGCCGGCTTCACGGTCGGGTCGGTGCTGCTGCGCTGGGCGTATTGATCGAGGTAGGGACCGCTCGCCGAGCGGTCAGTGATCTCCGCCGAAATCCAGCCCCTGGGCTTCGCGTTCGGCCCGGGCCTTCTCGGCCTCTTCCAGCTTCACGAGGCCGCGGCGGATCGCGGCGGTCGCGGCCTGGGTCCGGTCGCGGACGCCCAGCTTGCCGAGCAGGCCGTTGACGTACGACTTGATCGTGCCCTCGGTGGTGTTCAGGTCCTGGGCGATCTCGCGGTTGCTGTGGCCGCTCACGATGAGCCGCAGCACGTCCATTTCGCGGCGCGTGAGGTCGGTGCGGCCGGCCTGATCGAGCACCTGCGTGATCCGCGGCGGGATGTACTGCCGGCCTTCGTGCACCGCGAGGATGGCCTCGAAGAGCTCGTCGCTCGGCATGCCCTTCAGGACGTAGGCGGCGGCCCCGGCCGAGAGTGCCCGGGCGATGTCGACGTCGCCCTCGTACACGGTCAGCACCACGACGCGGGCGTTGGGGAACTCGGCACGGATGGCGCGGATGGCCTCCGGGCCCTCCATCACCGGCATCCGTAGATCCATGATCGCGAGGTCGGGCTGCGTCTGCCTGAACCCGGCAACCGCCTCCTCGCCGTTGCTGGCGGTGGCGACGACAGAGAAGCGCGGGTCGCGCTCCAGCACCGCCACGAGCCCTTGTCGCAGAATGTCGTGGTCGTCGGCCACGAGCAGCCGAATCGGTGATCGTACTTCGCTGGTCACAGCGACTCCTTCGGGCGGAGCCTCCCCGCGTCACGTCTCACGACCGTCGCAGGTCTCGACCCCTCCGCGCCTGTTGATCTCCGCGTGCCGACACGCACGCGCGATTGTCCGGGTCTCTCTGCCACCGAGGGCATCATGATGGCACGATTCGGTCAACCCTGCAGGGGCCCATCAGCCGCCGGCGCCGGCTCCGGGACCAGCACCGCTACCGGCAGCGCGTGCAGTACCTGGGCCAGGAACCACCAGCGCTCTGTCGACGTCGCTGAGGCCTGCAGGACCTCTCCCGTCAACAGATCGCGCCACGCGCCGTCGGGCGCCTCGGCCGGCAGCAGCACGCGCGACGTCGCCCACGCACTGCCGATCGGCCACGGCCCCGGCAGCCGCCCCGTCCGCAGTCCGCACACCACGACCGCCCACTCCGAGTCGATCGTCCGCGCAAACGCGATCGCCGTTGCGTCCACCGACAGGTCCACGGCCAGCGGCCGGTAGGCGCCGTCGCGCCAGAGAGCGGTGTGCCCGCGCCTGGCCCGCAGCAGCGCCGAGGCGACGTGCAACTTGATCCGGCCGTCGGCCCACTCGTCACGCCATCCTTCCACGGCCGCCGTCCAGGGCGGCTTGCCACCACGTGCCTCGTCGAGCGCGGCCAACTGCGCCGCGTGCGACTCGAACGGCACCGGCCGGCGGTTGTCCGGGTCGACGAGATCGAACTTCCATCCCTCGGTGCCCTGATAGGTGTCGGGCACGCCCGGCAGGGTCAGCTTCAGCACTGTCTGGGCCAGCCCGTTCGACACGCCGCGCGTCGCAAGTCGATCGATCAGCGGCCGCAGCGCGGCAAGCATCCGCCGGGCCGGGGCGCCGGTCAGCACATCGTCCACGAAGGCGAGCGTGGCCTGTTCGTAGGCATCGTCCTGCGTGACCCAGCTGGTGTGCCGCTTGGCCTCGCGAATCGCCTTCAGCATGTACGCCTTGAGCCGCTCGGCGAGGCCCGCCGGCGCCGGCGCCTGCACCGGCACGTCGGGCGGCCAGCATCCCACCAGCACCTGCAGGAACCGGTACTCGTCGTTCCGATCGGGCGCCCAGATGCCGCCAGGCAGCAGCGTGCGCGCCGCCGCCGAGGCCCGTGTGGCCCGGCCCAGCGCCTCGCGCCAGACCTCGGGCAACTCCGACAGCGCGTTGATGCGGGCCCGCACGTCTTCACCGAGCTTGGTGTCGTGTGTCGACAGCGTCGTCATCTCGCCGCGCCAGTCGCGCTGCCGGGCGATGTTGATCGCGTGCACGTCGTCGACGGCGTGGACGGCGTCGCCGGGCTCGCCGCCCACCTCGTTCATCGAGACCAGGACGTTGTAACGGTAGAAGGTCGTGTCCTCGAAGCCCTTGGCCTGCACCGGCCCGGTGTACTGCTGCAGCTTCATCGCGAACGTCAGCCGGCGCTCGTACATGGCGACGGCCGCTGGTCCGGCCCCCTCCGTCGGCGGCGGCGGCAGCAGGATGGCCCGCAGGAACTGGAACAGCGATCGTTCCATCGCCGGATTGCGCCGCCGCGCCTCACCGAGCGTGCGATCGATGATGTCCTCGTCGGCCTCGGTCCAGCCGCGCGGCCCCACGTACGTGCGGTACACCGGCATGCAGGCGACGAACTCGACGATCAGATCGCGGAGGCTGTTCAGCGTGAAGTCGCGCGTGTGCCGATCGCCGCGCGCGATGCGCGCCAGCGCGTCGGTGAGCACGCCCAGCTCACTCGACATCGCCGTGTTCATGATCAGCTTCTTCGCGTCGTAGACGATCTCTTCGAGCGGTTCGCGCTGTCCCGTCGTCCGGACGTACAGCCGCCGCAGGGCGCGCAGTCCGACGGGATCGAGGAAGAGCCCGTTGATCTCGTTGAGGGCGCCGTATCCGGTCGTGCCATGGACCTGCCAGTCGGGGCGGAGCTGTTCATGGCCCGACAGGATCTTCTCCGCGACCACGTAGAGCGGCTGGTCGAGGCCCGTGGTCTCGCGCACGAGTTGCTGGAGCCGGGCGAAATACGCCGGCGGATCGAAGAGTCCATCGGGATGATCGAGGCGCAGGGCGTGCACCAGTCCGTCCGCCAGCCATTGGCCGATCAGCTGATGGGTCGCCTGGAACACCGCTTCGTGCTCCACCCGAACGCCGGCCAGTTCGTTCACGTCGAAGAACCGCCGGTAGTTGATCTCGTCCACCGCGGTGCGCCACGACGCCAGCCTGTACGGCTGCGCCTCCAGCAGCCCGTGCAGCTCGTCGAACGACGCCGAATCGCCCGGCGTGCCGTTGACGTACGCCACCGCCTCGCCGATCGCGTCGAACACGAGGGGCACCTCGTCGATGAGGCGCAGCAGCCGGCCGCGCAGCACCTCCTTCTCACGCTGCCGCACTGCGATGCGCTCCGGGTGCGTGTCGGTGTACGGCGGCAGGTTGAGCAGGCCCTCGATGATGCTGAGGAACTCGATCACGCCGTGATGCTGCTCGTCGAGCTTCTCGCGCAGCGCCGGCAGCGCGTGCCGCAGCACGAGCGGCGTCTGACGCGGATTGATCGGCAGGCGGTGCTCGTAGTAGCAGAGCCACAGCCGGCCGTCCTCGTACTCGACATGCAACTGCCCGCCCTCGAGGACGCTGCCGTACTGGTCGCCGAGGATCGGCAGCAGGATCTTCAGCCGCAGGTGCGGCGTCACGGGCTCCCAGTCGATGTCGAAGTACTCGGCGTACGGCGAACACGGGCCGTTCTCCAGGACCTCGCGCCACCAGGCGTTGGCCTGCGGGTCCAGGCCCATGTGGTTGGGCACGATGTCCGACATCAGTCGCATGCCGTGGGCCGCGGCCGCGGCAGCCAGCTGCGCCAGGTCCTCCTCGGTGCCGAGGTCGGGATTGACCGCGGCGTGGTCGACGATGTCGTAGCCGTGCGCGCTGCCGGGCCGGGCCTTGAGCATCGGCGACAGGTACAGGGCCTCGATGCCGAGCGCGGCCAGATAGGGCACCAGTGCTTCGGCCTGCGTGAAGGTGAGGTGCGGTCCGAGTTGCAGTCGATACGTGCTGGCCGGCATCCATGCCGGCGCGGCCGTCGTCACAAGCGTGCTCCGGTCAGATGAAGGACGAGCCCGAATGGCTCGCCTGGCGCGTCGAGGCGCAGCAAGGCGCCGTCGATCTGGGCGCTGGCAAGGCGTTGCGTCGCGTGCAGCACGCGCGCGGTGGTGTGCGCCGCGGCGCCGGCGAGATCCAGCACGCGCGTTCCGGCCCCGCTGAGATCGACGCACGTGACGAGGACGCCGCCCAGATCAGAGGGCTGGGCGACGACCACCAGATGCTCGTCGGGCGCGTACGCGCGACACGCGGCCCGCTGCCGCGGCGCCGCAGTCAGGTGCGCGTGGCGGATCGCGAGAAGGGCCTGCGTCTCGGCGAGTACATCGGCGTACGGCTCCTGCTGCCGCTCCGACCAGTCCAGCACGCTCGCGAGGAAGGTGGCCTCGGCCTGCGGATCCGGGATCCGCTCGCGCGTCGCCGCATCGGCGAACGCCCCGAAGCGGCCGAACTCGCGGCGGCGGCCTTCGACGACCAGCGCGCCGAGCGCGTCTTCGTGGTCGGTGAAGAAGAGGAACGGCGTGCTGGCCGCCCATTCCTGCCCCATGAACAGCAGCGGCGTTTCCGGCGCGGTCAGCAGCAGCGTGGTCGCGGCGAGCCATCGGGCCGTGTCGATCTGGTGGTGCAGGCGCTCGCCGTGAGCGCGATTGCCGACCTGATCGTGGTTCTGCAGGCAGATGACGTGCGCCTCGATCGGCACGTGTGCCGGCGACGTGCCGCGCGGGCCGCCGTAGTGCGCCGCCGGCTGCCCGCTGAACACCCAGCCGGCCTCGACGGCGCGCGCGATCTCGCTCGTCGATCCGTCGAAGTCGGTGAACCACGCCTCGTGATCGCCGGCCAGGCAGCGGCGGGTCGCGTGGTGGAAGTCGTCGGACCACACGCCGGTGAGACCGATGCCGCCGCGGCTGCGCGGCAGCACGAGCGTGTCCAGGTTGCGCTCGTCCTCGGCGATCAGGTGCACGGTCCGGCCGGCGACGAGCGACTCGACCTCGCGGGCCAGCTGCGCGAGGAGGTGTTCCGGGCTGTCGTCGATGAGCGCGTGGGTCGCGTCGAGGCGCAGTCCGTCCACGTGGTAGTCGATCAGCCACTGCAGCGCGTTGTCGCAGATCACGCGGCGCACCGCCGCGCTTCCAGGACCGTCGAGGTTGATCGCGCGGCCCCACGGCGTGTGATGCCGGTCGGTGAAGATCGTCGGCATCACCGCGGCGAGATAGGCGCCGTCGGGTCCGAGATGGTTGTAGACGACGTCCAGGATCACGGCGAGGCCGAGTCCGTGCGCGGCGTCGACGAGGGCGCGCAGGTCGTCGGGACGGCCGTAGTGTTCGGACGGCGCGAACCAGGCGGCGCCGTCGTAGCCCCAGTTGCGCCGGCCCGGGAACGCCGCGACCGGCATCAGTTCGACAGCCGTGACCCCGAGCGCCGCCAGCAACGGCAGCCGCGCCGCGGCCGCCGCAAACGTCCCCTCCGGCGTGAACGTGCCGACGTGCAGTTCGTAGATCACGAGGCGCTCGCGCGCCACCCCGCGCCAGTCGGCGTCGGTCCATGCAAAGCGCGCCGGATCGATCAGCATCGACGGGCGATGCACGCCATCCGGCTGCCAGCGCGACCAGGGGTCGGGCCATTCCGGATGGGCGTCGAGCTGCAGCGTGTAGCGATCGCCGTGCGCAGGCCCGTCGATCCAGCCGCTGAAGACGCCATCGTCTTCCGCCACGAGCGCGTGGGCCGCGCCGCCTTCGACGCGAACGCGGACGCGCGACGCGCCAGGTGCGCAGAGGCGCACCGCAACTCCGCCAGACTCCACATGGGCGCCAAACGCGGGCGCCCAGCGTCCGGTCATGTGCGATCCCCCACCGGATGTGCCGCGAGGTCGGCGAGCACCGCCCGCGCCATCTGGCGGCGGACCTCGCTGGCCGAGACCGCATCGACGAGCAGGCGCCACACGAGGCTGACGCGCAGGCCTTCGATGACGTCGGGCATGGCAATCGTCTCGCGCCCGCTCGCCGCGAGCTCGTCGCGCCAGCCGCGCACCAGGCCCCAGGTCGCCACCGACCACCAGGCACGCGCCGCCGCGTCCTGCAGGTCGCGCGTGCCCGACTGCTGCAGCGCCGTCACGACGACATAGGCCAGATCGGCGGCAAGCGCGCCGATGTCGCGCTCGCCGTAGTCGGCACGCTCGCCGAGCACGCCCGGCGTGCTGTCGTCGGGGTCCACCGGTGCCGGCTCGCTCTGCGTCCACCGCCAGCGGGCAAGCGCACCGAGCAGCTGCCGCGAGCCGAGCACCCGCGCAGACGCCGCGGAATCCATCAGCGTGGCCCACCTGCTGCGGGCGGCGGTGTCGAGATCGGTGAGCGCCGCGAGCGCTGCGTCCGCCTGTTCGTGATCGCGGTCGCGATGGCGCGGCGTTTCGGCTGCCTCGACCAGGGGCGCGGCCGCATCGGCGATCGCGACGTGCGTCGTCGCCACGCGGCGGCCGAGGGCCCGCGCCACGCGCTCCATCTCCTGCAGCGGCTCGCTGTCGAGGCGGGGTGCCTCGCGGCCTTCGCGCAGCCAGACGAACGGGTCGCTCGTCTCCGGCATCGACGCCGGCTCGGCGAACCAGCGCTGCGCCAGCTGCAGCGATCGCGTCCATCCGTCGTCGGTGTACGCCACGCGGGAGCGGAGCAGGACGAACGGCCAGCGCTGTCCGTCGGATGTCCGCAGGTCGAGGCTCGCGTAGGCGACAGGCAACTCCACGTCGAGGTTGTCGGCCAGCGCGGACAGCACCTGGTGCTCGTGCGAGCGGCCCGGCAGCAGCCGCCGGCGCACCTTCATCTCGGCGGCCGCGCCGCACACCACGACCGTATGGCCGAGGGTGGTCGGCATCAGCGTGTAGGGCTCGTAGTCGGCCACGACGACCCGCCCCTGCGATGCCGCATCGAACACGCCATCGCGGCCGGTGATCGTCGCACCGTCGGTCAGCATCTTCATCAGCACGCGCGCGGCGTCCACTTCGAGCACTTCGTGCAGCACGCCGGTGCGGGCGCCGGCGATGCGCGCCAGGACGCGATCGGGATGGCGGTCGAGCAGTTCCTCGCCGCGCGGGCCGCTCGTGAACGTGAGCACCATGCCGTAGCGGTAGGTGTCCAGTTCGCCTTCGACGTCCACCGCCGCGAAGACGATTGGTTCGGCCCCGCCTCGCGCCAGCGCGTGGCTCACGACGCGGATGCTGCGGACGACCGCGCCGGGCGCGCGGTACCAGGCCTGCTTCTCGAGGTACGGGCGGATGTAGCGGCGTTCGAGCACGGCGCGGCCGGGCCCGTCGAACAGCGTGTCCCACCGCTCGCTCACGAGCAGGTCGGGCAGCGCGTGCTTGCGGAAGTCGGCGGCCGATTCACCGCGCGCCCGCGGGTCGTCCTTGCCGACGATGTGGAGCCAGTACCAGCCGTAGGGCGCGAGCGTCAGCGACACGCGGCCATCTGTCAGGGCCGGGAACCGTGTGCAGCCGATCATCTCGACCGGCACGCCCTCGAGCGACGTCTGCACCTGTGTGGTCTGCACGTGTCCCGACAAATTGGCGACGACCAGCACGACGTCCTCCTCGTGCTGGCGCACGAACGCGAGCACGCGGCGGTTGCCGGTCTCCACGAACTCGATGCTGCCGCGGCCGAACGTCGGGTGCGTCTGGCGCATCGCGATCATGCGGCGCGTCCAGTTGAGCAGCGAGGCGGGCGATCGCTCCTGCGCCTCGACGTTCACCGCCTGGTAGCCGAACAGCGGGTCCATGACCGGCGGGGCGCACAGCCGCTGCGGATCGGCGCGCGAGAAGCCGCCGTTGCGATCGCTGGTCCACTGCATCGGCGTGCGGACGCCGAACCTGTCGGACAGGTAGATGTTGTCGCCCATGCCGATCTCGTCGCCGTAGTAGATCACCGGCGTGCCCGGCAGCGACAGCAGCAGCACGTTGAGCAGCTCGATGCGCCGGCGGTCGCCGTCGAGCAGCGGCGCGAGGCGTCGGCGGATGCCGACGTTGATCCGCATGCGCGGGTCCTCGGCAAAGGCGCCGTACATGTACTCGCGCTCCTCGGGCGTCACCATCTCGAGCGTCAGCTCGTCGTGGTTGCGGAGAAACAGCGCCCACTGGCAGCTTTCGGGGATGTCGGGCGTCTGCCGCAGAATCTCGACGATCGGCTCGCGGTCCTCGCGCTCGATCGCCATGTAGAGGCGCGGCATCAGCGGGAAGTGGAACGCCATGTGGCATTCGTCACCGGCGCCGAAGTAGGCGCTGACGTCCGACGGCCATTGGTTCGCCTCCGCCAGCAGGATGCGGCCCGGGTACTGGTCGTCGAGGAACCGGCGCACCTGCTTGATGAGCGCGTGCGTCTCCGGCAGGCTCTCGCACGAGGTGCCCTCACGCTCGATCAGGTACGGAATCGCATCCAGCCGGAAGGCGTCGACCCCGAGATCGAGCCAGAACTTCATGATGCGCAGCATCGAGCGCATCACCCTCGGGTTGTCGAAGTTGAGGTCGGGCTGGTGGTGGAAGAAGCGGTGCCAGTAGAAGGCCTTGGCGACCGGATCCCACGTCCAGTTGGACGTCTCCGTGTCCGTGAAGATGATCCGCGTGCCGTCGTACTTCTGGTTGGTGTCGCTCCAGACGTACACGTTGCGGGCCGGCGATCCGGGCGGGGCGTGCCGCGCCGCCTGGAACCACGGATGCTGGTCGGACGTGTGGTTCATCACCAGTTCGGTGATGACGCGCAGGTTGCGAGCGTGGGCCTCGCGCAGGAAGCGGCGCACGTCGCGCAGCGTGCCGTAGGCCGGGTGGACCCCCTGGTAATGCGCGATGTCGTAGCCATCGTCGCGCAGCGGCGACGGATAGAAGGGCAGAATCCAGATCGTGTTGATGCCGAGCGCCTGCAGGTAGTCCAGCTTCTGGACGACCCCGGCCACATCGCCGATCCCGTCGTCGTTGCCGTCGAAGAAGGTCCGCACGTGGACCTGATAGATGACGGCGTCCTTGTACCAGTCGGGCCGCACGGGCCTCACGAACTCGTCCATGTCGCCCCAAACGCAAATCGCACGCCAGGTCTCCGGCCAGGATGGCCGCAGGCGGCGTGCGAGGGCCGGCGTCAACCTCCGCAGTGGAACGGAAGAGCCGGCAGATGAGACAGGGGCAATCTTACCGGAGGCGCCGCCGCGGGCGCTCATCCGCGCGCAGGAGCACGACGGACAGGCCGGCCACCGTGTAGACGCCGCGCTCGGCCGGCGCCACCGGTTGATGCTCGATCCCGGTGTCGAAGACACGGGTCCAGGTCAGGCCGCTCTCCAGGTGCGGCAGCGTGAACGGCCGCGGTGCGGTGTCGGCGTTGAGGACGACAAGCAGCGTGTCGTCGACGATCGGCTCGCCGCGCGCGTCGACCTCGTCCATCGCGACGCCGCTCAGCAGCATGCCGAGCGTGCGCACGTGCGGCGCGCTCCACATCGCGTCGGTCATCTCGACGCCGGAGGGATCGATCCACGCCAGATCCTTCACGCCGGCGCCGCGCAGCGGCCGCCCCTGGAAGAACCGCTGCCGCCGCAGCACGGGATGCTTCTGGCGCAGCGCGATCAGCATGCGCGTGAACTCGAGGAACTCCTCGTCCGCGCCGGTGAGGTCCCACGACAGCCAGCTGAGGTCGTTGTCCTGGCAATAGGCGTTGTTGTTGCCGCGCTGCGTGCGGCCCATCTCGTCGCCGCCGCAGATCATCGGCACGCCCTGCGAGAGCAGCAGCGTCGCCATGAAGTTGCGCCGCTGCTGGACACGCGCCTGGCTGATCAGCGGATCGTCCGACGGTCCTTCCACGCCGAAGTTCATCGACAGGTTGTTGGACTCGCCGTCGTGGTTCTGCTCGCCGTTGGCCTCGTTGTGCTTGTGCTCGTAGCTGACCAGATCCTCGAGCGTGAAACCGTCGTGGCACGTCACGAAGTTGATGCTCGCGCTCGGCAGGCGTCCGTCGTACTCGTAGAGGTCGCTGCTGCCGGCCAGGCGGGTCGCAAACTCGGACACCTGGCCGCCGTCGCCGCGCCAGAAGCGCCGCACGGTATCGCGGTAGCGGCCGTTCCACTCGGTCCAGCCGACCGGGAAGTTCCCGACCTGGTAGCCGCCCTCGCCGAGGTCCCACGGCTCGGCGATCAGCTTGACCTGCGAGAGCACCGGATCCTGATGAATGATGTCGAAGAACGAGCCCAGCTTGTCGACGGCGTGCAGCTCGCGGGCCAGGGCGCTTGCGAGGTCGAAGCGGAACCCGTCGACGTGCATCTCGAGCACCCAGTAGCGCAGGCTGTCCATGATCAGCTGCAGGACCCGCGGGCTCTGCATGTTCAAGGTGTTGCCGGTGCCGGTGAAGTCCTCGTAGTACCGGCGATCGTTCGGGGAGAGCCGGTAGTACGACACGTTGTCGATGCCGCGCAGCGACAGCGTCGGCCCGAGATGGCTGCCCTCGGCGGTGTGGTTGTAGACCACGTCGAGGATGACCTCGAGGCCGGCGGCGTGCAGCGTCCGCACCATCGACTTGAACTCGCGCACCGATCCGTAGGCCGACCGGCTGACCGAGTACCGCAGGTCGGGCGCGAAGTACGCGAGCGTGTTGTAGCCCCAGTAGTTGGACAGCCCGCCCTTCACGAGGTGCCAGTCGTCCACGTGGTGGTGGACCGGCAGCAGTTCGACGGCGGTGACGCCCAGCTTCAGCAGGTGTTCGATCGACGCCTCCGACGCCAGCCCCAGGTAGGTGCCGCGCAGATCGTCGGGAACGCCCGGATGGCGCTTGGTGAAGCCGCGCACGTGCAGCTCGTAGATGACCGTCTCGTGCCAGGGCCGCTTCAGCCGCCGGTCGTCGGCCCACGTGAACGCCGAGTCGATGACCGACGCGAGCGGCGCGTAGGCCGCGCTGTCGCGGTCGTCGCGGCTGTCCGGCGCGCCGATCGAGAAGCCGAACATGCTGTCGTGCCAGCGCACGTTGCGCCCGACCGCCTTCGCATACGGATCGAAGAGCAGCTTGGCAGGGTTGAAGCGATGCCCGCCGCGGAGGTCGAACGGACCATCCACGCGGTAGCCGTACAGCTGCCCCGGACGTACCTCGGGGAGGTACCCGTGCCAGACCTGCTCGGTCCGCTGCCGCAGCGGGATGCGGTGCGACTCACGGCCGGCGTAAGGCGAATCGAAGAGGCAGAGCTCGACGGCGGTCGCCTGCTCGGAGAAGAGGGCGAAGTTGACGCCGATGCCGTCCCAGGTGGCACCGAGAGGGTAGGGGGAGCCTGGCCAGACTTTCATCGTTCCGCGTGCGTGCCGGCGAACCCGAACGGGGGCCGAGGCGCCCAAGTATGCCATCGGCGGCCCGGCCCCCCGCCTGCAATCACCTCGTCGCCAGGGCGGCCCGCAGCGCGTCCTCGAGGTGCGGCAGCACGAACGAGTAGCCCGCGGCACGGAGCGCCTCCGGCTGCACGCGCTTGCTGCTCAGGAGTTCCGCGTCGGCGATCTCGCCGAACAGGATCCGCAGCGCGAACGCCGGGATCGGCATCACGGCCGGCCGCCGCAGCACGCGTCCGAGCGCGCGCGTGAACTCCGCGTTGGTCACGGGCTCGGGCGACGTGACGTTCACCGGCCCGCGCAGGTCGTCGCGATCGATCGCGGTGGCGATCGCACCGATCAGATCGGCCATCGCGACCCAGCTGTAGTACTGCCTGCCTGACCCGATCGGCCCACCCAGCCCAAGGCTGAACGGCAGGCGCATCTGCGCCAGTGCCCCGCCGCGGCCGTCGAGGACGATGCCGAAGCGGGGTGAGACGACCCGGATGCCGGCCTCGGCGGCCGGCGTTGTGGCCGCTTCCCACGCCTGGCACACCTCGGACAGGAATCCCTCGCCGGGGCCGCTTCGTTCGGTCAGCGGCTCGTCGCCGCGGTTGCCGTAGTAGCCGATCGCCGACGCGGAGATCAAGACGCGCGGCCGACGCGGCAGCCGCGCGAGCGAGCGTGCCAGCGCCGTCGTCGGGCCGACGCGGCTGTCCCGGATGCGCGCCTTGACGGCGGGCGACCAGCGCGCCCCGGCGACGCTCTCGCCGGCGAGATGGACGACGGCGTCGAGGTCGCCGACGCGTTCCGGCGCGAGCAGGCCGGTGGTCGTGGACCATTGCGGTGCGCTCGCATCGGCCGCCGCACCGCCCGCTCTGCCGCCGCCCGCCGCGCCGCCTTCGCGGCCGCCTTCATGGGCGCGCGCGAGCCGCACCACGGTGTCGCCGCGCGCCTCCAGTGACGTTGCGAGCGCCGAGCCGATCAGCCCGCGCGCTCCGGTGATGGCAATGCGCATCAGTGGTCTCCGTCGTGCGTCCAACGCCATGACGATACGCGAACCGCCATCGACGATCTTGTGGTGCTCGACCCCGGCGCGCGATCATGGCCGTCTGGTCCAGGACGGCCGCACGGCGCGGGCTCTCCCAGCCACCACCTGTCATGCGCGTTGACGAGTTCGATTACGACCTGCCGCCGGAGCGCATCGCGCAGCATCCCCCTGATGTCCGCGGTTCGTCGCGGCTGCTCGTGCTCGACCGCGCCACCGGCGAGACCACGCTTGCCACGATGGCGGACCTGCCGGCGTGGCTGCGGCGTGGCGACGTCCTCGTCGTCAACGACACGCGCGTCTTCCCGGCGCGGCTGTTGGGCCATCGGCACCCGGGCGGCGGCCGGCTGGAGTGCCTGCTCGTGGAGGCGCGCGGCGACGATCGCTGGGACGCGCTCGTGCACCCGGGCCAGCGTCTCCGGATCGGCAGCCGCTTCACGTGCGCAGGAGACGACGGCGCGCTGCACGGCGAGATCGTCGCCCGGTCCGATTTCGGGCGACGCACCGTGCAGCTGACCGCCGAAGGGTATCCGACCGTGGACGCCGCGATCGAGGCGATCGGCCACATGCCGCTGCCGCCGTACATCCATCGGCCCGATGCGACAGACGATCGCGACCGCTACCAGACGATCTACGGCACCGAGCGCGGGTCGGTGGCGGCGCCGACGGCCGGCCTGCACTTCACGCCGGCGCTGCTCGAGCAGGTGCAGGCGGCCGGCGTCGAGGTCGTGCCCATCACGTTGCACGTCGGCTACGGCACCTTCAAGCCGGTGCGTGTCGACGACATCGACGATCACATCGTCGATCCGGAACGGTACGAGATCGCTGACGCATCTGCGGCGGCGATCAATCGGGCGAAGGCCGAGGGCCGGCGGGTGGTGGTGGTCGGCACGACCAGCACGCGGGCGCTGGAGAGCGCGGTGGACGAGCACGGCCGCATCCGCGCCGGGCGCGGCACCGCCACCATCTACATCCGTCCCGGCCACCGGTTCCGCATCGCCGATGCGCTGCTCACGAACTTCCACGTGCCGCGTTCGTCGCTGCTGATCCTGGTGTCGGCCTTTGCCGGCCGCGAGCACGTGCTGGCGGCCTATGGCGACGCGATTGCCGCCGGCTTCCGCTTCTACAGCTACGGCGACGCCATGTTCATCGTGTAGGTATCGGGTATCGGGTATCGGGTAGCGGGTAGCGGGTAGCGGGTTGCGACCGGGTGCCGGGTACGGGGTACGGTCGTTGCGAACCTTTGGAGACCGAAATCGCGTGCGGTCTGGGATCTGTAGGTAGGGGCGCCTCCCCGAGGCGCCCGTCAGCGCACGCGGCGCGCGCTCTCCGAAGGCCGACGGCCGAATCACGAAGGCCGATCCCGACGCCGTGCGCTATCCTCACCGCCACGGAGGGAAGACGCATGATCCGCTCGAAGCTGACGTTCATGGCCGGCGTGGGCGCTGGCTCGCTGATGACCGCACTCGTCCTGACGATGGGGAGCGCGGGCGTGGAGGCGTGGAGGGCCGACGGTCAGGCCGCGGCGGCGCCCAAGGGCGCCATCAAGTACTCGACCCAGGTCGTGTTCGAGAACGAGCGCGTCCGCGTCAAGGACGTCACCTTCCCGCCGGGCGTGCCTGATACGGGCATGCACACCCACGATCTCGCGCACGTCGGCGTCATCCTGACCGAAGGGAAGCTCGTCTTCACCGAGGGCGACGGTAAGAAGGAAACCGCGTCGTTCAGCAGCGGCAGCGTCGGCTTCCGGGCGCCCAACGCGACGCACATGGTGGCCAATCCCGGCACCAGGCCGATGCGGGTCATCGAGGTCGAGCTGAAGTGAGCGGGCGGCGGCGCGGTGCCGGTGACGCGCGCCGCTGGATTACCGTCGCGGCCGTGGGCGTGGCGATGGCGCTCGCCGCGGCCGGCGGCATGCACCGCGCCGCCGCGCAGGCTCCACCCGCCGCTCCTGCGCGCCCGAACATCGTCGTCATCCTCGCCGACGACCTCGGCTACGGCGATCTGGCGTCGTACGGGCATCCCGCACACCGGACGCCGCACCTGGACGCCATGGCCCGCGACGGCGTGCGCGCGACCGCGGCGTACGCGCCGTCGCCCTCGTGTTCGCCGACCCGCGCCTCGCTCCTGACTGGCCGCTACGCGTTCCGCGTCGGCGTCAGGGCCCCGTTCGCGCCGCGCAGCCCGGGCGGCCTCCGGGCCCGCGACTACGTCACGCTGCCGCAGATCCTGAAAGCGTCTGGTTACAAGACGATGCTGATCGGCAAGTGGCACCTGGGCGATCAGCCCGGGATGCGGCCGATCGATCATGCGTTCGACAGGTTCGTCGGTCTGCTCTACAGCCACGACTACAAGGCGCCGTACGTGCAGACGCCCGAGCGGCTGGCGCTCTGGGATGGCGAGACGCGGCGCGTCGAGGAGCCCGAGCCCGCGACGTTGACGGCCACCTACACGCGAGAGGCCGTGGCGTTCATCGAGGACGCGTCGGCAGCGCGGCAGCCGTTCTTCCTGTACCTCGCGCACTCGATGCCGCACGTCCCGCTGGCGGTCTCGCCGGCCTGGCGCGGCCGCACGTCGAGCACGTACGGCGATGTCATCGCCGAACTCGACGACTCGGTCGGCCAGGTGCGCGCGGCGATCGACGCGGCCGGCATCGCCGACCGCACGCTGGTCATCTTCAGCAGCGACAACGGGCCGTGGAACGCGATGCCCGAGCGGATGTTCGGGAGCCCCCACGTCCGGCCCTGGGACCACGGGTCGCCGGGGCCGTTCCGTGGCGGCAAGGCCGGCACCTACGAGGGCGGGCACCGCGTTCCGCTGATCGCGGCATGGCCGGGCCAGCTGCCGCGGGGGCAGGCGACGGACACGCCGATCAGCCTCGTGGACGTCCTACCCACGGTGGCGGGGCGAGCGGGCCTCTCCAGCCGGCTGCCCGCGGACCTCGATGGCCTGGACGTCTGGCCGGTGCTCGCACAGGAGAGAGGAGTACAGGAGACAGGAGGCAGGAAGGAGCGCCTGCCGTCGGCGCTGGGTGACGAGCGGATGCTGCTGTACGACAACCTCGGTCAGGCCGAGGCCATCCGGGTCGGCCCGTGGAAGCTGCGGGTCAGCGCGGCGGGCGAGAACCCCGCGCGCCGGGAGCGGGTCGAACTGTTCGATCTCCTGCGCGATCCGTCGGAGCGCTACGACCTCTCCACCGCCAATCCCGCCATCGTCGAACGCCTGCGCACGCGGCTCGCGGCCGAGAACGC
>CBIHOS010000025.1:0-33112 GCA_966211945.1 uncultured bacterium
GTCGCGCCGCGGTCTCCGCGGCGCCTGTGTCGCGTCAAGCTTTGTCGCGCAGAGTCTGATGTGCGCGCTCGCGGCATTCGCCGATCGCCTCGGCGCCGGGCGCGGTGCGACACGCGTGCCGCACCGAAGCGAGCCCGGCCTGTTCAGCCGAACATGCCGTCGGCGCTGGAGAAGGGCGCGGCGCCTGCCGATTGCCTCGCTGATGCCGTCCTGCCTGCCCGGTCGTTTCAGGTGCGGACTTCTGTGCGCCGTCATCTCCGTCGCCGGCCGACCGTGCCGGCCGGCAACGAGGGCGAGCGCGCCTGGCCTCGACCGTTCTTTCCTGGTTGCGTGATCGCTCGTGCCGCCTCGCCTCGAACTCGTCGGGACTCAGACCCGCTGTCCCGCTGACGTACTCCTGGTCCATCACGGGATCACGTACCGGCAACTGCCGCTGCAGGGACTGATCGTCGACACGGCGATCGACTTCCACCTGTATCTGCAACCGGCGCCGGGCCGGCTCGTGCTGTTCTGCGGTCCCGGCTTCCATTACACCGAACGGCATCTCGAACGGCTGACCGGCAGCCGGACCGACGCGCTGTGGCTGCCGTGCGGCGAGGGCGAGGCGTACGACCAGTACGTCGAGCGCCACCTGTCGTCGCTGCTCGCGGCCCCGGGGCTCGAGACCGGCCAGCGGGCGAGCCTGGTGACCAGCGCGGCGCGCGCGACGATTGCGTCGGCGATGGCCGATCCCCGGCACGGCGAGGTCCGGTTGCGGACGCGGCGCGTGGCCGGCGAGATGGTCGGTCTGCTCGTTCGCGAGCCCGACGCCGTGCACCACATGGCTGCCTTGATGGAGCGCGACTACGAGACGGTCCGGCACTCGATCAACGTGAGCGTGTTTGCGACCGGGCTGGCGCACGCCGTCGGCGTCCGTGATCTCGGCGACCTGCAGGAGTTGGGGCAGGGGACGCTGCTGCACGACATCGGCAAGAGCGTGATCCCGCGGGAACTGCTGGTGAAGCGCGGCAAGTACACGGCCGACGAGTACGCGCTGATGCAGACCCACGTCGTCCGCGGCGAGGAACTCGTCGAGATCCAGGGCGGCATCTCGTCCCTGGCGATGACCGCGCTCTCGCAGCACCACGAGCGCCTCGACGGTCGAGGGTATCCGCGCCGGACCGCTGCCGCCGGGCTGCACCAGTTCGGGCGCATCACGGCCATCTGCGACGTCTTCGACGCGCTGACCAGCGAGCGGCCCTACAAGTCCGCGCTGCCGCCGGCCGAGGCGCTCCGCATGATGTCGACCGAACTGGCGGGCCAGTTCGATCAGGACCTGCTGCGCGCGCTGATCCGCATGCTCTGCGTGCCGGCCGGCGATCAGCCGCCCGTCGTCGAGCATTGAGCAGGGCCCGGCCCGGGCCGAACGGCGCCGCGTATACTCACGCGCGAACCGACACCCGGCCTTCCGGAGGAGAGCCTTGCCCATGGATCGACGCGCCTTCCTCGCCGCGCTCGCGGCCGCGCCCGTGCTCAGCGCCCTGCCCGCCCGGCGCGCCTCGGCGGCGCTGCCCAAGGCGACGATCACACGCGTCCGCATCTACCGCCCGCCCGACTACAACCCGCTCTTCAACCAGAGCAACATGGTCGTGACGGTGGAGACCGACATCGGCATCACCGGCATCGGCGAGGGCGGCGCGAAGGACACGCTCGAACAATGCGCCGGCACCCTGATCGGCAAGAACCCGTTCCACATCGAGGCGATCTGGCAGGAGGCCTACATCGCCTGGTTCTACCCGCCCGGCCGCGAGAAGACGCACGCGCTCGGCGCCCTCGACCTGGCGCTGTGGGACATCAAGGGCAAGGCGCTGGGGCTGCCGGTGCACGAACTGCTCGGTGGCGCCACGCGCGACTACTGCGAGTGCTACGCGACCGGCGGCGCGAGGCCGCCGGGGTCACCGGCCGCGACACCGCTCAGCCTGGCTGAACGGGCCCGCGCGACGATGGAAGCGGGCTATCGCGCCTTCCGGATGGGCGCCGCCGACGTGCCGATCGGCGGGGTCTTCGACACCCGCACGGCCGTGCGGCGCATCGAACAGGACTGCCGCACCGTGCGCGACGCCGTCGGCCCCGACGGCAACTGGTGCATCGACCTGCACCAGCGCTTCGACCTGAACGACGCGGTGCGCGTGTGCAAGGTGATGGAGCCCTTCGATCCGTTCTTCGTCGAGGATCCGGTGCGCGACGAGCACGCGCTGATGGACCTGCCCAAGCTGCGGCAGATGACCGACGTGCCGCTGACGCACGGCGAGGAGTGGGGCCTGCGCTGGGACTTCAACCGGCTGGTCGAAGCGCACGACATCGACTTCATCCGCGCCACGCTGCCCAATGTCGGCGGCATCACCGAGATGATGAAGGTCGCGGCGATCTGCGAGACCCACGCTGTCGGCATCGTGCCGCACTTCACCGGCCCGATCGCCACCGCCGCGCTCGTCAACTGCCTCTCCACGTACTCGGGACCGGTGATGCTCGAGTACAACTACGGCGGCCGGCCGATCGACTACCTGCCCGAATGCCTCGACTTCAAGAACGGCAAGGCCTATCGCAACGATCGCCCCGGCCTGGGCGTGACGGCCGACATGGCGCGGCTCACGCAGATCGGCGAGGTCACCGAGCCCGGTCGGCGCAACGTCTACAAGCGCCCCGACGGCTCGCTCACGCATTGGTGAGCGAGGTCGATCCGCCGACGCCGGCCGTGTCCGGCCGTTCCGGCTGAGGTGCGCCGCCCCCGCGCCGCGTGATATATCCACGACAGGAGCCGAACCACTCGGTGCGGCCCGTGTCGTCTCATGCCTCCACCGCCGCCCGCCGCCGACCATCTGCTGTGGGTGGTCCAGTGGAGCCAGGACGCGATCATCAGCGCCGACCTCGATCGGCGCATCTGCAGCTGGAACCTGGCGGCCGAGCGCATGTTCGGCTATCGGGCCGAGGAGGTCGTCGGCCAGCCGGTCTCCATCCTGCTGCCGCCTGGACTCGGACACGAACAGTCCGCCGCCTTCGGCATCGTCGTTGCCGGCGGCGTGCCGCCTCCCTTCGAGACCATCCGCCGTGGACGCGATGGCCGCTCGCTGCCGGTGCTGGTCTCGATCTCGCCCGTGCGCGACGCGACCGGCACCCTGCGGGGCGCCTCGGCGGTCATGCGGCCGATGGACACCGCCGCACGCGATCTGCGGGCCGGCTCCTGGCTGAGTGCCATCGTCGCCTCGAGCGACGATGCGATCATCAGCAAGGACCTGGATGGCGTGGTCACGTCGTGGAACCGTGCCGCCGAGCACATCTTCGGGTATCCGGCCGCCGAGATGATCGGACAGTCGATCCGCCGGATCATCCCGGCCGATCGGCAGGGCGAGGAGGACCAGGTGCTGGCGCAGGTGCGCGCCGGGCAGCAGGTGGCGCACTTCGAAACGGTACGCCAGCGCCGCGACGGCACGCTCATCGACGTCTCGCTGACGGTGTCGCCAATCCACGATGCCGCCGGCGCCGTGATCGGCGCCTCGAAGATCGCCCGCGACATCTCGGAACAGCGGCAGGCGATCGCCGAGCGCGATCGGTTGCTCGATCTCACGCAGCGGGAGTCGTCGATCTCGGCGACGCTGCACGCCGTCGGCACGATCGTCACGGCGACCCTCGACCGCGACACCATCGTGCAGTCGGTGACCGATCACGCGACGCAGGCCACCGGCGCCGCCTTCGGCGCGTTCTTCTACAACTCCTACGACCGCACTTCAGGCGGCTCGCTGCAGCTCTACACGCTGTCGGGCGCGCCCCGTGAGGCGTTCGCACAGTTCCCGCACCCGCGCGCGACGCCGATATTCGGCCCGACGTTCCGCGGCGAGGCCGTCGTCCGGCTCGCCGACGTCACCGCCGATCCGCGCTACGGACAGCTGCTGCCCCATCGCGGCATGCCGCCGGGCCACCTGCCGGTCCGCAGCTATCTCGCCGTGCCGGTCAAGACGCGCGGCGGCGACACGATCGGCGGGCTGTTCTTCGGCCACCCGGACCGCGGTGTCTTCACCGAGACCCACGAACGGCTCGCGGTCGGGATCGCGGCCTGGGCCTCGGTCGCCCTCGACAACGCGGCGTTGTATGTCGCTGCGCACGAGGCCAACCGACTGAAGGACGAGTTCCTCGCGACCTTCTCGCACGAACTGCGCACGCCCCTGAACGCCGTCCTGGGCTACGCGCGCATGCTCCGGGACGGCCTGATTCCGGTCGACAACCAGGCCCGCGCCATCGAGTCGATCGAACGCAACGGCTCGTCGCTGGCGCAGATCGTCGACGACGTGCTGGACGTGGCCCGCATCACGAGCGGCAAGCTGCGCCTGCACGTCACCGACGTCGATCTGCCCGTCGTCGTGCGCCACGCCCTCGACGCGTTCCGCCCTGCCGCCGCCGCCAAGGGCATCAGGCTGCAACTGGTGGCGGATGCTGGCGAGACGCTGGTGTCGGGCGACGCGGATCGCCTGCAGCAAGTGTTTGCCAACCTGCTCTCCAACGCGATCAAGTTCACGCCGCGCGGCGGCCGGGTCGAGGTGCAGGCGCGGCGGGTCGATTCGAGCATCGAGGTGTCGATCAGCGATACCGGCGTCGGCATCGCGCCGGGTTTCCTGCCGCACGTCTTCGAGCGCTTCCGCCAGGCCGATGGCGGGCTCCAGCGCGGCTACGGCGGGCTCGGCATCGGATTGTCGATTGCCAAGCAGCTCGTCGAACTGCACGGCGGCACGCTCGAGGCGCACAGCGAGGGCGTGGGGCACGGGGCGACCTTCCGCGTCCAGTTGCCGCTGATGGTGGCGAAGGCGTCGCCGGCTGCCGGCACGCGCGTCCACCCGGTTCGCCGCGCCGCGGGCCAGCCGACGACCGCCGTGCGCCTGGACGGGACGCACGTGCTCGTCGTGGACGACGAACCGGATGCGCGGCAGATGGTGCGCGAGATGCTGGAGTCGGCCGGCGCGCAGGTCACCACCGCGGCATCGGCAGGCGAGGCGCTGCAGGTGCTGGAAGCGACCGGCGCGCACGTCCTGCTCGCCGATCTCGGCATGCCGCGGGAAGATGGACACAGCCTGCTGCGCCGCGTGCGCGTCCACGCCGACTCCCGGATTCGCGGCGTGCCCGCCGCCGCGCTCACCGCGTTTGCGCGCTCGGAAGACCGGACGCGGGCATTGCGCGTTGGCTTCCAACTCCACCTGGCCAAGCCGGTGGACCTGCACGAACTGCTGGCCGCCGTCGGGGCGCTGGCCGGGCGTTCTTCGGCGCCGATCCGGCCCAACGACTGATCGACAACGCCGTCGGTCGGGCCGCGCCGCCCCCTCGCGGTACGATGCGGCGCCCGTGACCGACGCCACCCCCGAGAACGCTCTTGCTGCCGAGCCCTCCGGCGCCGTTGTCCTCCTCGTCGATCGGGCCGATCGCCTGGGTCGCGCGGGCGCTCCGGCCCAGGCCGACGCCAGTCGCGTGACGCGGGTCGCGCGCGAGGCGGCCACACTCTGGCCCGCGTGGCCGCTCGTCCTCGGTGTGGCCACCGGCGACGTGCCGGCGGTTGGCGGCACTGTCGCGGCCGGGCCGTCGCGGTACTTCACCGACGTCAGGCGGCTGCGCGACCTCGTCGCAGCGCCGTTGCCGTCGCGGCTCGTGGTGCTGCGGCCCTCGGCCCTGCTCTTGCCCGCCGGCGTGCTTCGCGAGACGCTGGCGTGGTGTGCCGGCGAGGCGCTCGACCTCGCGACGATCGCCGGCATCGATCCCGAGGTGTTCTACGTCGCGAGCCGACGGCTGATCGACGTGCTGGCGGCCTGCGGTCCGGTGCCAGGCGCGACGACGATTCCGCAGGCGGTGTCGCGGCTCGGCGAACGAGGCGTCGGGCTGGTCGAGGCCGGCATCCGCATCGGCAGCGCGCCGGCAGGTGCAGCCGCGTGGGCGCGCGCCGCCGCTGCATTGCCGACGGCGACGTGGCGAAATCTCCCCGACGAGGCCGTCTTGGACGTGCCTTCGCCGGACCGCGCGGCGACGATGGTGCGGCGTGAGCGGGTTGCGTTCGATGCGGCGCGCCTGCGCCTCGAGACACCGGTCGAGATCGTCGCACGCGTGCCGGGCACGCCGCCGTCCGCCCGTACGCTCGTCGTCGTGTCGTCGCTGTATCAGACGGGGGCGCATTTCGCGTGGCTGGCGTTGCTCGATGCCCTGTCGCCCGACGACGTGGCCTTCGCGGTCGGCGGCTCGACGATGCTGCACGACGCCCTGGTGGAGCGCGGCTTCGAGGTCGTGCCGCTGCCCGACGGCCTCGCGATCTCGAGCGCCCGCGACGCCGCCGCGTTCGACGAGGCGCTGCGTCGGATCGATCCGGATGTGGTTCATCTCGACGGCGTCGAGTGTGTGCCCTGGGCAGCAACGGTTCGCGCGCGCGGCGCGCGGATGGTGCAGCACGTCCGGCTGAACGCGCTCGAACGGTTCCGCCCCGCCTTCGTCCACGCCGAGGCCATCGTCGCCGTGTCGCCGTCCATGCAGTCGGAGATCGTCGCGCGCGTGGGGACCACGACGCGCGTCGTGCACATCCCGGACGGCGTGCGCCTGGATACGTACGCCCCGCGTGACGTATCGGAGCGGGCGGCGCTGACGGTGCACTCACCCGTGGACTGTCTCGTGGTCGGGCGGGTCGAGCCGGCCAAGGGCCACGTGCGCGTGATCGACATCTTCGAGGCGCTGGCGGATCGACGGCCGGCGCATCTGACGATCGTCGGGCCCTGCGGCAGCGATGCCGCGTACGGCGACGAAGTGCTGGACCGCATCGACGCGAGGCCTGGCCGCATCACGTGGCAGCCCTTCTCGGCACCGATCGCCCACCTCTACCGTCGCGCACATGTGGTGCTCGTCGGATCGCGCAACGAAGCCCTCGGCATGGTGGGCATCGAGGCCATCGCCGCTGGCGCGCTGCTCGTGGCGCACCGCTCGATCGGCTACGCGCACATCGTCGACCCGGTGCGGCGGGAGGGCCTGCTGTTCGACGAGTCGGAGTCGGCAGCCGACGTCGCAGCGCGCGTGGACGAGGCGCTCGCCGCCGTCGACGCGTACGCGGCGGCCGCCCGCGGCAAGGCGGCCGAGGCCTTCGACGCGCGGGCGACGGCGCGGCGCGTGCGCGCGCTGTGGATCGAACTCGGCGCGCGGCGCCGTTGACGCCGGACGACCGGCCGGCGCGCCCTGCGTCCCGGCGGCACTCCGCTCGATCCCTGGCCGGGCCCTCTTCGGCGGCGCGTCGGTTAGGCTCGGGTCATGCCAAGCGTCATCGTTCTTCTGCTCGTGCTGCTCGCGAGCGGGGCAGCACCCGCCGGTGCAGGGGAGATCGAACAGTCGGGCCCCGGCGTCGATCGTCCTGTCGGCTACCGGCTCCTGTCGATTCGTGACGCGTCGCGATCGCTGATCGTCGCCAGCCAGGACGGTGGTCGATCGACGAGCCGCCGCGTCGACTGGCCGCTGCAGATCTCGATCTGGTACCCCGCCGCAGTGTCCACTCAGCCGCGCATGCGCGACGGCGACTACCGGACGCTGGCCTATACCGGCGACACGCTGGAGGCGGTCACCGCAGCGCACCGGTCGCGCGCGGCGAACGATCTGCGGGCGGAAGTGCAGGCCCACGCCGCGCGCACCCTGACGCAGGACGCCGCAGCGGCGCACCTCGCATCGGAGACGCAGGCGCAACGCGACGCGCCACCGGCGGCCGGCAGGTTCCCGGTCGTGATCGGCGGGCTCGGCGGCCCCCACACGGCGTGGCCGCTGGCCGAGGCCCTGGCCCGGCGCGGCTACGTCGTGGTCACCGCGCCCAGTCTCGCGCGTACGGCGACGGCCGAAGCGGTGCAACCGGCCGTGGCGCTCGAGATGCAGAGCCGCACGATGGAAGCACTGATCGCGGCGGCGAGCCGGCTGCCGTTCGTCGATGTCGACCGCCTGGCGCTGGCGGGAGTGAACTTCAACGGCATGGCCGTCCTGAACGTCCAGGCGCGGCAGATGCGCGCCCGTGCGCTGGTGAGCCTCGATGGCTGGGAAGGCAAGGCGCATGGCGGCGGCATCCTGGCCACCTCGCCGTCGTTCAATCCCGCGCGTGTGCAGGTGCCCTACCTGACCGTGCAGTGGGATGAGCCGAACCTGCCGCCGCTCGACTTCTCGGTGTTCGACTCTCTGGCCTACGCCGACCGGCGCACGGTCGTCATTCCCGGTCTCGGGCACCATGATCTGTCCGGTTCGGGGTCGACGATGCCCGACCTGCCGGCGGCCAAGCGGGCCGGGCTCGCATGTCTGCACGCCACGGTGGCGGCGTTCCTCGACCGCCATGTCGTCGAACAGCAGGCCGAGCCCGCGGGGTGTGCCACCGCGCCCCTCGTCGACCGGCAGGCACGCGGGCTGCCCGCCGGGCCCACCGCCGAGGAGCTGGAGTTCGTTCTGTGGGAGCAGCGCGATGTCGAGCGCGGCGTGCGCCTGATCGAGGCGGCCCGGGCCGCCAACTCGCGAGCCCGCGTCATCGACGCCCGCACGCTGCAGGTCTTCGCCTTCCGCTACCAGCAGCAAGGCCGGACGGAGGAGGCCGCCCGCCTGCGGGCGCTCGCCGCGCAACTCGCGACGCCGTAAATAGGAGGCGGTGCAGCGTCGCCGCCTTTGTCGTCGTATTCGCCGGTATGTCACATCCCTCCACGCCACATTCCGCCGGCCTTGCCGGCCGTCGTGATTTCCTCAGGGGCGCCGCGCTGGCTGGCGGTGCGAGCCTGCTTCCGGCCGGTCTGCCGGCCGCGACGGCAGCGCCGGCCGGACTGGGCGACGCCCGTCCGCTGACCGACGCCGAGAAGGCGACGCGCCTCGCCTCGAACACCTATCCGATTCGCAACCTCTTCAAGAGGCGCGCGGCGGGCGCCGGCACCATGAGCGCCAATGCCGGACGGCAGGCCCAGGCCGCTGCCGACATGAAGAAGAAGTACGGCGAGATCACGCTGCTCGACTTCCCGCAGTTCACCCTCGACCGCTTCCCGGGTGTCCGCAAGATGGACCTGTGGTCGTCGCTGTTCGGCGACGTCACGAACGACGCGATGTACGTCAAGACGTCGGTGACGCGCGATGGCCGCACCGTCGACAGCTACGAGTTCGATCCGTCGAGTGCGGCCGGCAAGCAGTGGCTCGAGCTGCTCAACGCACGGATGGCGAAGACCGGCACGACCTGTCACCACGTGTCCAACAATGCGCCGCGCAACATCTCGGACCTCGATCCCGCGCTGCGCAAACAGGGGATTGCCGTCGCCAAGGCGTGGCTGGACGGTTGCGCGACGATCGGCGCCAAGAGCATGCGCGTGAACACGGGCGGGCCGCGCATCGTGCCCGGCGCCACGGCGACGACCGGTTATCCGCGCAACGACGAGGTCGTCAAGTACATCCGCAACGCGGTCGAATCGTTCAAGGAGATGGCCGACCACGGCGGCAAGGTGGGCGTGAAGGTCACCATCGAGAACCACTGGGGCCTCAGCGCCGATCCGATGAACATGCGGATCATCCTCGACGAAGTGAACCACCCGTACTTCGAGGCGTCGCCGGACTTCTGCAACTGGGAGCACGAGTACCTGCTGTACCACGGGCTCGAGGCGCTGATGCCGTACACCCACACCACCGTGCACGCCAAGTACTGGAACCGGTGGGAGAAGGTGGACCTGGCGCGCTGCGTGAAGATCCTCAACCACGGCGGCTTCAAGGGCGCGATCGCGCTCGAATACGAAGACGGTCCGTGGGACGGCGTCGAAGGCGCCGCGCACCTGATGAAGGAGATTCTCGCGGCGCTGTGATGCCGAAGGTAGGGCCCGTTGTCCCAACGCGGCCTTTCAGGCAGGGACGGCTCGGCGAGCCGTCCCTACCTGTCGGCGGTCAACGCCGCCACCGTGCGCCGGTACGGGCCACGCGCCATCGCCATCAGCGCGAGAGACAGGACCATGCCGACGCCGGTCGCCGTCGCCAGCGCCGGGCGGACCGCCTGCGGTCCGTCGAACACGTAATCGGACAACAACGCGACGCTGCTCGGTCCGACGATGCCGGAAGCGAGGTTGAGGACGAGGAGGTAGGTGGCGGCGCCCTGGCCGCGCATCGACGACGGCAGGGCATTGGCGACGGCCGCGCTCGCGGCGCCCCAGGGCATGGCCGCACACAGGTTCACGGGCACCAGCAGCCAGGCGGCCACGTCCGCGGATGGCACCAGAGGATAGGCGACGCCGGTGAGCAGCAGGCCGGTGCCGGCCACGAGGCCGACGAGGATCGGCGCGTCCACACGGCCGCGCCGCCCCCATCGATCGGCGAGCGTCCCGCCCAGCAGCGCCCCGCCCACTCCCACCGACATCGTCAGCACGCCTTGCCAGGTGCCGGCCGCCGCGGCCGTCCATCCGTGAATGCGGACGAAGAACGTCGCGAGCCATGCCGCGATGCCGTAGTTGACCGCCGACCAGCAGCCGAACGCACACGCGAGCGTGACCAGCGTCGAGGCATGCCGGCGCCAGTGTGCGAGCACGGCCGCCAGTGGTACGCCCATGCCCGTCGTCTGGCGTGGCGGCTCTGGCATCGTCAATGCCAGCGCGGCGATGAGCAGGCCGGGCGCGCCGACGGCGAGGAAGACCACCTGCCACGAGCGCATCGGGCCGACCAGCGGCACGTGCACTTCGGGATGTGTCGCGGCGAGCGCCGCCACCGTGGCGCCGAGCACGTAGGCCAGACCGGCGCCGAAGAAGGTGCCGAGCGAGTAGACGCTGAGCGCCAGGGCGCGCCGCCCGGGCGGGAACGCGTCGCCGGCGAGCGAGATGGCCGTCGGCCCGAGGGCCGCCTCCCCGACGCCGACGCCGACGCGGAAGAAGAGCAGCTGCCCATACGACCGCGCCAGGCCGCACAGCAGCGTCATCGCGCTCCAGACGGCGATGCCGGCCGACAGGATCACGCGGCGGCTGCGTCCATCGGCCAGACGGCCCAACGGCAGGCCGAGCGTCGAGTAGAGCAGCGAGAAACTCAGGCCCATCAGCAGCGACATCTCCGTGTCGCCGATGTGGAGGTCGCGCTCGATGGGCTCGACGAGCAGCGCGAGGATCTGACGATCGAGCAGCGCGCAGACGTTCGCGGCGGTCAGCACCGCCACGACATACCAGGCCTGCCGGACCCCGAGGCGAGGGAAGGGGTCGCTCACGGTGTCGCCTCGGGCGGCAGGGCTCGACCGCTACTTGGTGGCTTTGGCTTCCGCGGCGTCGATCTCGCGGACGTACACGTTGCGGAAGCGCACCTCGGAGCCGTGCGTCTGCAGTTCGATCGATCCGGCCGGCAGCACCGGCTGGGCGCGGTCGAAGAAGTTGTCGAGCACCTGGCCGACGACGACCGGCGTGTCGTTGAGGGTCACCCACACGCGGTTGCCGACCATCTTCACGCGCATCGAGTTCCATTCGCCGATCGGCTTGTCGGCCTTGGCGAGCGGCCAGCGGCCCGGGTTGTCCGGGTTGTTGTTCCAGAGGCCGCCCGAGCCCTTGTCGGCGCCGTTCTTCTGTTCGCGCGGGCTGTTCGGATCCCAGATCTGCACCTGCGGGTAGCTGCGCAGATAGATGCCGGAGTCGCCGCCCGGCTGCGTCAGCTTCCAGTCCACGAGGAACTCGAAGTCGCCGTACGGCTTGATCGTTGCGAGGTGGACGCCCTTGCCGTCGGAGACGAGTTCGCCGGTCGCCGTGTCCACCTTCCAGTGCAGGTCGCGGTCGGCGTTCCACTCGGTCTGCTTGGCGGTTCGTTCCTCTGGCGTGAACTTGGCCTCGACGTACGGGCTGAAGACGCCGCCGCCACCGGGCCGGCCGCGCCAGCCGCTCAGGTCCTTGCCGTTGAAGGCGGCGGTGAAGCCCTTGGGCGGGGCCGGTTGCGATTGCGCGAGGATGGCCGCCGAGCCGAGGCTGGCGACGGTCACGAGGGCGAGGGCGAATGGGTACACACGCTGCATGGGATGAGTTCCTCCGGGCGATACTCTCCCACACAAATACGCGCCGCACCCCGGCCGGCGTTGCACCGTTGCGCTCAGGACTCGCCCCTCGTCTCGCCCGGAGACGCGCGCACGACCCGCATCAACACGCCTGCCAGCGGCCGCCGCACCAGGCGTCCGCACCACGGACAGCCGAACACGTACGGGTGCTCGGGCGCTCTGGGCACCGACGGTTCGAAGAGGACGGCCATCGTCCGGCCGCAGTGGCCGCACGGAAGCACGGTGGCTTGCATGTGGCCGCCACTGTATCCGCCGATGAGGTCCCGCTCGCGGCGCGTTCGCGCCATTCTGCGGATCACATGTGACGGAACTGGGGTGAATCGCGCGCCGCGCGACTGCCCGTCTACCTCGCGGGCGCGGCCGGCCGTGGCGCCGGCGGTCCGGTCGGGGGCTGCCGTTTGGCCTGATGGCAGGTGTAGCAGGTCACGCGCTGCTGGCCGGCCGGCGGCTCGTCGCCGACGCCCTTCGGGAAGCTCGCGTTGACGTCTTCGGTGTACTTCACCATCGCCCGCGTCGTCTCCTTGTGCTCCTTGCGGTCGCTGGCGAAGTTGTACGAGCTCATGTCGGTCGAGTCCGATCCGGCGACATGGCAGTAGACGCAGCGGACGCCCATCGCCTGGCTGAACGTCTTCATCACCGCGAGCAGATCCTTCGGGGTGATGTCGGCCGGCAGCACCTTCAGGTTCTTCGGCGCGGGCGGCAGCCAGTCGTCCGGCACGCCTTCGGGGAGGCCGAACGCCGGGGCCGGCGGTTGCGGTGCCTGGCCGGCGGCGCTGAGCAGGCTGCTGCACAAGACCACGACAGCGACTGGAACGAATCCTCGCATCATCGGAACGATCCTCCGGGGCGGATGGTGATGGAGGGCTGATGCTACCGCACTTGGCGGCGCGCGATTGCCGATTCCCGAGTTCGGTAGGCGGAGGAACCGCTTGCCGCGGACGCTCGTCTGTCACTAGCATATATGTCTATGACATCTATGGACCCGCGGATGCTCGCCCGCGAGCTGAAGAAGGGCTCGGCCGAGCTGATCATCCTGTCGATCGTCGAGAGCCGCCCGCGCCATGGCTACGAGATCGGCAAGCTGATCGAGGAACGCTCGCAGGCGCAGCTGACCTTCCACGTGGCGTCGCTCTATCCGCTGCTGTACAGGCTCGAGGAACGCGGCTGGCTGCAGGGCAAGTGGGTGGAGAAGGCGGGCGAGCGCCGGCGCCGGTTCTACAGCCTCACCGTCGAGGGCCGCCGCGTCCTGTCGGAGCAGCGCGAAACCTGGAAGTCGTTCGTCCATGCGATGAGCCTCATCACTGGAGTGGACCATGTCTGAGTGGGCGCCGCACGTCCGTGGGCAGCTGGAGCGGCTGCGGCTCGATGGGGCCAGGGAGTTCGAGATCATCGAGGAACTCTCGCAGCACCTCGATCAGCGCTTCGACGAACTGCGCCGCGAAGGCTTCAGCGACGAGCGGGCCCGGCAGCTCGCCGTGGACGAACTGGTGGAGCCGGTGGCGCTCGGAGCCCAGATGCAGCCATTGCGGCAGTCGTCGCAGCCGCCGGCGCCAACGCTCGGCGCGCCGGGCGCCTCGCTGCTCGGTGACCTCTGGCAGGACGTCCGCTACGGCCTGCGCATGATCGGCAAGCAGCCGCTCTTTGCGACGGCGGTGATCCTCACGCTGGCGTTGGGCATCGGCGCCAACAGCGCGATCTTCGCGCTCGTGGACGCCACGCTGCTGCGGCCGCTGCCGCTGCCCGATCCCGGGCAGCTCGTGCTCGCCTGGGATCGCAGCGCGAACTCGCCGCGCGGCCTCGCCTCGCCGCCCAACATGCTGGACTGGGCCGATCGCAGTCGCACCGTCCAGTCGATCGGCGCGCTGGGGCCTGCCGTCGGAGGCATGGTGATGAGCAACGCCGACGGCCTGGCCGACACGGTGTCGCGGCAGTGGGTCACCTACGGCATCTTCTCGACGCTGGGCATCACGCCCATCGCCGGCCGCACCTTCGTCCGCGCCGACGACGAGCAGCGCCGCAACGTCGTCGTGTTGAGCGAGGCGTTCTGGCACGAACGCTTCAACGGCGATCGCGGCGTGGTCGGGCGTGAGGTGCGCCTGGACGGCGAGGCGTACACCGTGGTCGGCGTCGTGCCGAAGGAAGCGCAGATCGTCGGGCGCAGCAGCCTGTGGGCGCTTGCGTCCATCACCGGCCTGCCGCCGCGGGCGCGCGGCGGGCGCGGCCTGGTGGCGGTCGCGCGTCTGCGCCCCGGCATCAGTCTGGATGCCGCACAGAGCGATCTCGATGCCGTCGCCGCCGGCCTCGCCCGCGAGTTCCCCGACACCAACGCCAACCGCGGCGTCGCCCTCGAACCGCTTGACGACGTCGTGCTCGGCACCGAACTGCGGCAGACGTCCATGCTGTTCATCGGCGTGGTCGGTCTGGTCCTCCTGATCTGCTGCGCCAACGTCGCAAACCTGCTGCTCACGCGCGCCACGGTGCGGCAGCGCGAACTCGCCGTGCGCTCCGCGCTCGGTGCCGACCGTCGCCGCGTGATGCGGCAGCTGGTGACCGAGAGTCTGCTGCTGTCGTGCATCGGCGGCGCACTCGGCCTGCTGGTCGGCGCGGCGATCCTGCGGGCCGCCCCGTCCGTCGTGCCGCAGGAACTGCTCCCGGCCGTGGTGACGCTCGCCGTCGATCTGCGGGTGGTGGCGTTCTGCGCCGTGACCGCGGTCGTCGTCGGCCTGCTCTTCGGCCTGGCGCCAGCCTGGCAGGCGACCTCGCCGGCTGCCGCGCAGTCCATGGCCGGCTCACGCACGACGACGGGACGCGGCGGGCGCCTTCGCGACCTGCTCGTGGCCGGGCAGGTGGCGACAGCCGTCGTGCTGCTGTTCGGCGCCGGTCTGCTGTTGCGGACGCTGCTCGCCGTCGACGGCGTCGATCGCGGCTACCGCGCTCCGCAGGTGCTCAGCATGGTGCTCGACCCCCTGAGCTCGATGTATCCGACCGACGCCGCCGAACTGCAGTTCTATCAGGCCGTCGAGCAGGAGGTTCGCGCCCTGCCGGGAGTGGCGGGCGTCGCCTGGGCCACGACGCTGCCGCTCGGCCCGTCCTACGAAGGCACCTCGTCGTTCGAGATCGAAGGGGACCCCGGGGCGCCGGACGGGCAGCGCCCATCGGCCGACATGCAGTACGTCAGCCCCGGCTACTTCGACACGCTGCGCGTGCCCGTCGTCGGCGGCCGCGCGTTCGACGACCGCGACGCCGCGGGAGCGATGCCGGTGTGCATGGTCAACGAGGCGTTCGTCCGGAAGCACCTGCCGGGCGGGTCGCCGATCGGCCGCCGTCTGGTGATCGCCAACGGCGACGGACCGCAGGCGACGACGACCGTCCGCGAGATCGTCGGCGTGGCGCGGCAGATCAAGGGATCGCCGACCGAGGCCGAGGACTTCGTGCAGATCTACGTGCCGCTGGCGCAGGACACGCCGGGCGACGTCTTCCTGCTGGTCACGCCGGCGGCCGGCCCGGCCGGTGCGCTCGCGACGCCGGTCCGCGAGGCGATCGGCCGCGTCGACACGGCGCAGCTGGTGAGCGTTCGCGACGTCCTGACGCTGGACGACGTGATCGCCGACGTCAACGCGCGCCACCGCTTCCGCGCGGTGCTGGTCGTGGCCTTCGCGTCGTTGTCTTTGGTGCTCGCGATGGTGGGGCTGTTCGGCATCCTTGCCTATTCGGTGCAGCAGCGCATCCGCGACTTCGGGGTGCGCCGCGCGCTCGGGGCCTCGACGGGCCACGTGATGGCGCTGGTCGCCGGCAACGCGCTGCGGGTCATCGGACTCGGCGCCGCGGCGGGCCTGGCGCTGTCCTATCTGGTCGGCCGCCTGATCGCGACGATGCTGTTCGGCGTGCGTCCGTCCGATCCGCTGACGTTCGCGTTCGTGGCGATCGTGATGACTGTCGGCGCGCTCCTCTCGACGATCGGTCCGGCGTGGCGGGCGGCGCGCATCGAGCCGGCCTCGGCGCTGCGCCGGGAGTGACCGGCGCCGCGTTCGGCTGGCTCGACCGCTCCTACCGCGAACGCTCGTACTGGACGACCACGCGGAAGGTCCGCCCGGTGGCGGACGCGCCCGCGCCAGGCACCGCCGGTTCTTCGCGAGACGACCGGAGCGGCGCGGAGAGTTGAGGTACACTGCGCTCCGGAAATCCGGCGTGAGCGTAACTCTTGAAGTTGTCGCGACGGGCGACGCGCCACCGCTCGCAGAAGGGCGGAAGGTGTTCGGCGTCGCGGGCGGCACCATCGGGCGCGCGCGGCACAGCGATTGGGTGCTGCCGCACAACAAGGTGTCGTCGCGGCACGCCCGCGTGACCTACGAGCGCTCGGTCTTCTACATCGAAGACACGAGTACCAACGGCATCTACCTCAACTCGCCCGACAACCGGCTCGAGAAGGGACGGCTGCATCCGCTGCACGCGGGCGATCGTCTGTTCATCGAGCCCTACGAGATCAGCGTCTCGATCTCCAGCGACCTGCAGGAGACGCGGCTGAGGCCGATGGCGGTGCCGCCGCCGATCCCGACGCCGCCGCGCTTCGAGTCCGATCCGTTTGCCGGCCTGCCGCCGTTCGGCTCGACGCCGGTCGCGCCGGAACCGGTGGCGCAGGGCCGCCCGACACCGTCGCCGGTTCCGCACGCCGAGGACGAACTCGATCCGCTCAAGCTGCTCGGGGGCGGGGCGAGCGGCCCGCCGCCGGAGTCGCGCAACGTGGTGACCGCGCGCGACCTCGACGATCCCGGGCTTGGCGGCCACTTCCAGCCGCCGCCGGTGCGGCTGCCGCCGCCGCCGATTGCGCCGCCACCGCCGTCGTCGAACTCGGGCGGGGTGTTCATCCCCGAGAACTACGATCCGCTCGCGCCCGAGACACGCAGCTTTCCGCTGGCCGACGTGCCGATGCGGGCCGACGAGCCGCCGCCGCCCGATCTGGACCTGACGCCGCCGCCTCCCCCTCCATTGGCGCCTGCACTCGTGCCGCCCCCGGCCAGCGCGGACGAGCCGCCGGAGGAGGATCAGTGGTTGCCGCCGGCCGTGTCGGGGCTGCCGCTGGTGGACGATGCGCCGCCGCCCGTCGAAGAGGCGTACCAGAACCGACCGACGCCGCCGCCGCGGCGAGCGACGCCCGCCCCGTCGTCGTACGCGGCGCCCGCCGCGCCGGTGCCGGCGACAGGGCCCGTGTCCGAAGGCCACCACGGCACCGACCTGGCCGCCATCCTGGCCGGCGCCGGTCTGGCCGGCGCGCCGGTCACCGCGGAACTGACGCAGAAGTTCGGCCAGATCCTGCGCGTTGTCGTACACGGCCTGATGGACGTGCTGCGCTCGCGGCACCAGGTCAAGGACGAGTTCCGGATGCGCATGACCGTCGTCCGGCCGGTGGACAACAACCCGCTGAAGCTCTCGGCCAACGTCGACGATGCGCTGCACAACCTGCTGGTGAAGCGCAATCCGGCGTATCTGGGCCCGGTCGAGGCGTTCCAGGACGCCTTCGACGACCTGCGCCGGCACCAACTGGCGATGCTGGCCGGCATGCGCGTCGCCTTCGAGCACGCGCTGGCCGAGTTCGACGCCGATCGGCTGCAGGCGGACTTCGAGAAGCAGGTCCGCAAGTCGTCGGTGTTCCCTATCGGGGTCAAGGTGCGTTACTGGGATCTGTACAGGGACCGCCAGGAGGAATTCGCCAAGGACCCCGAGGCGACGTTCCGCCGGCTGTTCGGCGACGCGTTCACCCAGGCATATGAAGAGCAGATGAAGCGTTTGAAGGACGAGCAGGGCCGCGGGTAGCCATGTCTTCCTACAACAGAGTGGTCTGGTCGGAGGGGCTGTTCCTGCAGCCGCAGCACTTGCAGCAGCAGGATCGGTACCTGGAACGCTACGTCGAGACCCGTTGTCACGGGTTGATCGCGCATGCCTGGGGATTCACGGAGGTCGAGATCGAGCGCGACTTCCTCAGCATCGGCAAGTTCGGGCTGCGTCGCGCCGCCGGCGTGTTCCCCGACGGCACGCCGTTCCGGATGCCCGAGGACGACCCGCTGCCGGCGCCGATCGACATCGACGTCCAGATGCGCGATCAGCTGATCTCGCTCGCGGTGCCGCTGCGCCGCGGCGGCGATCTCGAGGTCAGCCGCGACGGCGACGGCGATCGCCTGGCACGCCATCAGGTGCGTGAGTGGCAGGTGCGCGACGCCACGTCGTCCTCCGGCGAGTCGACGGTGGTGGAGGTGGGGGCGCTGTCGACCCGCCTGCTGCCCAGCGCCGAGGCGACCGATGCCTACGCGGCGGTGCCGCTGGCGCACGTGCTCGAGGCGCGCTCGGACAAGCGCGTGATCCTCGACGATGCGTTCATGCCGACGGTGATGCACACCCGGGCGGCGACGCGGCTGGCGACGTTTGCCACGGAGTTGCTCGGGCTGCTGCACCAGCGCGGTGACGCGCTCGGCGGACGGGTGGCCGCGACCGGCCGGGGCGCGGCGGCCGAGTTCGCCGAGTTCCTGATGCTGCAGGCGATCAACCGGTACGAGCCGCTGGTCGCGCACTACGCCGACGGCGGCGGCGTTCATCCCGAACAGTTCTACGAGCTGTGCGTGACGATTGCCGGCGAGATGGCCACCTTCACGACGGCCGGCAAGCGGCCGGCGGCGCTGCCCGGCTACCGGCACGAGCGGTTGCGCGAGTCCTTCGAGCCGGTGATCGCGGCGCTGCGCGCGGCGTTTGCCACCGAGATGATGCAGGTGGCGATTCCGATCCCGCTCGAGCCGAAGAAGTACGGCATCAGCGTGGCGCTGGTGCCCGACCGCTCGCTGTACAGCCAGGCGGTGTTCATCCTGGCAGCGCGTGCCGAAGTGCCGTCGGAGGAATTGCGGCGCAGCTTCCCGGCGCAGCTCAAGGTCGGGCCGGTGGAACGCATCGCCGATCTCGTGCGGCTCGGGCTGCCGGGTGTGCCGGTCCTGCCGCTGCCGGTGGCACCGCGACAGATTCCCTTCCACGCCGGGTTCGCGTACTTCGAACTCGATCAGAGCAACGAACTCTGGGACCAGTTGAGATCGTCGGGCGGTGTGGCCCTGCACGTGGCCGGCAACTTCCCGTCGCTGGCGATGGAGTTCTGGGCCATCCGGACCTGACGGGCGAACGCACATGGTCGACGGCGACGATCCCTTCAAGACGCAGGACGCGACGCTGATCCGGCCCCGGCCGGGGGCCGGCAAGCGCGGCGTGAGCGACGTGTTCGCGCCGCGGCCGGCAGCGGCTGCGACGCCGCCGACGGCGGCGCCGCTGCCCGAGGCCGTGCAGGAACGGCTCGCGATCGGGCTCAACCCGCTCGTGCGGGCCGCCAGCCCGTTGCTGCGGCTGGCCGGGCACGCCCGTGCCGCGGCCGCGTCGTTCGACGTGCCCGATCTTCGCCGGCAGGCGATCGAGGAGGTGCGCCGCTTCGAGGAACGGGCCCGTGCCGCCGGCGTCTCGAACGAGATCGTGCTCTCGGCCCGCTACGTCCTCTGCGCGACGCTGGACGAAGCGGTGCTGTCGACGCCGTGGGGATCGCAGAGCGAGTGGGCCCAGCATCCGCTGCTGGTCGCGCTGCACCGCGAGGCCTGGGGCGGCGAGAAGTTCTTCGAGATGCTCGACCGGCTGTCGCCGGACCCGGCCCGGTATCTCGATCTGATGGAGTTGCAGTACGTCTGCCTGTCGCTCGGGTTCATGGGCAAGTACGCCACCATGGACCGCGGTCACGAGCGGCTCGCCCAGGTCCGGGCGCAGCTGCATCGATCGATCCGCGATCACCGAGGCGCCTCGCCGTCCGACCTGGCGCTGCGCTGGCGCGGGCTGCAGGACCGTCGCAATCCGCTGATGCGGTACCTGCCCTGGTGGGTCGCCGTCGTGGCGGCGCTGGCCGTGCTCGTGGGCGCGTACACGCTGTATCGATCGCGGCTCGCGACCCAGGCCGAGCCGGTGCATCTGGCGCTGGCGACGGCCGACGTGCAGGAAGTCCAGCAGGTCGCGCCGCCGCCGTCGGAGCCGACGCTGAAGCAGCTGCTGGCGCCCGACGAACAACGCGGCGCCGTGCTCGTCGAGGAAGACGGCCCGCGCACCACGGTGACGCTCCTCGGCAGCGACTTCTTCGCGTCCGGCAGCGCCGACCTCAATCCGCAGTACGAGGCCGTGCTCCAGAGCGTCGCGCAGGCGATCAACCGCGTGCGCGGCCCGGTGCGGGTGATCGGCCATACCGACGATCAGCCGCTGCGGTCGATTCGCTACCGCGACAACTTCGAGCTGTCGCGCGAGCGGGCCATGAGCGTCGTCAACGTGCTTCGCGAGAGCGTCACGCCGTCGCGCCTCACCGCGCGCGGGGTCGGATCGGCGCAGCCCAAATATCCTGAGCGGTCACGCAACCGGCGCGTGGAGATCGTCCACGTCCGCGGGACGTAGGACCGGAAAGAGCGCCCGATGTTTGCGTTGGTGAGCCGTCTGCTGGCACTGCTGCCCGGGTTCCTCCTGATCGCCGTCGTGATCTGGGTGGCGGGCCCGTACGTGGTCATCGGCGGCTGGCGGCCGCTCGAGACCGACGCGTCGCGGCTGACGGCCATCGTCGGCATCGTCGTCTGCTGGCTGGCGTGGGTGCTGTTTGCCCGCTGGCGGGCCCGCCGTGCCAGCGGCCAGCTGGCGGCCGCCGTCGTCCAGCAGTCGCCGCTCGCCGAACCGGCGCCGGCGGCCGACGTCGTCAAGCTGCGCGAGAGCTTCGAGCACGCGGCCGAGACGCTGCGCAAGCGCGGCAGAGGCGCGACGCTCTACGACCTCCCCTGGTACGTGTTCATCGGCGCGCCGGGATCGGGCAAGACCACCGCGCTGCTGCATTCGGGGCTCGACTTCTTCCTGGAGCAGGGTGGGGGACAGGCGCGGCTGCGCGGTGTTGGCGGCACCCGCAACTGCGACTGGTGGTTCACCGACGAAGCGGTCTTCCTCGACACCGCCGGCCGCTTCACGACGCAGGATTCCGATGCCGCCTCCGACAGCGCCGGCTGGAAGGAATTCCTGGCGCTGCTCACGACCTACCGCAAGCGCCGGCCGATCAACGGCGTCATCCTGACGATCAGCGCCAAGGATCTGTTGACGCAGGGCGACGCGGCCCGCGAGCAGCAGGTGGAAGCGGCGCGCGTGCGCCTGCGCGAGCTCGGGCGCGAACTGCAGATCCAGCTGCCCGTGTACGTGATGGTGACCATGTGCGACCTGATCGCCGGGTTCACCGAATACTTCGACGACCTCTCGCAGGCCGGCCGCGCCCAGGTCTGGGGCGTGACCTTCCCCTACGAGCAGACGACGAGCGGCCAGGCGCCGCAGGCGTTCCCGGCCGAGTTCGACGCCCTCGTCACCCGCCTGAACGAACGCCTGCTGCCGCGGCTCGAGGAGGAAACCGATACGCGCCGCCGGATCCGGCTGTTTGCGTTCCCGCAGCAGGTGGCGTCGCTGCGCGACGCGCTGGCGCAGTTTGTGACCGACGTGTTCGCGGCGACGCGCTACGAGCACCAGATCCTGCTGCGCGGCGTGTACTTCACGAGCGGCACGCAGGAAGGCACGCCGATCGATCGGCTGATCGGCGCGATCGGCCGCGGCTTCCGGATGACGCCCGACGTCGCCCCGGCCGCGGTCGGCCGCGGCAAGGCGTATTTCGTCGAGACGCTGCTCAAGGACGTGCTGATCGGCGAGTCGGGCCTGGCCGGCGTCAACCGGTCGCTGGAGTGGCGCAAGGCCGCGGCGCAGCTCGGGCTGTATGCCGGCCTCGCGGTGGCGGTGCTGCTCGGGGTGATGGTCCTGTCGGTGAGCTACCGCCGCAACAGTGCCTACATCGCCGACGTCGAGCGCGACGTCGCGCGGCTGCAGGCGGTGCCTCCGGCCCGCGCGGCCTCCGCGGTGACGACGCTGCTGCCGCGTCTCGATGCGCTGCGGGCGGTCGTCGATTCGGCCAATCGGTACGACGCGAACATCCCGTGGGGCATGCGCTGGGGCCTCTACCAGGGCCATTCGATCGGCAACGCGGCGCGCGATGCCTACCTGCTGGAACTGGACGCCTCGATGCTGCCGTTCCTCGCCGGCCGCATCCGCCAGCGCGTGATCCAGTACGGCAACGAGCCGGACAAGCTGTACGAGTATCTGAAGGCGTACTTGATGCTCGAGACGCCGGCCCGCCTGAACAAGGCGCACCTGCTGTTCCTGGCCGGGCTCGAGTGGACGCCGGCCGTCGGCGTGAGCGGCGACGCGAGCGCCTCGGTGACCCGGCACGTGCAGGCCCTGATCGATCGTGAAGGCGAACTGCGGCCGGTGGCCGTCGACGCCAATCTCGTGCGCCAGGCCTGCGCGACGATCCGGCAGGCGTCGCTCGGCCGGATCATGTACGGCTGGCTGAAGCAGACCTACGCGTCCAGCGATGCGCACGCGATCAAGCTCGATGTCGCCGGCGGCGTCGGGCCGGCGGCAATCATCCGGCGGCGCAGCGGCGTCAGCCTGGCGCAGCCGATCTCGGGGCTCTACAGCAAGGCCGCCTTCGAGGAAGTGACGAGCAAGAGCGCCAACGAGCTGGTCGACCAGTTCGCGGCCGACAACTGGGTGTGCGAGCGCGGCGGCGATCTCGGCGATCGGACGCGCCTGAAGGCCGACCTCACGAACATCTATCAGCAGGACTACGCGGCTGCGTGGGAGGCGGTCCTCGCCGACC
Source organism: uncultured bacterium (assembly GCA_966211945.1). Taxonomy (GTDB): domain Bacteria; phylum Acidobacteriota; class Vicinamibacteria; order Vicinamibacterales; family Vicinamibacteraceae; genus Luteitalea. The sequence goes on from CBIHOS010000025.1 coordinate 22,782, forward strand.
TCGAGGTGACGCCGTCCTCGTTCAGCACCGTCGCCGCCGCGGCGCAGGCCCTCGGCGTGCTGGCCGGCCCCACGTCGCCGCTGCGCAATCTGCTGCGGTTGATTCACGACAACACGCTGCTGGTGGCGCCGACCCCGGCGGCCCCGGCCGAGAGTGGCGTGACCGCGGCCGCCAAGGCCGCCGCCGGGCGGCTCGGCACGATGTTCGGCAGCCAGGTCGGCGTGCCGCCGCCAACCGCCGCCGCCGGCGCATTGGTCACCGCGCGCTTCCAGGACATCCACCGGCTGTTTGCCGGCGAGCCGGGCGCGACGCCGATGGACCAGTTGCTGGCGCGCCTGCGGGAACTGGAACAGCAGTTGCGCGCGCTCGGGCCCGAGGTCGGCCAGCAGGCGGTCAAGGTCGCGCTGACCGGGCCGCAGCTGCGGCAGAACCGCGACAACCTGCAGCAGGTCTCGGCGATCCTGCCGGCCCCGGTGAAGGACTGGGTCGACCGGATCGACAGCGAGGTGTTCGAGAGCGTCCGCGGCGACGCCGAGCGGACCATCTCCACGTCGTTCGAGAGCGACGTCGTCGGGCAGTGCGAGTCGATCCTGTCGCGGCGCTACCCGTTCGACCGGACCAGCACGGCCGACCTGCCGCTCAGGGAGTTCGGCCGGCTGTTCGCGACGCGCGGCATCTTCGATCGATACGTCACCGAACAGTTACAGGATCTGGTCGACACTTCGCAGCGGCCCTGGACCGTCAAGCCCGGTGGCGTCCAGGTCTCGCCGTCGATGCTGGCGCGGCTCGAGCAGGCCCAGCGCATCCGCGAGATCTTCTTCGGCTCGGGCAGCGACCGTCCCGACCTGAAGTTCACCGTGACGATCACCGACGTGGACGCCGGCGCGACCCGGTTCGTGCTCAACCTCGATGGCCAGCTCTTCGAGGATCGCCGGGTGGCGCGGGCGCCGGCCAGCTGGCCGGGCGACAACCAGGGCGTCGCGTCGGCGATCTTCGAGGATCGCACCGGCATCCCGTCCGGCCTGCGGTTCGAAGGCCCGTGGGCGCTGTTCCGGCTGCTCGACGCCGGCCAGGCCCAGCGCGAGAGCGACACGCGCATCCGCCTGACGTTCCGCGGCCGCGGCCACGAGGCGCACGTGACCATCGACGGTCTCGGCGAGCCCTTCGTCAGCCGCGCCTGGCAGGGCTTCACATGCCGGTCATGAGCAGCGTCGCGGTCGGCTTCTACGGCAAGTTGCCCAGTCACGGCGACTTCCTCCGCCGCCGCGCCGGCGACGGGTTCGTGAACGCCTGGGACGCCTGGCTGCAGGCCGGCATGACCGCCAGCCGCGCCGCGCTCGGCGACGCCTGGCTGGACACCTACCTCACCAGCCCGGCCTGGCGGTTCGCCTGCGAGGCGGGCGCCTGCGGATCGACGTCGGTCGTCGGCGTCCTGGTGCCGAGCATCGACCGCGTCGGCCGCTACTTTCCGCTGACCGTCGTCGCGGAACTGCCCGTCGACGTGTCTGTCGTCACCGTCGCGACGCGCGGCGTGCCGTTCTTCGAGGCGGCCGAACGCCTGCTCGTCGAGACGCTGGCCGCCGAAACGGTCGACTTCGAGCGCTTCGACACGCGGTGCGCGGACCTGGCCCGCGAACTGGCCTGGGTCGACGATGAGGACGAAGTGGTGCTGGAGACGGCCGCGGCCTCGGTGCTGCAGGGCGGCGCCGGCGGCTGGCAGTTGCCGCTCGACTCGACCGGGCAGCTGTCGCCGGTGCTCGAGCAGTTGCTCGCGCGCCATCTCGGCGTCGTCTACCGGCCGTTGGTCCTGGGGTGGACGGAAGGATCGGCGATCGTCGATCCGAGCTGCCTGATCGGGGCCGGGCTGCCGCCGCCGTCGACGTTCGGCGGCTTCCTGGACGGCTCGTGGACCCAGCACCGCTGGCGGCCGGTGCCGGCTCGGGTGCGCCGCGAGACGCCGGCCGAGGACATCACGCTCGATCTGACCGCCCTGCAGGTGCGATCGGTGGCCGCAACCGATGTCGGGCGCGTCCGATCGATCAACCAGGACGCGTTCGTCGAGCGGCCGGACGTCGGCGTGTGGGTCGTCGCCGACGGCCTCGGCGGCCACGCGCACGGCGAGGTGGCCAGCCGCGAGGTCTGCGACGCGCTTGCCGATCTCGGTCCGGTCGGCGAATTCGATCAGCTGGTGAGCGCCGCCCGCGATCGGATCCTGCAGGTCAATCAGCACCTGTTCCGATCGTCGGAGCGTGCCGCGCTCACCGACCGGTGCGGCAGCACGGTGGTCGCGCTGCTGCTGCGCGGCAGTCAGGGCGCCGTGCTCTGGGCCGGTGACAGTCGGGTGTACCGCTGGCGGCAGGGCGAGCTGACCCGCCTGACGACCGACCACAGCATCGCCGATCCCGACGCCGAGGGCCGGCAGGAGACCAACGCCATCACCCGCGCGGTGGGCGTGGCCGGCACGCTGCTGGTCGACGAGCGCCGCGAGCGGGTGCGGGCCGGCGATCGCTTCCTCCTGTGCTCGGACGGACTGACCCGCATCGCGACCGACGCGCAATTGCGCGACTGGCTCGCCAAACCGGACCTGCAGGCGGTGGTGGCCGGCCTGATGGCCATCGCGCTGGATGGCGGCGGCCCCGACAACGTGACGGTGGTCGTGGCGGAGACATACGCGTGACGAGTTCGTCACGGCCATTTTCCTCGTTGACATTTCTGGCGGCCGTCATAGACTCCTGCTCACCTTCCCTCGCACTTGACGTACGGGTGTACTCCCCGGCCCGGTCGGGCGGCACCGCTCCACGGTGCAGGGGGGGCGATCGTGCTCGTGCCGCTTCTCTGACGGAAAGATCGTGATGACTGGTGTGGGTTGGGATGTCGAGGCGTGGAGTCAGCCGATTACGCCCGAGCAACCCTGTGGCGAGAACCTCGAAGACCAGATGCCGCTGGTCGCCCTGGACGCGCTGCGCCTGTTCGGACAATCGCGGCCGCTCGACACCGACGACACCCGCAAGCCGGTGGAGTGGAGCGAGGTGAAGACGCTGGCGCTCGAGGGGCTGGTGCGCAGTCACGACCTGCGGCTGCTCGGGTATCTCGGCACCGCGAGCCTGCGCACCGACGGCCTGCCCGCCTTCTTCGACACGCTGATCACCGCGTCGCGCTGGCTCGAATCGTTCTGGGTGGAGGTCTATCCCCAGACCGACGAGGACGCGATCGCGCGGCGCAACGCGCTGAACTGTCTCGCCGACCCGATGGCGGTGCTCGACCGCCTGCGCCGGGTGGTGGTCGTCGAGAGCCGCCAGCACGGACGCTTCAGCCTGCGCGACATCGACATCGCCAAGGGCAACCTGCAGCCCGGGCCGGCCGACGGACGTCCGGAGCTCGCGCAGGTCGACGCGGCGTTCGCCGAGATGCCGCTGGAGGCGCTGACCCAGTTGCAGGACGGCACCGCGGCGGCGCTCGATGCGGTCACCCGCATCGATGCGAAGATGCGCGACGACGGCGATGCCGGCGTCAGCTTCGAGGCCTTGTCGCAGCAGCTGGCGCGGCTGCGGCTGCTGGTGCAGGCGCAGGTCGACCTGCGGGCACCGGCCGGAGCGGACGGTGCGCCCGACGCCGGCGAGGCGGGTGGGGCGGCAGCGGCAGGCCCGCCGGGCACCATCCGGTCGCCGCAGGACGCCACCCGGGCGCTGGAGGCGGTGGCCGAGTACTTCCGCCGGAACGAGCCGTCGAGCCCGGTGCCGCTGTTGCTGGACCGGGCCAAGCGGTTGGTGTCCAAGTCGTTCCTCGAGGTGCTCGAGGAGATGGCGCCCGAGGGATTGCCCGGGGCGCGGGCCGCCGGCGGGTTGCGGGAGAGTAGCGAGTAGATGAGTCGAATCCGGAGGTAGATCGTGGCCAAGGCAAGCAGTCAGAAGTTCATCGCGCGCAACCGGGCTCCCCGTGTGCAGATCGAGTACGACGTCGAGCTGTACGGCGCCGAGAAGAAGATCCAGCTGCCGTTCGTGATGGGCGTGCTCTCGGATCTGTCGGGCAAGCCGGCCGAGCCGCTGGCGCCCGTCGACGACCGCAAGTTCCTCGAGATCGACGTCGACAACTTCGATTCGCGGATGAAGGCGCTCAAGCCGCGTGTCGCGTTCCAGGTGCCCAACACGCTGACCGGCGAGGGCAATCTGAACGTCGAGTTGACGTTCGACAGCATGGACGACTTCTCGCCGGCGGCGGTGGCGCGCAAGGTCGATTCCCTCGGCAAGCTGCTCGAGGCGCGCCAGCAGCTGGCCAATCTGATCACGTACATGGACGGCAAGTCGGGCGCCGAGGATCTGGTCGCCAAGCTGTTGGCCGATCCGGCGCTCCTGCAGACGCTCGCCTCCACCAAGAACCCGGGGCAGGAGCCCTCGTCCTAGTTCCGGACGTCGCGAGGGAGAACCACGATGGCTGACCCGAAAATGCAGCAGGACACCGCGGCGTCGATCGGCACCGCGGAAATCGGCGACTTCGAGTCGCTGCTCCGCAAGGAGTTCAAGCCGCGCACCGACGAGGCCCAGGAAGCGGTCGAGACCGCGGTCCGCACGCTCGCCGCGCAGGCGCTGTCGCAGACCACGCTGATCAGCAGCGACGTCACCAAGACGATCGAGGCGATGGTCGCGGCGCTCGACAAGAAGCTCACCGAGCAGATCAACCTGATCCTGCATCACCCCGACTACCAGAAGCTGGAAGGGGCGTGGCGCGGACTGCACTATCTCGTCAACAACACCGAGACCGACGAGATGCTGAAGATCCGCTTCATGAACATCAGCAAGCAGGAGCTCGGCAAGACGCTGAAGAAGTTCAAGGGCACGGCCTGGGATCAGAGCCCGCTCTTCAAGAAGATCTACGAGGCCGAGTACGGCCAGTTCGGCGGCGAGCCGTTCGGCTGCCTGGTCGGCGACTACTACTTCGATCACACGCCGCCCGACGTCGAACTGCTCGGCGAGATGGCGCAGGTGTCGGCTGCCGCGCACACGCCGTTCATCGCCGGCTCCTCGCCGACGATCATGCAGATGGCCAGCTGGCAGGAGCTGTCCAATCCGCGCGATCTCACGAAGATCTTCAGCACGCCGGAGTATGCCGGCTGGCGCTCGATTCGCGAGTCCGACGATTCGCGCTACATCGGGCTGGCGATGCCGCGTTACCTGTCGCGGCTGCCCTACGGCGCCAAGATCAACCCGGTCGAGGAGTTCGACTTCGAGGAGGACACCGGCGCCGCCGACCACAGCCGCTACACGTGGGCGAATGCCGCCTACGCGATGGCCGTGAACATCAACCGATCCTTCAAGGAGTTCGGCTGGTGCTCACGCATCCGCGGCATCGAGTCGGGCGGCGCGGTCGAGGGTCTGCCGACCCACACCTTCCCGACCGACGACGGCGGCGTCGACATGAAGTGCCCGACCGAGATTGCGATCAGCGACCGGCGCGAGGCCGAACTCGCCAAGAACGGCTTCATGCCGCTCGTCCACCGCAAGAACTCGGATTTCGCGGCGTTCATCGGCGCCCAGTCGCTGCAGAAGCCGGCCGAGTACACCGATCCGGACGCCACCGCCAACGCCAATCTGTCGGCGCGGCTGCCGTATCTGTTCGCTTGCTGCCGGTTTGCGCATTATCTGAAATGTATCGTCCGCGACAAGATCGGGTCCTTCAAGGAGAAGGACGACATGCAGCGGTGGCTGCAGAACTGGATCATGAACTACGTGGATGGCGATCCCGCGCACTCGAGCGAGGTCACCAAGGCCAAGAAGCCGTTGGCCGCCGCGGAAGTCGTGGTCGAGGAAGTGGAAGGCAACCCGGGGTACTACACGTCGAAGTTCTTCCTGCGGCCGCACTACCAGCTCGAGGGCCTCACGGTGTCCCTGCGGCTGGTGTCCAAGCTGCCGTCGGCGAAGGCGGGTTGATCGCCCGGGTGTCGGGACGTTGCATCGGGGACTTACGTCACAAAGGAGCGTAGCCAATGGCAGTCGATGTCTTCTTGAAACTCGGCGACATCAAAGGGGAGTCGAAGGACTCCAAGCACGCGGGCGAAATCGACGTGCTGTCGTGGTCGTGGGGCGTGTCCAATGCCTCTGACGTGCGGGCCGGCTCGGGCGCCGGCGCCGGCAAGGCCAATTTCAGCGATCTGAGCTTCATGCACTCGCTCGACAAGGCGTCGCCGAACCTGATGAAGGCGTGCGCGATGGGCGAGCACATCAAGGAAGCGACGCTGACCTCGCGCAAGGCCGGCAAGGGCCAGCAGGAATACCTCATCGTCAAGATGAAGGAAGTCTTCGTCACCAGCATCCAGCCGTCGGGCAGCTCCGAGCACCCGATGGAGTCGGTGTCGATCAACTTCGGCCACATCGACCTCGAGTACAAGCCGCAGAAGGAAGACGGATCGCTCGACGCCGGTCTGCACTTCATCTACGACCTGAAGAAGCAGGTCGACTCCTAAGCTCGGAGACGCTGTGGCTGTCCCCATCGATCCGCTGACCCCGGCCGCCGGCGCCGGCGACATGTTCCTGTTCGTCAAAGGTGCCAGGGCCGGGGTGATCAAGGGCGAGTCACAGGACACCGCCCACCCCGAGGAAATCGAAGTCCTCAGCTGGTCGTGGGGCATGCAGGCGACCCGCAACCAGGTCACGGGTGCGGCCATCGGCAAGGCCTCGATCCAGGAGCTGAAGATCGTCAAGAAGATCGACAGCGCCTCGACGGGCCTGATGGTCGCCCTGCGGACCAACGAACCCATCAAGGAAGCCAGGCTCACCCTGCGCAAGTCCGGCAAGGGACAACTGGAATACCTCAAGATCCTCATCGAGAATGGGCGGGTCGTCTCGCTCACCCTCGATGGGGGGACTCCTCCCGGCAGCGCCCAGGTCGTCGAACACGTGGCGTTTGCCTTCAACAAGATCACCGTGGAGTACGTGCCGCAGGGCAAGGACGGCCAGGGCAAGGGCGCCATGCAGTTCCAGGACGAGTACGAGAACGCGCAATGACCGGAGCCGCCGCCGCAGCCGAAGCACTCAAGCAGGGCGACACCGCCGCGGCGCTCCAGCTGCTGCAGTCGGACGTGCGCAACCGGCCGGCCGAGTCCGCCTTGCGCGTCTTCCTGTTCCAGTTGCTCTGCGTCCTCGGGCAGTGGGATCGGGCCCTCAACCAGTTGAAGGTCGCCTCCGATCTCGATGCCGGCGCGCTGGCCATGGCGCAGACCTACCGCGAGGCCATCCGCTGTGAGGCGGTGCGCGCCGCCGTCTTCGCCGGCTCGACCTCGCCGATGATCTTCGGCGAGCCGGACCAGTGGCTGGCCCTGCTCATCGAGTCGATGCTCGTGCAGGGCCGCGGCGAGTCGGCTCAGGCCGCCGACCTGCGCGCCCGCGCCTTCGACGACGCGCCGGCCTCGGCCGGTACGATCGACGGCCGGCCCTTCGCGTGGATCGCCGATGCCGACACGCGTCTCGGTCCGGTCCTCGAAGCCGTGATCAACGGCCGCTACTACTGGGTGCCGTTCGCGCGCCTCAGTCGCGTCGAGTTCGAGGCACCGACAGACCTGCGCGACGTGGTCTGGATGCCGGCGCACCTGCAGTTCCAGAACGGCGGGGAAGTGGTCGCGCTCGTGCCGACCCGTTACCCGGGCACCGAGACGTCCAGCGACGACGCCCTGCGCCTGGCGCGCAAGACGATCTGGCAGGAAGTCGGCGAGGACGCCCATCATGGCGTTGGCCAGCGGGTGCTCGCCACCGACGCCGACGAGACGCCGCTCATGGACGTGCGCAGCATCACTCTCGAGCCCGCCCTCGACGACGGGACGGACGCCGAGACGGACGACACGGCCGATGCCTGAGCCCGTGCCGCAGGACCGCCTGCAGCCGGCCCTGCTCGACCGACTCACCGACGATCACCCCGAGAACCGGCGCGAGCCCGCCGAGCAGCGGTCGCTGTCCAAGGCCCGCCTGCGTCAGGCAGTGCTGCGCGATCTCGGCTGGCTCTTCAACACCGTCAAGCTCGAAGCCACCGTCGACCTGTCCGGCCTCTCGCACGTCCGCCGTTCCGTGCTCAACTACGGCATGGCCGCCCTGTCGGGCAAGACCGCGTCGACGCTCGATGCCGTCGCCCTCACCAACGTCATCCGCCAGGCCATCATCGACTTCGAGCCGCGCATCGTGCAGGCCACCCTGCAGGTGCGGACGATGATCGACGAAGGCGAACTCGATCATCACAACGTGATCGGCGTCGAGATCCAGGGGCACCTCTGGGCCCAGCCGGTGCCGCTCGAACTGCTGGTGCGCACCGAGATCGACATCGAGACGGGCCGCGTCGAGATCGCCGACCTGCTGCCGTCGCGAGCCTGACGTGGATCCACGCCTGCTGCGCTACTACAACCTCGAGCTGCAGCACCTGCGCGAGATGGGTGCCGAGTTCGCCCAGCAATTCCCCAAGATCGCCGGACGCCTCGGCATGAACGGGCTCGAGGTGGCCGACCCGTACGTCGAGCGCCTGCTCGAAGGCGTCAGCTTCCTGGCCGCGCGCGTGCAGCTGAAGATGGACGCGGAGTTCCCGCGCTTCACGCAGGCGCTGCTCGAGATCGTCCTGCCGCACTACCTGTCGCCGGTGCCGTCGATGCTCGTGGCGCAGTGCACGCCGACGCTCGACGACCCGAACCTGGCCGGCGGCTTCGTCGTGCCCCGCGGCGCGACGATGGTCGGCGGGCTGTCGGGCGACGACGTCACGGCGTGCCAGTTCCGGACCGCCCACGACGTCACGCTGCTGCCGATCGAGGTCGCTTCCGCGTCGTACTTCACGTTTGCGCCCGATCTGCCGCTCAACACGCTGCCGTATGGCCGGCGCATCCGCGGCGGCGTCCGCATCCGCCTGAAGACGATCGGCCAGGTGCCGTTCCGCGAGATTGCGCTCGACCACCTGCCGATCTATCTGACCGGCCGCGAGGACGCGGCCAACGCGCTCTACGAACTGTGCCTCTCGTCGGCGCTCGGCGTGCTCGTGACGCCGGGGCCTCGCGGCGGCAAGGCGGCAGTCGACGTGCTGCCTGGCAGCACCGTGCGCCCACTCGGGTTCGACGACGACGAGGCGCTGATGCCGGTGACGGCGCGCTCGTTCCACGGCTACCGGCTGCTGATCGAGTACTTCGCGTGTCCGCAGCGGTTCCGGTTCATCGACCTGACCGGGCTCGCCCCGGCGCTGCAGAAGGCGACGGGCGACGAAGTCGAAATCGTCGTGCTGCTCGGGCGTGGCGACGCCTCGCTCGAGAGCGTCGTGGACGCGTCGAACTTCGCGCTGTTCTGCACGCCGGCGGTCAACCTGTTCGAGCGCCGCGCCGATCGCATCCACATCTCGGAGGACTCGTTCGAATACCACGTCGTCCCCGATCGCACGCGGCCGACCGATTTCGAGGTGTTCGAGGTCACCGGCGTCGTCGGGCACGGGGCCGGGGCGCGCGGCGAGCAGGAGTTCCTGCCCTTCTACGCGGCCCGCAGCGGCGGCGAGCATCGGGCGTCGGGGTATTTCACGACCCGGCGTGAACCGCGGGTGACGCCGCCCGGCGCGCGGCGGCGTGCGTCGCGCACCAGCTACGCCAGCAGCGAGGTCTTCCTCGGCCTGGTCGATGAGGCGCAGGCGCCGTACGCCCACGATCTGCGGCAGCTGTCGGTGCAGACGCTGTGCACCAATCGCGATCTGCCGCTGCAGATGCCGGTTGGACAGGGCCTTGGCGACCTGACGGTGGAGATGGCGGCGCCGCTCACGAGCATCAGGATCGTCCACGGCCCGAGCCGGCCGCTGTCGCCGCTGGCCGACGGCGCCGTCTCGTGGCGCGCGATCAGCCACCTGTCGTTGAACTACCTGTCGCTGATGAACACGTCGGAGCAGCAGGGCGCGTCGGCGCTGCGCGAGCTGCTGGAGTTGTACGCGCCGACCGGCGACGCGAGCGCCCGCCGGCAGATCGAGGGCATCCGCTCGGTGGCGGTGCGGCCCGTCGTTCGACGGCTGCCGGGGCCGGGGCCGATCGTCTTCGGCCGCGGGCACCAGACGACGCTGGTGGTCGACGAGATGGCGTTCGAGGGCGGCAACGCCTACCTGCTGGGCGCGGTGCTGGACCGGTACTTCGCCCGCCACGTGTCGGTCAATTCGTTCGTCGAAACGGTCCTGCAGTCTGCAAGTCGAGGCGAGATCAGCCGATGGCTACCCCATTGGGGCACCAGACCGACGTTCTGAGGTTTCTTGCCGCCCTGGCCGCCGCGCCCCATCGTCACGACTTCTACCAGACGATGCGGCAGCTGGAGTGCCTGTACCCGGCCCGTCCGCGCTGGGGCGAG
>CBIHOS010000026.1:0-31609 GCA_966211945.1 uncultured bacterium
CGGGTACCGGGTACCGGGTACGATTCGTAGCCGCCCGACTTGTCGGGCGGTGACAACGCGTTCGGGGGAACGCGCCCTACCGCCGAGGGCTCCTCACGGGCGGTGTCTCCAGAAATGATCGAGCGGGCCGGCGCCCGATCCCAGGCCGGGAGCGTGACGGATGGCGCCGTCCAGGTAGGCCCGTGCCTCGTGAAACGCCTCGACGAGCGGCCGGCCGTGGGCGAGTCCCGCAGCGATCGCGGCGGCGAACGTGCAGCCGGTGCCGTGGGTGTGCCGTGTCGCGTGCCGCGGCCCGCGCGCCTCGGTGAAGTCCCGCCCGTCGAAGAGCGTGTCGACGACGTCCGGCGTCTCCAGGTGCCCCCCCTTGACGATGACGGCGCGGGGACCGAGATCGAACAGGCGGCGGGCGGCATCGCGGGCCTCGTCCAGGGTTCGCACCGGACGACCGGTCAGGACCGCGGCCTCGGGCGCATTGGGCGTGAGCACGTCGGCCCGGGGCAGGAGATCGCGGATGAGGCTGGCGACCGCCGCCTCGCCCAGGAGCCGGTCGCCGCTCTTGGCGACCATCACCGGGTCTGCCACGACCGGCACGGCCGGCAGGCCGGCCAGCGCGCCGGCGACCGCCGAGACGATGTCGGGCGTGCCGAGCATCCCGATCTTGATCGCGTCGGTGCCGATATCCTCAATCACTGCAGCAATTTGCGCGATGACGAAGGATGGCGGCACGAATTCCACGCCGCGCACACCCCGCGTGTTCTGCGCCGTCAGGGCGGTGACGGCGCTCGTGCCGTAGACGCCAAGGGCGGCAAACGTCTTCAGGTCGGCCTGGATGCCGGCGCCGCCGCCAGAGTCGCTGCCCGCAATTGTCAGTGCCCGGACCATGCCGTAAGATCCGCTCCCATGTACGCCGCCAGCCGGACCCCGCTCGGCTTCCTGGCCGGGACCACCCTGTTCGACGTCATCTCGCATCGCAGCTCGTCGCGAGTGCTGCGTGGAGCCGCCGTGCTCGCGGCGACCGCCGCCACCGCGATGGCCGCGCAGTTCAGCATACCGTTCGATCCGATCCCGTTCACGCTGCAGCCGATGGTCGTCCTGCTCGGCGCGGCCGCGCTCGGCGCCCGGCTCGGGGCGTATGCCCAGGTGTTGTACCTGGTGCTCGGCGTCATCGGCCTGCCGGTCTTCGCGGCGTCGCCGCTGCTGCCGCCAGGCGTGGCGCGGCTGCTCGGACCGACAGGCGGCTTCCTGCTGGCCTACCCGCTCGCGGCGTTCGTCACGGGCTGGCTGGCCGAGCGCCGCTTCGACCGTCGCTACACCACATCGTTCCTGGCGATGCTCGGCGGACTGACGGTGGTCTACCTGGGCGGCACCGCCGGTGTGGCGATCGCCCCGCCGTCGATCGGCCTGGAAGCGGCGATCGTGGCCGTCACTCCGTTTGCCGTCGCCGACCTGCTCAAGCTCATCGTCGCGGCGGGCGTCCTGCCGTCGCTCTGGCAGCTCGTCGCGCGCACGCGCTGACGCAAATCCATCCGGTTCGTCACATCGCGTAGACGAGCCGCAGCCCGGCCGCTAAAGTGGTCCTCTGCTTTCTGGAGGACGCATGCTCACACGCACACTTGTCGCCGGCGCCCTGGCACTGGCCGCGACCCTCTCGGCCGGCAGTGCGCCGCCGGTCATGGCACAGGCGGCGGCCGCCGCCTACAACGTGCCGGTCACCTACTACACGCTGCCCAACGGGCTGAAGGTCGTGCTCTCGCGCGACACGACGGCGCCGACGGTGGTGGTCGCGGTGTACTACAAGATCGGCTTCCGCGTGGAGCCGCGCAACCGCACCGGGTTCGCCCACCTCTTCGAGCACATGATGTTCCAGGGGTCGAAGAACCTCGGGAAGATGGAGTTCATCCGCCTCGTGCAGCGCAATGGCGGCATCCTCAACGGCTCGACGCGCTTCGACTTCACCAACTACTTCGAGGTCCTGCCGGCGCACAAGCTCGAGACGGCGCTCTGGGCCGAGGCCGACCGCATGCGCGGCCTGGACATCACCCAGGAGAATCTCGCCAACCAGCAGGGCGTGGTGAGCAACGAGGTGAAGGTCAACGTGCTGAACCAGCCGTACGGCGGGTTCCCGTGGCTGGACCTGCCGCAGTACGCCAACACCAACTGGCACAACGCCCACAATTTCTACGGCGATCTCGAGGACCTCGAGGCGGCGACGCTCACCGACGTGCAGGACTTCTTCAAGACCTACTACGCCCCCGGCAACGCGGTGCTGGTCGTGGTCGGGGACTTCGAGGAAGCGCAGGCCAAGGCATTCGTCGAGAAATACTTCGCCGGGATCGCCGGCCCCAGGCCGGGCGCCCAGCCGGACCTGAGCGAGCCGAGACAGACCGAGCAGAAGCGCTTCACGAAGAAGGACGCCCTTGCGACCAAGCCCGCGCTCGCCTTCGGCTACCACGTGCCCGAACGCAACACGCCCGAGTACTACGCGATGGGTCTGCTCGACCAACTGCTCCTGCAGGGCGAGGACAGTCTGCTGTACCAGGAGCTCGTGAAGAAGAAGGCGTATGCCGGCGAGGTCGGCGGCGGCATCAACCTGCTCGGCAACATGTTCAACTACGCCGGCCCGATGCTCTGGATCGGATCGCTCGTGCACGAACCGGCGAGTCGGCCCGACGACATCCTCGCGACGATCGACGCGACGATCGAGGGCCTGCAGGACACCCCGGTCGACCAGGCGACCCTCGACCGCGCGCTCGTGAAGCTGCGCTCGTCGCTGTACGACTCGATCGCCGAACTCAACGGCTTCGGCGCCGCCGACCTGCTCGCCTCCTTCGCGCTGTTCGACAACGATCCCTCGCGCATCAACCGGCTCGAGGCGGAGTTCCGCAAGGTGACGCCGGCGCTGCTGCAGAAGACGGCGCGGGAATACCTCCGCGCCACCAACCGCACCGTGCTCCTCGTCGAGCCGGGCCAGGCCGCCGCGGCGGCGGGTCAGGAGTAACGCCATGCGACGCCTCGTACTTCTTGCCCCGGCCGCGCTGCTCGTGGCCACCACCGCGCTCGCCCAGACGCCGGCGCCGGCCGCTCAGGCACCGGCCCGCGAAGCACCGCCGGAAGGCGGGCCGCCGAAGCCGTTCACGCTGCCGACCGCCGAGACGTTCGCGCTGCCCAACGGGCTCGGCGTGACTCTCGTGCCGTACGGCACCATCCCCAAGGCCACCGTCCACCTGGCGATCGACGCCGGCAACGTCGACGAGACGGCGCAGCAGGTATGGCTCGCCGATCTCACCGGTGAGCTGATCAAGGAGGGCACCACCACCCGCACCTCCGAAGCGATTGCCGAGAGCCTGGCGAAGATGGGCGGCAGTCTGGGCGTCGGGGTCGGCCAGGACGTGACCACGATCAGCACCGACGTGCTGTCGGAGTTCGCGGCCGACGCGGTCGCCGTCGTCGCCGACGTCGCCCAGCATCCGGCGCTGCCTGCCTCCGAGCTGCCACGCCTCCAGGCGGACCTTGTGCGTAACCTCACGCTTGCCAAATCGCAGCCCTCGGCGATCGCCCAGGAGCAGTTCAGCAAGGTGCTCTACGGCGCCCACCCGTACGGCCGCATCTTCCCCGAGGCCGCGATGATCGAAGGTTTCACCCACGCCGACGTCAAGGCCTTCCACGCCGCCAACTACGGTGCCGGCCGCACCCACCTCTATGTCGTCGGCCGGTTCGACGCGGCAGCGGTGCGCAAGGCGGTGCGATCGCACTTCGAGTCGTGGCCGAAGGGCACGGCGGCGAAGCGGACCCCGCCGACGCCGGTCAGCGCGCGATCCCTGCACGTGATCGATCGTCCCAAGGCGCCGCAGTCGACGCTGTACATCGGCCTGCCGGTGATCGACCCGAGCCAGCCCGACTACGTGGCGATGCGTGTCACCAACGCGCTGCTCGGCGGCTCCTTCGCGTCGCGCATCACCGCGAACATCCGCGAGCAGAAGGGGTACACGTACTCACCGAGCAGCTCGTTGTCGGTGCACCCGAAGGTCGCGCACTGGGTGGAAATCGCCGACGTCACGACGAAGGTGACCGGCGCCTCCATGAAGGAGATCTTCTTCGAGGTGGATCGGCTGCGGAAGGAGGCGCCCGGGCAGGAGGAGCTCGACGGCATCAAGAACTACCTGGCCGGCGTCTTCGTCCTCCAGAACTCGTCGCGCGGCGGCATCATCCAGCAGCTCGAGTTCACGCGCCAGCACGGCCTCGGCGCCGACTACCTGCGCACCGTCGTCCAGAAGATCCAGGCGGTGACGCCCCAAGACGTGCGCCGCGTCGCCGAGCGCTATCTCGATCCGGCGAAGATGACGATGGTGGTCGTGGGCGACAAGGCGGCGATTGCCGAGCAGGTCGCGCCGTACACGAACAAATAGCGCAATGCTCAATGCTCAATGCGGAATGTCGAGTTCTCGCTGGCGGCGCTGAACGCTCTCGAGGGTTCGACATTGCGCATTCGACATTGCGCATTCCGTGTTCACGCGATGATGCTCGCGGCCCTGAAAGGGGCGCGAGTCATCGCGTGAAGACGAGCAGGTACTGGTAAGGCAGGAATTGCTCTTCACGGACGAAGCGGAGGCCGGCCGCTTCGGCGGCGCGCACCACCTGCTGGCTCGGCAGGCGCTGATCCCGCCCCGGACCGGGGCCGCCGCCGTCGGGCCGGTATTCGACGATACCGAGGCGCCCGCCAGGCTTGAGCGCGGAGAGGACGTTGGTCAGCAGCGACTGCCGGTCCTCGACTTCGTAGAGCGTCTCCACCATCAGCGCGGCATCCAGCTGCGCCCGCGGCAGTGACGGATGATCGGCGGCGCCGAGCACCGTCTCCACGTTGCGCAGGCCCTCGCGCTGCACGCGCCGCTGGATCGCCTCGATCATCTGCGGCTGGATGTCCTCGGCGTAGACGATGCCGTTGGGGCCGACGCGCTTGGCGAGCCGCACCGTGAACCAGCCGCCGCCGGCACCGAGGTCCGCAACGACGGACCCATCGCCGATCCCGAGTGCGTCCATGATTTGTTCGGGACGCTGCCAGGCCTCGCGATCGGGCCCTTCGAGCATGCCCAGTTCGTGCGGCTGGAACAGCCGTCCATGGCCACGCTGCGAGGAGGACTGCTGCGGCGACGTGCCGGGCCGGTTCGGGCGGGGCAGCCCGGTGGACGCCGCGTCTGGCGCGGGCGGGCGGGGAGCGGGTAACGGTGCAACACCGAGCGGGCGGACGGCATCTGTCGGCGGCGCGGGCCGCGACCCCGGCGCCGTGCGCGGTTGCGCCAGCCCGAGGCTGCTGCCACAGAGCCAGGCCAGGCCGACACACGTACACGTGATCGCGCCGGCAACCCGCCGTGGATTGCCCGCGCCAGTCACGACGTTCGACATCCTGCCGCGCATCGTCGCAGTCTACCGGCTCTCGGGGCCCACCTCGACGACGAGCGGGTCGGCGAGCCGGGTCGTGATGGCGGTGCCGGCTGGCAGCCGCACCTCGTCGCCCTTGGTGGCCAGCACCATCCCGGTGCCGCCGGCGCCGCCGACCGCCGCACCGATGCCGGCGCCCTTGCGGCCGCCGATGATGCCGCCGATCACCGCCCCGGCGCCAGCCCCGATGCCGATGTTGCGGGCGTCCTTGGCCTTGCTGCCGGCCGCTTCGCGGCGTACCGGTTCGGTCGCGATGTCATAGGACCGCGAGCCGACGGTCAGCGTGTGGAACCGGACCGTCAGGCCGGCGCGGCCCTTCACCTTGCCGCTGCCCTGGGCGTACGTGACGCGTCCGTCCACCCGCGAGCCCTCCGGAATCACCGTCTCCCCATCCACGACGACATCGTCGGCGACCCGGGCCGAGACGCGGTCCTCGACATTGCTGGTGTCGGAGGCGAGCGCGGTCTGCAGCGACAGACGCAGGCGGGTCTCGGTCGGCACCGATACCATGCGGACCGGGGCCGGGCGCGGCGCCGCGGGGCGCGCGGCGGCGGCGTCGACGGGTGCCTTCGGCAGCGCGTCGGCACGCTCGACCGGCGCCGGCGGTGCGGCTGGAGGCCGCGGCGCACTCGGCGCAGGTGCGGCAGAGGCGCCCTTCCGGGCCGCGGGCTGGGTCGCGGTCGCGGTGCTCGGAGGCGCGAGCGGCGAGGGGGCCGCCGCCGGTGGCGGTTCGTTGGCCGGGGTCGTCGGGGCCGGCTCGACCGGCGTCTCGGTGCCGGCGGCCGGCTGTGCCTGCGCCGGCGTGGCCGACTCGGCCGGTCGGGTCTGGTCGTCCTGACGGGTGCATGCCACGCTCAGCAGCAAGGCCGCGGTGGCCATACCCAGTCGAAGATGTCCGGTTCTCACGTCATCCGTCCTTTCCCGAGCACGAGTGGCCGCGCTCGCCTCCACAGACTGCAATTCGGCTGCCGGGCTGCGCATGGCGTCAATTCGATGCTCGGCCTCACCGCCTGATCACCATCAACCTCAGCTCCGACATGTCCTCGATGGCGTAACGCGGGCCTTCACGGCCGAGCCCGGAGTCCTTGACGCCTCCGTACGGCATGTGGTCGATCCGGTAGGTCGGAACGTCGTTCACCAGGACGCCGCCGACCTCGAGCCGATCGAAGGCCCGCAGCGCATGCTCCAGCGACGGCGTGAAGACGCCCGCCTGCAGTCCGAATGCCGAGTCGTTGACGGCGTCCAGGGCCTGATCGAAGTGCTCGACCCGCTCCAGGACGACCAGCGGGGCGAACGCTTCCTCGGCGCAAATCTTCGCGTGCCGAGGCACGCCGGTGAGCACGGTTGGCGGGAACAGCCGAGACGACAGCCGCTGGCCGCCGCGCAGCACACGGGCACCGCTCCTCACCGCCTCCTGCGTCCAGCGCTCGATGCGGTCGACGTCGCCTTCCGAGATCAGCGGCCCAACGGTCGTCCGCAGGTCGGCCGGGTCGCCTGCGACGAGCGCGTCGACCTGGGACAGGAAGGCTTCCTGGAACGGCTCCCACACGGCCGCGTGCACGTAGAGGCGCTGCACCGAGATGCAGCTCTGGCCGGCGTAGGAGAACCCGCCGGTCGCGGCCCGCTCGGCCGCGGCGGCGACGTCGGCGCCTTCGTCGACGATGACCGCGGCGTTGCCGCCCAGTTCGAGGACGACCTTCTTGCGTCCGGCCCGCGCCTTCATCGCCCAGCCGACGTCAGCCGATCCGGTGAACGTCAGCAGTCGGTAGCGGTCGTCCTTCACGAGCCTGTCGCCGGTCTCGCGCGACATCGGCAGGACGCTCAGCGCGCCGTCGGGCAGGCCGGCCTCGCGCATCAGCCAGGCGAGCGCCAGCGCCGACAGGGGTGTCCGCGTCGCCGGCTTCAGGACCAGCGGGTTGCCCGCGGCGAGGGCGGGCGCGAGCTTGTGGGCGACCAGGTTGAGCGGGAAGTTGAACGGGGAGATCGCGGCAATCGGGCCGATCGGCACGCGGCGGGTCAACCCGATCCGCCCTTCGCCGTGTGCCGCCAGGTCCATCGGCAGGACGTCGCCGGCGCCGGCCAGCCGGCGTGCCTCCTCGGCCGCCACCTCGAACGTCATCGCGGCCCGGTCGGCTTCGGTGCGGGCGTCGCGGAGCGGCTTGCCGGCCTCGGCGACGATCTGGCCGGCGAATTCGTCGCGGCGCGCGCGCAGGCTGTCGCTGACGCGGCGGAGGATCGCGGCCCGCTCGTGTACGGGCAGGGCCGCGACGACCGGCGCGGCGGCGACGCAGGCCCGGGTTGCGGCCTCGTACTCGTCCGGCCCGGCCAGCGCGACCGTCGCGACGAGCGTCCCGTCATAGGGATTGCGGACCTCCGCCGTCTGCGCGGTGGCCTGGGCGCGGCCGGCGAGGAAGAACGGACGGACGTCCTGGGTCATAGCGGGTTGGACCGTTGACGCGCGGGCCCGGCCTGCGGGTCGAACCCCACACCCGGTAGGGCCCGTTGTCCCCACCGGTAGGGCCCGTTGTCCCACCGCGGCCTGAGATGTCCCCGACGGGGCCTGCCCGTCCGGCCGGTTGCCGCAGCGTTCAGCCGGTCGCTATACTGCCATGAGGACCTACAGGAGTTTTCATCCCATGATCAACGTCACCGAAGTTGCGGCCGAGAAGATCGGCGAATTGCTGGCCGAAGAAGGCAAGACGACGGCCGGACTCCGCGTGTTCGTCCAGGGCGGCGGGTGCTCGGGCTTCCAGTACGGCCTCATGATCGAGGAAGGCGAGCCGACCGTCGACGTCGACCGTATCGTCGAGTCCAACGGTGTCCGGCTGTTCGTCGACCCGATCAGCGTGCGCTACCTCAAGGGCGCCGAGGTCGATTTCGTCGACAACCTGTCGGGCGGCGGATTCACGATCAAGAACCCCAACGCCAAGTCGACCTGCGGGTGCGGGTCGTCGTTCTCCGTCTAGCGGCCGCCGCTGGAGCGTGGGCGGCCTGCGCGTCCACGCTCGCGCCCCGAGCCCACTTCCCGGGCGCCCATCATGGCCTCTGACAAGACACCGGCGGCATACGTCGAGAGCCTGCGCCCAGCGGGCAGCAAGCGATCGAGCAAGCGCGACCGCATCATCGACGTCTTCCTCGGACAGGACGGCCACCTCACGGCCGACGACCTCGTCGACCTGATCCGCAAGGAGGATCAGCAGATCAGCCGCGCGACCGTGTACCGGACGCTCGCCTGGATGGAGGCGGCCGGCATCGCCCGCAAGGTCGACTTCGGCGAAGGGCGCTTCCGCTTCGAGCACAGCTACCGCCATCCGCGCCACTTCCACCTGATCTGCAAGTCGTGCAACCGCTCGATGGAGTTCCTCAGCTCCGACATCGAGCAGTTGATCGAGGAAGTGGCCGAAGCGCGCCACTTCAACGTCGGGCAGTCCGTCGTCCAGTTGTACGGCACCTGTGACGACTGCGTCGCCGGGCGTAAGCCGACGCCGACGCATGTGTCGACCGAAGCGCTGTTTGCGCGCGACGCGTTGCGCATCGCCATCGCCACCGAGCGGTCGGGGCGCGAGTTCTACCTGCGCGCCTCCTCGATGACGCGCGACGCGCGCGCCCGCTCGATCTTCGAACGGCTGTCGACCGACGAGGACGACCATCTCGAGCGGCTCGAGCGCCGCTACGCGCAACTGCTCGAGGACTATCCCGACCTCGAGAGCCAGCCGCAGTTCCTGTTCTTCAAGGGCGCCTCCAGCGGGCTGTTCTCGGCCGGCGTCGACGCGCTCCGCGGCGTGACCAGCGACAAGGACGCCTTGATGATCGGCATCAAGTGCGAGCGCGGATCGCACCGCTTCTTCAAGCGGTACGGCGAGAAGTTCGAGGACTCCGAGGGCAAGCGCATCTTCCTCGAGTTCGCCGACGAGGAACGCGATCACCTCGAGCTGCTGATTCGCGAGTACCGCATCCTCACGAAGAAGGACAAGGGTAAGGCCGAGGCGCAGGGGTGAGTGCGGCCGCCCCGGTGGTGCGCTGCACGAACGTCGTCAAGGACTACCGCGGCATCCGGCCGCTGCGCCTGCGCGAGCTGGCCCTGGCCGACGGCGACCGCGTGGTGCTCGGCGGCATCGACGTGATCGGCGCCGAGGTCGTCACCAACCTGCTCAACGGCGCGACCCTCCCCGAGGAAGGTGCCGTCGAGGTCTTCGGCCAGCCGACGACCGGGATTGTCGACGGCGACGCCTGGCTGGCCGCGCTCGATCGCTTCGGCATCGTCACCGCCCGGGCCGTGCTGCTGGATCGGATGACGGTGCGGCAGAACGTCGCCCTGCCGCTGACGATCGAGATCGATCCGATATCGGAATCCATGGTGCCGCAGGCCGACGCGCTCGCCGTCGAGGCCGGCATCGACCCCGCGTGGCTCGAACGTCCGGCGCACGAAGCGCCGATGCCGGTGCGCCTGCGGATTCATCTGGCCCGCGCGCTGGCGCTGCGGCCGCAGCTGCTGCTCCTCGAGCACCCGACCGCGGCGCTCGAAGCCGCCGATCGTCCGGCGTTTGCCGACGACGTGCGGCGGGCCGCCGACGCGCGCCACCTGACGGTGCTGGCGTGCAGCCAGGATCGGGAGTTTGCCCGGCGCCTCGCTGCGCGCTTCCTGCAGTTGCACCCGGGTACCGGCACCCTCACGCCGATCACGCTGTCGTGACGTGCCGAATCCTGACCTCCTGACCTCCCTGCCTCGCATGACGCCGACCCTCCTCCTGTTCGACATCGACGGCACGCTGATCACCACCGGCGGCGCCGGCTACCGGGCGATGAAGCGGGCGGTGGCGCACACCTTCGACGATCAGCGCTCGCTCGACGGCATTCCCGTTGCGGGGCGCACCGACAGCATCATCCTGCGCGACGCGATGGCAGTGCTCGGCCAGCCGGCCCTCACGGCGGACGTGCGGGACCGGATCCGGGACACGTACTGCCAGTTCCTGTTCGAGGAGATCGATCGGGTGCACGGCGGCCCCGGCGTGCTGCCCGGTGTGCGCGAACTGCTCGGCCGCCTGATCGACGACCCGGCGTTCCACATCGCGCTGCTGACCGGGAACTTCTCGCAGTCGGCGCAGATCAAGCTGGGGTACTTCGACCTCTGGCGCTACTTCGCGTGGGGGGCCTACGGCGAGGACGCGGTCGATCGCAACGATCTCCTGCCGGTCGCTCTCGATCGCTACCGTGGGCGCACCGGTCAGGCCATCGATGCATCGGCCGTCGTGATCATCGGCGATACGCCGAACGACGTGCTCGTCGCACGGACCGGTGGGGCGCGTTCGGTGGGCGTGACGACCGGGCAGTACGATCGCGAGGCGTTGATCGCCGCCGGCGCCGATGTCGTGTTCCACGACCTCAGCGACGTCGACGAAGTGCTGCGGGTGTTTGCCGGGGCCAGTCCCCGGCGCCGCCCCTGATCTACGGGGAAGCCAACGGGGCCCGGTGGCCCTCCCGGTCTTCAAAACCGGTGGTGTCCTGCCATGCGGGACGGCTGGGTTCGACTCCCAGGGGCTTCCGCCATTCGACTCACCTGCGGCCCGCTTCGGCGGCCCTCACGGTTCGCTCACGGCGGGCCCTGCCATCGCGAGGGCCCTGCAACGAAAAGAGCCGGCACCTTGCGGTGCCGGCTCCGTCTGCGCCCCACGAGGGGCGTGTCTAGGCGTCGAGCAGACGGACGTCGCCGGCGCGCGGCCCCTTGCCGGAGTCCTCGGCGTTGAACTCGACACGCTGCCCCTCGCGCAGGAGCTCGAAGACGGCGCCGCGCACGGCGCTGCGGTGGAAGAAGTGTTCAACACCCGTTTCATCGCGAATGAAGCCGAAGCCTTTGTCGATGAGCAGGCGAGCGATGGTTCCCGACGGCATACCGTGACCTCCGATGTCTCCAGCCGCAACGGTGCGGCGGGAGGCCCCGCGCGGCTGAGGGCAGCTCGCATGCGAGGATGGCTGCCCGGGGGATGGACGCGTCCCCATCGCGCCCAGACCGTTCTTACCCCCGGAATACTGACTTAAGTGAGGGAGGGTGCGGCGATGGTAGCACGGCGCGCCGACTCCTGAGGCAAGTGACGTCGCCGGCAAGCCTGCCCTCCCTTCGATGACCAAGCATAGGACGCCCGTGTTCGAAAGCAAGTTCCGTCGCGTGCCGGCCGTGATCCTGGCGGCAGGCCGTTCCTTACGGATGGGTCGGAACAAGGCGCTGCTGCCCTGGCCGCCTCACGGCTGGCCGTGTGTCATACACGTGATGGACCAGTTACGTGACGCCGGCGCCGACCTCGTCGCCGTGGTGACGGGCGCTCACCACGACGCCATCGCGGAAGTGGTGGGAGACCGGGCGGTCGTCCTGTTCAACGCGCGGCACGACGAGGGCCAACTCGCATCCCTCCAGTGCGGGCTGGCGTGGGCCTTTTCCGCCCCCGAGGCGTCCTGGGCGCTCGTCACCCTCGTCGATCTCCCGGGCATCCCGTCGCTGACGATGCGAACGTTGCTGGAGGCGGCCACGACTGCCGTCGCCAGCGACGTCCTGGCGATCCGTCCTGTCGTCGGCGAGCGCCACGGTCATCCGGTCCTGTGGCGACGCGACGCCTGGCCGCTGGTGCGCGACGCCGACCCCGCGACCGGGGCCCGGCACGTGATGCGACACCTCGCTGCGACCGGCCGCGTGCTCGACGTCGTGACCGAGGACGAGTCCGTCCTGCGCGACATCGACACGCCTCAGGACTATCTCGAGCAAGTCAAAAGTCGAAAGTCATAAGAAAGGCCGACAGAGTCCTTTCTGACTTGTCGTGCTTTGGTCACAGATGCCGTGTGGCCAGCACTTCCCGGGCGGGCGTGCGGTTGCCGTTGCAACTGATCCGGCGTGGGGCGTCCACGAGTTGGAGGTCGAAGCCGAGGCCCCGATAGAGCTCGAGGACGCGGGGCGTCGCCTGATTGGCGAGGACCACGGGGCCGCGATGGCCGGCGAGGAACTCGGCGGTGCGCACCTGGTCGTTCCAGGAGAAGCCGCGCGCCGCGTACTGGCGGAACGGCACGTCGTAGGGCGGGTCGGCGTAGACGAAGTCGTCGTCGGTGAGGGGCAGCGCGTCGAACTCGACGCAGCTGAAGGTCCACGTCCCGAGCACCTCGGCGTAGTGCGAGAAATCGGTGACGTAGGCGATCGAGCGGTAGCGCCCGAACGGCACGTTGAACTGGTTGCGGCTGTTGAAGCGGCAGAGACCGTTGTAGCCGGTGCGGTTCAGGAAGTAGAACAGCGAGGCCGCCTCACGCGTCTCGTGTTGTCCGTCGCGCAGCAGCGCATTGAAGCGATCGCGATGGGCGTCGTACAGCGCCCGGTCGTTGTCGAGCGGCAGGTCGATCTGGAACCCCCGCTGCACGTGCCGGTAGAAGTTGACCAGGTGCGGGTTCAGGTCGTTCAGCCAGGCGTGCTGCGGACGCAGGCCGAGCGACACCGCGAGGCCGCCGCAGAACGGCTCCACGAGGCGCCGATGCCGATGCGGCGCCCAGAGCGCCTGGATCAGGGGCACCTGCCAGCGCTTGCCGCCGGCCCACTTGAGCGGCGGCGCCGCACCCTGGACGGCGCGTCGGGCAGTGGCAGCTGGCATCGCTGTCATTCTAGCCGCGGCCTCCCGGGCGAGATCGGGCGGTTCCTCGCGCACAATCGCCGGCCCCTGCGGTAGGCTGGTCGATCTGACCGTCGCCGCCAACGCAGGGCTGGGCGCCGACGACATCGAAAGCGAGACCATGGCAGACATCAACGAGCCCGAAGACGACTTCGCCGCGCTCTTCGAAGCCTCGACCCGCGCAGCGGCATTCTCGAAGGGACAGACCATCGAAGGGACGATCGTCGGGATCGGCCCGGAGGTTGCGCTCGTGGACGTCGGCGCCAAGAGCGAAGCCGTTGTCGACGTCGCCGAGTTGAAGGACGACGACGGGCAGTTGCAGGTGGCGGTGGGCGACCGGCTGCAGGCGGTCGTCGTGTCGACGGCCGGCGGCGTGCGCCTGTCGCGAAAGCTCGCGCGCCGCGCCGCGACCGACCGTGAGATCGAGGACGCGTTCCACAGCGGCCTGCCGGTCGAGGGCACCGTCCAGTCGGTGGTCAAGGGCGGGTACGAGATCCGCATCGGCGGCAGCCGCGCGTTCTGCCCGTTCTCGCAGATCGACATCGTCCGCACCGACGACCCAGAGACGCACGTCGGCAAGCCCTATACGTTCCGCATCACGGAGTTCAAGGACGCCGGCCGCAGCATCGTCGTGTCGCGCCGGGCGATTCTCGAAGTCGAGCAGCAGGCAAGGGCCGAGGAAGTGCGGCGCAGCGTCGTGGTGGGCGCCGTGCTGACCGGCCGGGTCGTGTCGGTGCGCGAGTTCGGCGCGTTCGTCGACCTCGGCGGCAGCGTGCAGGGCCTGCTGCACGTCTCGGAGATGGGGTGGTCGCGCGGCGCCGATCCGTCCCAGTTCGCGACGCCGGGCGACGACATCACCGTCAAGGTCCTGCGCGTGGACGAGACGACGCAGCGGATCGCGCTCGGGCTCAAGCAACTCGCCGAGGATCCATGGACGAACGTCGCGTCCACGTACCACATCGGTCAGGTCGTCTCCGGGCGCATCACGCGCCACGCCGAGTTCGGAGCCTTCGTCGAACTGGCGCCGGGCGTCGAGGGGCTCGCGCACGCCTCGACCTTCCCGCCGTCGGGCCAGCACCGCGCCTGGGCGCGCCTGGTGCCCGTGGGCACCACAGCGGCGTTCAAGATCGTCAGCGTGGAACCCGACAAGAAGCGGATCGGCATCGCGCCGGTGCCCGAAGGCACGACCACGGACAGCCTTGCTGCGGATGCCGCCGATGACGCGGCCGCGCTGGCACGGGCCACGGCGGCGCCGTCAGGCGGCCTGGGCTCACTCGCCGACAAGTTGCGCGACGCGTTGGGCCCGCGCGACCGCTCGCGCTGACGGGAAATCTGCGTAACGTCGGCCAGCCGCTACGGAACATCGGTCGGCTGCTGCGGCGGCCACACGGCACCCTGCGCCAGCCATGTCCGAAGCGTCGACCCGGCGGGTTCCAGCGCCAGCACCGAGTCGAGATAGGCCTTCAGGTCGGACGAGGCGGGCAGCGGCACGAGCGTGCCGCGGTGGCGCACGGACACCGCGCCGCCGCGGATCTCCAGCGATGACGTCGGCCCGCCGTACACCGGCGACATCCCCACGTCGTTGAGAATGACTTTGCCGCCGAATCGCGGCAGCACGACGCCCGGCGCGACGGTGTGTCCGACCACGATTCGCGACACGCGATGAAACGCGAGGAGCGCATCGACGTGCGCGGCGAGCGTCGTCTCCGCGCCGAGGGCGAGCCCGCGGTACCACAGCGGCCCCTGCTCGTCGGACAGGATCGGCTCGGCCAGTGGCGTCCTGCCGGCCAGCGCGGCGCGCGCCCGCTCGTTGATCGTGTCGATCGTGAGCGTCGCGTACGCCGGTGCGATGCCGCCGTGCAGGAACAGCGTGTCGCCGACGCGCGTCACGACGTCGTGCGTGCGCAGCCACTTGCCGTACCGGCCCTGCGGCAGGAACGCCTGCTGGAGTTCGACCCACCCGAGCGGCCGCCCAGCCATCCACGCCTGCCGGTACCCGGGCTCGTCCCGTTGCGCCGGGTCGGCCGCCGCGGCGTAGACGCGCTCGCGGAGCGACTCGGCGTCCTGCGACCGGTACGAAGCGTATTCGGCGAGCGTGACGTAGCGCAGGTCGCCCGTCAGGTTCATCACCTCGTGGTTGCCGAGCAGCGCGCGGACGCGGCCGCCGGTCTTGGGCGCCTGCTTCTCGAGGTCGATCAGCAGGTCCATCACCTTGCGGGAATCGGGGCCGCGATCGGGCACGTCGCCGGTCTGTACGAGCACCGCGTCGCGGCCGATCCACCGGCGTCGTCGATCGATCACGCCGGCCTCGGTGAGGACACGCACGAAGCCCGTGAAGTCGCCGTGCACGTCGCCGACGACGACAACGCGCGGCGGAGCTTGCGCGTGCGGCCGCACCAGCGGCGCGATGGCGAGGAGCAGCAGGACCAGCAGGCGCACGGGCGACCGCACCATCTCGGGTGACTCGCGCCGGTCAGGGCGAAGGCGGCTGCGGCGAGGGCGGAGGTGAGGGCAGGCCGCGCGCCTTCGCAATCGGCGTCCACCAGCCGACGACATCGGCGGTCGGCGAATCGGGCCGGTCGTCCACGAATGACCACAGACCGACGATCAACGTCTCGCCGAGCGTGTCGGCGGCAATCCGCCTCGCGTCCTGCGGTACCTGGTCGGGCGGGTACGCCCGTGGCGCCCACTGGCGCCCGTTCGTGTCGGCGATCAGGACGAACGGCACGGGACGGCGATCGGCGAACGCGCGGCCGACTTCCGTGATGTACCACTCGGCGCTGGGCAAGCCGTCGCGCGAGCCGATGCGGTTGAACCGCGCGGCGGCCAGGCTCGCATCGGTGCCCGCCATGTCGTCGAGCCACGTCACGAAGTACGGGTCGATCGGCCGCCACTCCAGAACGCCGAGCGGACCGAGACGCAGCCCCAACGCCGACGCGGCAGCCTCGTCCAGCTGCGCGAGCGTCGCGGCCGGCGTCCGCGGATCGAGCGGCCGGTTCAGCACCCGCGCGGCCGTGGCGATCGCGCGCGGCCAGGTCTCGTCCTCGGGGGGCAGCGTGTGCGCCAGTCGCACCAGCGGCACGAGGCTGTCGCGCGACAGGGGGCGCCGCGCGATCACGGCGAGACCGGCCCTGCGAAACGTGTCGCCGGCGGGCCACGTGGTCACGTCGGGCTGGATGAGTCGCGCCGCAGCTGGGGACACGCCACCCATTGCCCAGATGAACGCCGCGACGGCGATGACGCCGAGGACGAGCACCCGCACGGCCACGCGCACGGCGCCCCGCCTCAGCCGGCCAGGTCGATGGCTCGTCCTCGCATGCACGACGCGTCACGATACACCGGCGGCCGGCCCGGCGGGGGCTTGGCCGGCTGCACCGCCACGCATCGCATAAGATCGCGCGCGGTCACAAGCGCGCGGAGTCGCAGTCTTCGGCGCGCGTTCGAGAGGAGCCCGCATTGATCGTCGCCCGCACGTCCCGTTCCGAGATCCTGCAGAAGTTGCGCGCCAAGGTGGCGCGCCGCCTTCCGATCCACATCGCCAGCGCCGGCAGCGGCCTGGTGGCCAAGCTGCTGGAAGCCGCCGGCGTGGACTGCGTCAACACCTTCTCGGGGGCGCGGCTGCGTGCCAACGGCATGGGTACGATGTCGATGCTCTGGCCGATCCTCGACTCGAACCGTCAGACGCTCGACTACACGCGCGAGGACATCATGCCGGCGATGAAGGGCGACGCGTTCGTGTGCGCCTGCCTGAACGCCAACGATCCGCTGAAGGACATGCGGATGGTGCTCGACGACTGCCTGCGGATGGGCGTGTACTCGGTGTCCAACATCGGGCCGTCGATCTCCTACGTCGACAAGGGCAGCGAGATCCGGAAAGTGTTGACCAGCGCCGGCATCACGCTCCAGAACGAGATCGACCTGCTCAGGCTCGGGCGCGAGATGGACATGGTGACGATCGGCCTGGCCTTCGACGAGGAGGACAGCATCACGCTGGTCGAGGAGGCACAGCCCGACATCTTCTGCTTCCACGCCGGCACCACGAAGGGCGGCCTCCGCGGCTACGACTCGGGCGAGACGATCGAGGAGACGGCGCGGCGCACCGAGGAAGCCAACCAGAAGCTGCGCCGGATCAAGCCCGACATCATCCTGGTGGCGCACGGCGCCGCGATGGAGTCGCCGGCCGACGCGCAGTACATCCTCGATCACACGTCCTGCGAAGGCTTCTGGACCGGCTCGTCCACCGAGCGGCTGCCGATCGAGCGCGCCGTATCGGCCGCGGCCCGCGAGTTCCAGGCGCTGCGCTTCTCCGACAACCGCTGAGACCTCCGATGCCCAAGACGATTGCCGTGCTCGCCACGCTCGACACCAAGGGACAGGAGGCCGAGTTCCTGCGCGAGCAACTGGCCGTTCTCGGCAGCCGGGCGCTGCTCGTGGACATCGGCGTGCTGGGAACGCCCGCCACCAGGGCCGACCTCACGCGCGCCCAGGTCGCGCGGGCCGGCGGCACGCCGTTGCGGACGCTGCAGGCGTCGCCGACGCGCGAGGCCTCGCAGCCGGTGATGGCGGCCGGCGCCACGCGGCTGTTGTTGTCGCGCCTCGAGAAGGGCGGGGTGCACGGGGTGATCGGCCTCGGCGGCCTGCAGGGCACCGCGGCCTGCACCGCCGTGATGCGGGCGCTGCCGTACGGCGTGCCCAAGGTGATGGTCTCCACGGTGGCGTCTGGCGACACCTCGTCGTACGTCGGCATCTCCGACATCACGATGATGTTCTCGGTCGGCGACATCCTCGGGCTGAACTCGTTCATGCGCAAGGTCCTCGCCAACGCGGCCGGCGCCGCGCACGGCATGGCGCTGGTCGAGGTCACGCTGGGGCGCCGCCGCACGGCGCGCGACAAGCCGCTCATCGGCATCTCCAACCTCGGCGTTCTGACCCGCGGCACGATGCACGCCGTCGAACTGTTCCGGCAGCGAGGCTACGAGGCGATCGTCTTCCACGCCGTCGGCACCGGCGGACGGGCGATGGAGCTGATGATGAAGCAGGGCATCATCGGCGCGGTCTTCGACTACGCGATGGGCGAGATCAGCGACGAGCTGTTCCACGGCCTGCGGGCCGGCGGCCCGGAACGGCTGTCGGTGGCAGGTGCGCTCGGCCTGCCGCAGGTGCTCTGTCCAGGCGGGTCCGAGCACCTCGGGATCCTCGTGCCGACGCCGCATCAGCTGCCCGACCGCTGGAAGCATCACGCGCACGTGTGGCACAACGAGGTCGTGCTGGCGCCGCGCCTGAACGTCAAGGAACTGCGGTCGGTGGCCCGGGAGATTGGCCGGCGCTTGCAGTCCACGACCGGCAACGCCGTCCTGATGATCCCGACGCTCGGCACCGGCAGCTACGCGATGCCCGGCGGTCCGCTCAACGATCCCAGGGCCGATCGTGCTTATTTCGACGCGTTGAAGGCCGCCGTGCCCGCCAGCATCGAGATCGTCGAACGGCCGCTGCACGCCGAGGATCCGGCGTTTGTCGAGGAAGCTGTCGATCGCCTCGTTTCTTCGATCGAAGCGGGTAGGGGACGGGGGAAGAGCCACAAAGGTCGAA
The DNA here is from genome assembly GCA_966211945.1 of uncultured bacterium. GTDB lineage: Bacteria > Acidobacteriota > Vicinamibacteria > Vicinamibacterales > Vicinamibacteraceae > Luteitalea. The sequence goes on from CBIHOS010000026.1 coordinate 18,666, forward strand.
AGGGGCAGAAGAGGAAGGCGCGAACGACGGCAGGGGGGCGACGCGCGCGCAGGGTTCGCGCGTGAGCGTGCTCCCGATCGAGCTGCGCAACAGGCAGGGCGAGCGTCTGGACCATCACTACAGCGCCGCCGGGGACGCCGCCGGCGCAGCGCCGCGGACGCTCGTGCTCGTGGGGCACGGCGTCACCTCGCACTGGGACAGGCCGTGGCAGACCGGGCTGCGTGACGCGCTCGCGGCTGCCGGGGTGTCGTCCGTGTTGATCTCCTTTGCCGGCAATGGGCGGTCCGGGGGACGCTTCGAGGACGTGACGCCGTCGAAGGAGGCCGACGATCTCGCGAGCGTGATCGACGCCGTCACCGCCTGGGGCGTGGAGCGCGTCGCCTACGCGGGCCACAGCATGGGCGGGGCGGTTGGCGTCCTTCGTGCCTCGGTCGATCCGCGCATCGCCGCGCTCGTGTCGATCGCGGGCATGTTCCACGTCGACGCGTTCATGCAGCGCACGTTCGGGCACCTCGTCCCCGGCGAAGGCCTGATGCTCGACAAACCCGGCTGCATCTGGAACCTGTCGCTCGAGGCCGACGCACGGCGCCTCGGCTCGCTGCACGCGCAGGCGGCGCTCGTCCACGTGCCCTGGCTGCTCGTGCACGGAGACGACGATGAACTCGTCCCGCTGCAGGACGCGATCGACGCGCGTGCCGCCGCCGGCGGCCGGCCCGATCTCGTCGTGCTGCCTGGCGTCGACCACCGCTTCACCGGTGCCATTCCGGCGATGTCCATGGCAGTCGTCGAGTGGCTGGTGCCGCGCCTCACACCTTGAAGAAGATTCGCCGGCGGTAGCACCAGTGCAGCACGGCCCATGCGCACGCGGCAAACAGCGCGTGCTGCACGACCGGCGTCCAGGTCGTGCCGAGGGCCGGCGCGATCAGCGCGAGCCAGGCGCCGGTCGCATTCCTGAACCAGCCGCCGAACGCGTTGCCGATCACGTACGCCGCGATCGAGTTCATCCCGACGACGACCAGCGGGAACGTCCAGCGCCGCCAGCCGCGCACCTCGACCGCCCAATAGAACGCCGCGAGCATCAGCGTCGTCCAGCCGGCCGAATAGACCGTGAAGCTCGGCGTCCAGATGCGCTTGACGATCGGGAACCACATGCCCAGCGCGAGCCCGGCGGCGATGCCGACGAGCCCGGCGAGCGCCAGGTCGCGAGCCGTCCGGCCGACGTCGCGCGACGCGGCCACGTGCTGCCCGGCCATCACGCCGAGGATGATCGTGGCCGTGGACGGGATCGCGTTCATGCCGACGTAGAAGTAGCTGTAGTGGCGGCCGAGCAGCCAGAAGTCGAAGGCGCTGCCGATGTTCTGGTTGCCCTGGGCCCAGGGGCCGCCAGGGCCGTTCCACGGGTTGAACATCCACAGCAGCTGATAGCCGACGAGGATGAGCAGTACGGTCAGCGCCTGGGCCCACACGGGGCGCCCGAGCACGAGGAACGCGCCGAGATACCCGAAGGCGATCTGCTGCAGGACGCGGATGAAGCCGATCTGCACGCGCCCGGCCCCAACGTGATCGAGGAGCACCCCGATCACGACCAGCAGCGCGGCGCGACGCACGGCGTGCTGCGCCTGCCGTGCCCAGGTGTCGCCCCGCCTCGCCCGGGCAGCGAAGGCGAACGGCATCGCCACGCCGACCATGAACATGAACGCCGGCTGGATCAGGTCCCAGTAGACCGTGCCTTCCCACGCGACGTGCTCGTTGTGGAGGGCCAGCCAGCCGAGCAGGGGACGGCCCGCCAGGGAATGGAAGATGCCGCCGCACAGCAGCGTCAGCATGATGAGCCCGCGGTACGCGTCGAGCGAGACCAGGCGCGGCGATGCGGCGGTAGCTGCCGCTGCGACGGCCTGACCCGTCGGTCCGGCGCGCGCGCCCGTGTCCCCGTGTAGACGGTCCAGCATCTGCATCGGCGTCGACGGCCATGGTATGCCACAGCACGCGTCCCGTGCCGGGTGTCCTGCGGCACGACGCGACTTACAATCCGCACCCATGGTCCATCGTTCGATGTGTGCCGCCGCGGCCGCGGTCGGAGTGCTCCTGGCGGGCGGCTGTCGCGACACCTCGCCAGGCGCCGTTCGCGAATCGCCGGCCGTGCCCGCGGCCCAGCCGGGCTCCTTCGATGTGGTCATCGCCAACGGCAGGGTGGTCGATGGGACGGGGGCGCCGTGGTTTCGCGCCGACATCGGGATCACCGGCGACCGCATCACCGCGATCGGCCACCTCGCGGACGCGCGGGCGGGCTCGCGCATCGACGCGACGAACCTCGTCGTCGCGCCCGGGTTCATCGACCTGCTCGGCCAGTCGGAGTTCAACGTCCTGGTCGACGGCCGCGCCGCCAGCAAGATCACCCAGGGCATCACCACCGAGATCACCGGCGAAGGCGCGTCGATCGCGCCGGTCACCGACCGGATGATGGAGGAACGGCGCGCGAGCTACGACTTCTTCGCGATCGCGCAGGACTGGCGCACGCTGGACCAGTACTTCACCCGGCTGACCCGCGCCACCGCGACCATCAACGTCGGCACCTTCGTGGGCTCCGGCGGTCTGCGCGACTACGTCATCGGCAATGCCGACCGCCCGGCCACGCCGGACGAGATCGAACGGATGAAGGCGCTCGTCGCCGAGGCGATGGCCGACGGCGCGCTCGGCGTGAGTTCCTCCCTGCAGTACGTGCCCAACCGCTTCTCGACGACGGACGAACTCGTGACACTGGCGCGCGAGTCGGCGCGGCACGGCGGTGTCTACATCACGCACCAGCGGTCGGAGGCCAACCGGATCTTCGCGTCGCTGGACGAAGTGATCGCGATTGCCGAGCGAGCCGACACCGCGGCCGAGATCTGGCACCTGAAGACGGCGTACAAGGCCAACTGGGGAAAGATGCCCGAGGTGTTGCGCAGGATCGAGGCGGCACGCGCGCGCGGCCTGCGCGTCTCGGCCAACATCTATCCGTACGATCGCGCCTCCAACGGGCTCGACGCGTGCCTGCCGTTGTGGGTCCGCGAGGGCGGCACGGCGGCCCTGCTGAAGCGCCTGCAGGATCCTGCCGTCCGTGAACGGGTCAAGCGCGACATGGACGATCCGGACGCGCCGTTCGAGAACCAGTGGTACGGCTCGGGCGGGCCGGCCGGCGTCATGCTCAGTTCCGTCCTCGACCCGTCGCTGCGGCAGTACGAGGGCAAGAACTTCGTCGAGATCGGCAAGGCGATGGGCAAGGACCCGCGCGACGCGGCGATCGATCTCGTCATCGCCGACAAGGCCGAGTCGTCGGTCATCATCTCGATCATGCGTGAAGACGATGTCGTGGCAGCGATGCGGACGCCGTGGGTGTCGTTCGACACCGACTCCGGCGCGCGCGCCGAGGATGGCCCGCTGTCCCAGTCCAAGTCGCATCCGCGCGCCTGGGGCACGTTCCCGCGCGTGCTGGGCCGGTACGTCCGCGAGACGGGCGTCCTGACGCTCGAAGAGGCGGTGCGCAAGATGACCTCGCAGGCGGCCATTCGGGTCGGGCTGACCGATCGTGGCCTGTTGCGCCCCGGTCTCGTTGCCGACGTCGTCGTCTTCGATCCGGCGACGATCGCCGACGTCGCCACCTTCGAGCAGCCGAACCGCTACTCGGTGGGGGTGCGTCACGTGCTGATCAACGGCACGCCGGTGATCACCAACGGCGCGATCGGCCCGGCGCGACCGGGACGCGCGCTGCGCGGACCGGGCTACAAGGGTGCTCGATGAGCGCAGCGTTCCGCCGCGTCTCGAGGCGGGCGCGAGCCGTCGGGCTCGGGGCCGTCGTGGTCCTGTCGGCATGGACCGTCGTTGCTGCGCAGCCGTCGACGCCGGATGCGGCCATCGAGGAGGAGGCGATGCGCCACTTCCAGGCGATCCTGCGCCTCGATACGCAGAACCCGCCGGGCAACGAGGTGCGCGTCGTCGCCTACGTGAAGGCGGCGCTCGCACGCGAAGGCATCGAGACGCAGGTGTTCGCGCGCGATCCCAATCGTCCGAACCTCGTCGCCCGCCTGCGCGGCAATGGCAGCAAGCGGCCGTTGCTCGTCATGGGCCACACCGACGTCGTCACCGTGGACGCGGCGAAGTGGACGCACCCGCCGTTCGCGGCCGCGCGTGCGGGCGGCCACGTCTACGGGCGCGGCACGCTGGACGACAAGCCGAGCGTCGTCGCCAGCCTGATGACGATGCTGCAGCTGCGCCGCCTGCGTGTGCCGCTCGACCGCGACGTCATCTTCCTGGCCGAGGCCAGCGAGGAGGGGAACGGTCCGTTCGGCATCAACTACATGGTGGCCGATCACTGGCCGGCGATCGACGCGGAGTACTGCCTGGCCGAGGGCGGCGGCGTCGTTCGCGAGGGCGGCCGCGCCCGGTTCGCCAGCGTGACCTCGACCGAGAAGATTCCGCACACCATCCGGATGGTGGCGCGCGGTGCCGCCGGCCACGGCTCGGTGCCGCTGCTGACCAACCCGATCGTTCACCTGTCGAAGGCGATCGCGAAGATTGCCGCGTGGCGCCGGCCGATGCGCCTCAACGAGACGACGCGCGCGTACTTCGAGGGCCTCGCGCGACTGGCTCCGCCCGACCAGGCGGAGCGCTACCGTGCCATCGTCGAGGGACGCGATGTCGAGGCGGTGCAGGACCACCTCGCGGCCAGCGCGCCCCTGCTGCATGCGCTGCTGCGCACGTCGATCTCGCCGAACATCGTCAAGGGCGGCTACCTGCGGAACGTGATTCCGTCGGAGGCAGAGGCGACGCTCGACATCCGGGCGCTGCCCGACGAGGACATGCCGGCGTTCCTCGATCGGTTGCGCACGCTCGTCGGCGATCCCGCCATCGAGTTCCTGCCAGCCACGACAGGCAACGGCCGTCCGGCGGCGTCGCCGTCACGCCTGGACACCGAGGCCTTCAAGGTCGTCGAGGCCGTGCACCGGCGCGTCCACGGCGTGCCCACGCTGCCGACGATGCTGGCGGCTGCGACGGACATGGCGCAGGTGCGTTCGCGCGGCGTGCAGTGCTACGGCATCGGCCCGGCCATCGACCGCGAAGATGCGGCGCTCGGCTTCGGCGCACACGGCGATCAGGAGCGCATCCTCGAGGAGGCGTTCCAGACGTTCGTCCGGGTTCACTTCGAGATCGTGCGCGGGCTGGCCGCGACGCCACGATGAGCCTGGCCCGATTCCCGCTCCGCGCGGTGACGCTGCTGGTGTATGCGGGGTTTCTCGCGTATCAATCGCTCGGCAGCGGCGGAGCCTGGGCTTGCGGCGGCGACGTGCTTTCGGTGGGCGCCCGGATCCCGCGGACTGATTTCCTTGCCAACGCCGTCGCCTACGTACCGCTCGGAATCCTGGGCATGGTCGCAGCCGGCGCGCGAACGACGCGCCGCCGGTACCTCGCCTGGTATGGACTGATCGTGCTCTGCGGCATCACGGCGTTCTCCGCCGCGATGGAGGCGCTGCAGTCCTGCCAGCCGGCCCGCGTCTCGTCGATCTACGACGTCGTCAGCAACACCGCCGGCGGCTCGATCGGCGTGTTGGCGGGGTGGGTGATGGAGAGCCTGGCGCTGGCCCGTTCGCGGGCCGCGTCCGACGTGCTGGTCGTCGAAACGGCAGCGGTGCGCGCGCATCAGCGCTTGTGGATCCTGACGCTCGCGATCGGCCTCGTCTGGGTGGCGAGCCAGACGCTGCCCTGGACGTTCTCGGCCGATGTCGGCGGCGTGCGTGCGAACCTCTCGTTCCTGCGGAGATGGCAGGGCGTGTCGGCGCTCGACGTCTGGATCGTCCTCGGTCATGCCGCGGCATGGACCGCCATCGGCTGCGCCGCGCATCTGCTCTCGCCGCGTCGGCTGCCGGCTGCTGCGATCATGGTGGCGTTCGCGGGACTGTCGCTCGGCGCGCAGCTGCTGACGACGACGCGCGCGCCGATCTCGTTCGAAGAACTGCTGGGCCTGACGGCGGCCGCGTGTCTCACGGCACCGCTCCTCACGCTCGAGGATGGGGGCGCGCGGCGCGCGACGGCCGCCACCGTTCTGTTCGTGGCCGCGCTGTCGACGGTCACGGCCTACGAGCTGCGACCGGAGCCTGCGGCATCCACCACGGCGAGGTTCTTCTGGTGGCCGGGCGTCGGCATCGGCGGCATGCGCGGCGCGCTCGACTACGCAATGCTGTTCGGCTGGTGCGGGCTGGCCACGATCGTCGCGGCGGCCTGGCATCGACGATCGCGGCGTCTCCTCGCCTGGCCGATCGCGGCCGTGATCGTGACCCTCGCGCTCGAGGCGCTGCAGACCTATGTGCCGGGCCGCACCGGCGACCTCTCGGCCCCGACCTTCACGCTGCTCGGCATCCTGGTGGCGCGGGCCTGTCTCGGCGACCTGGGACCTGGGGCAGAGCAGACCTAGATCGGACGGCTCGGCGAGCCGTCCCTACCTATCTCCGGCTCGGCCCGCGTGCGCACGGCTGTTGGGTAGGGACGCGCCGCCGGCGCGTCCGAGATTCGTCAGGTCCGGCTAACGGGAGGATGCGATGCCGAGGTACGCGTCGGCGTACCGGCGACCGAGTTCGCGGAGCGAGCGCGAGTCGAAGTGCAGGCGGTCGCCCTTGTCGGTCAGACCGTCCGAGGACACGAACGCGGTGCGGGCCGTGTTCACGGGCAACTGCCGGTGCGCGGCGTCCACCGTCTTTCGCGCCTCGTTCCACGGGGCGCCGTCGAAAGCTCCGAGCTGCCCGACGATCACCGGCAGGTCGGGCGCACCGAGCGTTTCTCGCAGGCGTGCCACGAGCGCTTCGAGCTTGCGACCGTAGGCGGGGGCCAGGGCCTCGGTGGAATCCGACTCGCCCTGGTGCCACAGCACGCCCTTCAGCGTGCCCGACGCCATCGCCACCTTCGCCCGCGCCATTGCATCGTCCCAGGGATGTGTCTTGGTGGCGGCGTCGAATCCACCGGGTGTCCAGCTGTCGACCGCCGATCCGCCGACTGCGGCGGGAATCAGTCCGACGATGATGCCGGGATGGGCGTCGGCGATACGGGCGGCGAAGCTGCGCCCGAGACCGACGCCGGCGATTGGCTTGTCGAAGTGCATGGGGTCGACGGCCGGCACCCAGGCGCCGGCGCGATCGAGCATGAGGACACGCGGGATCGGCAGGCGATCCTCGCTCTCGACCACGCCGCGGCCCGCCATGTTCGACTGGCCGATCAGCAGGAACAGATGAAACGACTCGGGTGGCGGCATGGCAGGCGGTGCCTGCGCGCGGCTGGGTGCCGCGAGGGGTGCACCGACGAGCACGGCAGCGAGTACCAGCGGACGGAACCGGCTGAAGATGTGAAACACGACGTCATTCTCGCCGGTCTGGCCGTCCGGACGCGCATCGCGTGCCGAGAACGCCCGCCGCCACGGCCCGACGGGCGCCAGAACGAGCCCGGACGCCGACCGCATGCTCCCACGTGTCTGCGACAGTGCGACGCGAGCTCGTCTATACTGCGCGCACCAATCAGGCTGAGGCGCGAATCGGTTCCTCGCGCGGGAGGAGTTCCATGAGCAACGCCGCAAGTATCACCGCTCCGGCCGTGCCTGCGCACGTGCAACTGATTCAGATGTGCGCCGGGGCCTGGGTGGCGGCCGCGGTGCATGCCGCCGCCAAGATCGAGCTCGCCGATCACCTCGCCGACGGGCCGCGCACGGCCACCGAACTCGCGGTGCGGACCGGATCGCACGCGCCCAGTCTCTACCGCTTCCTGCGCACGATCGCCAGCCTGGGCATCCTCACCGAGGCCGCGGACGAGCGGTTCTCGTTGACGCCGCTCGGCGAGGCGCTGAAGACCGGCGCGCCCGGGGCGGCGCGATCGACGCTGCTGGCGTTCGGCGGACCGGCGTTCTGGCGCACGTGGGAAGAGATCGGCTATTCGCTCGACACGGGCAAGCCGGCTTTCGACCACGTCTGGGGAATGCCGCTCTTCGACTACCTCGCGCAGCGACCGGAGGCAGCGGCGCACTTCAGCGACGCGATGGTCGGCTTCCACGGGTCGGAGCCGCCGACAGTGGCCGAGGCGTACGACTTCAGCGGGATCGGCACGGTGGTCGATGTCGGCGGCGCGACGGGCAACATGCTGGCGGCGCTGCTGACGCGTCACCCGGCGCTGCGCGGCGTGCTCTTCGACCTCCCGCACGTGGTCGGTGGGGCGGCGACGCTGCTGAAGGAGCGCGGCGTGGAGTCGCGCGTCACCATCGAGTGCGGCAGCTTCTTCGAGGGCGTGCCGGCCGGTGGCGACGCGTACGTGCTCTCGCACATCATCCACGACTGGAGCGAGCCGCAGTGCCTGACGATCCTCGGGCACTGCCGGAAGGCGATGGGACCCAACGGCCGCCTGTTGATCGTCGAGACGGTGTTGCCCGAGGGCGATACGCCGCACCAGGGCAAGCTGCAGGATCTGGTCATGCTCGTGTTTCCTGGCGGGCAGGAGCGTACCGAGCGCGAGTACCACGCGCTGCTCGAGAAGGCGGGCTTCCGGCTGCAGCGCGTCGTGCCCACCACTTCGGTCGTCAGCATCGTCGAGGCCGTGCCGGCGTAGCGGGCGACGTCCGCACGAATCTTCGGAGGCGGGCGGGGCAGTGCGATCGCCGGGTACAGTGTGGCTGCAGAGACTCCGATGACCATTCCAGCCGGCTCTCATCGGCGGCGCCGCATGAGCGGTCGCGACCCGTACGAGCCCCACCGCACGGCGACCCCGTTGGAGTTGCTGTTCGACCTGACGTTCGTGGTCGCCTTCGGCGCGGCCGGCAACGAGTTGGCCCACGCGCTCTCCGAGGGCCACGTGACCAGCGGACTGGTCGGCTTCGGCTTCGCGATGTTCGCGATCTGTTGGGCATGGATCAACTTTTCGTGGTTCGCGTCGGCTTACGACACCGACGACTGGCCGTTCCGGCTGCTGACCATGGTGCAGATGGCTGGCGTCCTGATCCTCGCGGTCGGGCTGCCAGAGATGTTCGCGTCGGTGCACGCGGGAGCCCACATCGACAATCGGGTGATGGTCGCGGGGTACGTGGTGATGCGGGTCGCGATGGTGGGCCAGTGGCTGCGGGCGATGCGAGAGGATCCGGAGCGCCAGGAGTGCGCCAAGATCTACATCATGTCGCTGGCCGTGAGCCAGATCGCCTGGATCATGCTTGCCGGCGCCGACACGTCGGTCGGGATGTTCTTCCTGCTGGCCCTGGTTCCGCTGCTGCTCGAGACCGCCGGTCCGGTCCTCGCCGAGAGGGGGCGAGGTGGCACCCCGTGGCACCCGCATCACATCGCCGAGCGATACGGGCTGCTGGTCATCATCACTCTCGGCGAGGGCATTCTCGGCACGGTCGCCGCAATGTCCGCCCATGTGCACGATCCGGCCATCGGCTGGACCAGCGACGCGGTCGTCGTCCTTGCGGCGGGCGTCGGCCTGACCTTCGGCATGTGGTGGACCTACTTCGCCATCCCGTGGGCGGAGATGCTTCATCACCACCGGGAGCGGTCGTTCTTCTGGGGTTACGGCCACATGCTGATCTTCGCCAGCATCGCAGCCACAGGGGCCGGACTCCACGTCGTCCAGTACTACCTGGACGGGCACAGCCAGCTGGATACAACCGTCACGGTGCTCACCGTGGTCGGCCCGGTCGCCGTCTTCACGGGCTTGCTCAATTTGGTGTACGCCGTGAGCATGCGTGCCGCCGACCCGTTCCACCTGACCCTGCTCGCCGGCACCGTCGGAGTGCTGGTCGCCGCTGTCGTTCTGGCTGATCGAGGTCTATCGCTGGCGTGGAGCCAAGTCGTCGTGGCGCTGGCCCCGGTGGTCACGATCGTTGGCTACGAGGCGCTCGGCCATCGCCATCTGCAGGACCACCTGTCGAAGCTTCGCTCCTGAAAAGCCAGATAGCACCGGGCTGATCCAAGCGAAGGGAACAACTTTCGTTGTCGCTCAGGCGATCAGGACGCTGTTGAAGTGGAGCATCGCACGCGTTCAACGGTTAGACCACCCACGACAGCACAAGGGCTGCGGCAATGACCATGGCGCAGGCCTTGGCGAACCCGTAGATCGCGAGGGCCAGTCCGACGGATAGCCCGACGCCGCAGCACTCGCGCAACCAACGCGCTTGTACACCGATGTACCAGAGCACGGAACCGACCAGCAGGGGCGCTCCCAGAGTGCGCGCCCATCCCACGTCCATTCTCAACAGCGTCGTCGACAAGCCGAGGGCGAGCGAGAAGAGCGCCGCTATGAAGCACTGGGCGTAGAAGGGCGCCCGCAGCGAGTTGCGATCGAGCGATCGGCCCGTGCGCCGGAGCTGCTGTGAGGCGAAGACGAGAGGGAAAATCGCGAAGGCCACGGATCGCGTGATGAGCTGGTTCTGCTCCGAGCTCATGAGTCGTGCCATTGCGCCACGGAGCTCCATCGCCGCAGGAGCGAGGGCTTGGCTGAGGCCATGTGACAGCGCCAGCGTGATCATGAGGAACAGCACGGGACTCAGCGTCTCGGTGTACTGATCGTCCGGCGAGTCCGCGAGTTCCCGCTGGCCGTACCGAAGCATCCTCAGAGGCGATACCGCACTCCACCACAACGTTCGGGGATAGAAGACGATCCAGGTCATCGCCTCGTAGACGACCTCTTCGAGCGACCTGAGAATCCTGACGAAGTCCATCGCTCGCGCCATTGTATCGATGGCGGCCTGCGGCGGAGAACCGAAGGGCGGCACGTCAAGATCGCTCGAGACTGCCGTGACCTTCTCCCAACGGACCGTTGCCGGTCTCGGTGCCGGCGTGATCGTCGGCCTGTTCCTCGGCGACCGCGCCGGCGTAAGGCGTCGCCTGAAGGCGAGGGCTTATCCCTCCCAGAGCACGGACAGTGAGAGAGGGTACTGATGATGTTCTCGAGGCTGTGCTCAGTCGCACTGGTGAGCGTGCTACCCGCGGTCCTCATCGGCGCCGGCATCCAGTCAGCAAAGCCGATCCAGCCTGAACCCGCCGCCAGAGAGCGGATCGAAACGCTGGCTGCCGTGGCTGGACAACCCGCCGTGCGGAAAGGCACTGTCGAGGGCCACGCCAGTCAGTCGTACGTGGTTGCTGGCCGGAAAGGACAGAAGCTGACCGTCGATCTTCGATCGACGAATTCCTCGCTGTCCACGCTGCATTCCGCGACAAGCGCAAGATCTTCGATGGCGGCACCCACCGGTGCGCGGGAAGCAACGGCGATGACACCGGCCATCGGAGGCCCGTCCGTGACACGCATGAGCGCCAAGCCGACCAACGTGGTCACATCGTGAGTCAACAAGACTCTCTTCTCCCGAGCGGCCCACGCCAGAACAGTCGGGTCGTCGGCTCCGGACAAACCGACATCCTGAATGCGAACAAGATCGAGGTCTGGGAAGCGGCGGCGAAGGCCGCGGACGATGTCGGCATTTGAAGTTCTCGTCTGCGGCCAGTCGGAGCATCGAGTCGAGCGCCTACCGTCGCCGCGCGAGCAGGCGTTCGCGGACTCCGGTCGAGGGGAATCGCCGCTCGACGTCCTCGCGTACGCGCCCGGCCGCCGCTTCGCGCTCGACGCGATACGCATCCACGTCGGGCCTGTGTCGAAGGTAGTACGTGATAACGGAGTACACGTCGACAAGCGGGATCGTGGGGTACTGCTGCGCGATCTCCTCGGCAGTCGCGCCGGTCTCGAATGCGTCCACGACCGATTCGAGCGTGACTCTGGTGCCAGCCACGCGCACTACGCCCTCGGCATCGGTGTGGATAGGCACTCGCTCGAGCACGTTTGTGGCGTTCATATTGATGCCTTGCTCAAGTATACGTGGGCTCGCGATGGGCTGGTCCCAAGAGGCCTGCTTGCCTAGCATGTCCTGGACTCCATATCGCGCCGGGTTCACAATCGGGCGGAATTTCATGAACAACATCGCACGCCTTCGCAAGGGGCTCAGCCCCGAACGTCAGCGAAAGATCGCGGTGCGCACGGCGACCATCGTGGCCGAGGAGCACTCGTTGCAGGAGCTTCGCCGCGCGCACAAGAGTGCCACCGCCGACGGCAAACGCCTGTCGAGCTGAACGCGGTTGCCGGTCTGGACTTGCTGGACGACGGTTCGTCGGCGGTCTGAGCCCCGCCGCCGGCCAGCGTGCGACACCGTGCCGCAGTACATCGCGGCAAATGGCGATGTCGAGACGGTCGCGCCCACTGGGTATGTCACGCTAATCTCCTATCCGTTCGTGCTCGGCACCGGCGAGTTCAGCCTCATGGATCCCCCACCCACGCTCGCGGTTCAGCCTTCGCACGGGTGTGGCCTCGAGTCCCAATCGCCTTTCCTGCCATGACCACTCATCCCCGACACCTCGCGGTCCTCTGTGCCGTCCTCTGCCTCAGCACGATGTGCACGCTCACCGCTCAGCAGCGTCGGGAGTCTCGGTTCGCTCGCCAATTCTCATCTGTGCAGGGCCTGGCGCAGGCCGCCGCCGCGGTCGCGGACGCCGTGAAGGCGCGTGATCGCCAGCGACTCGCCGAATTGTTGGCAGACGACGTCTCCATCGGCGATGGCGATACGCGCGAGAACTTCCTGGCCACACTGGGGTCTGGCGAATGGGACGCTCTCTCGCGCGTTACGCAGGTAGGCTACCGCGGCGACGGGCAGCGGTACCTTGCGCCTTACACATTCGGCGTAGCGGATCGCCACCTATGCGTGACGACGAGATGTCTGTGGCGGTGATCGCTGCCGGCGTCCGCGTGCGGAGGGGGCCGGCGACCACTTCACCCATCCTCGACACTGTGAGCTACGCGATTGTCCGCCGAGCTGATGACGATCGCGAAGGAGCGTGGCGTCACGTTGTCGCGACTGATGGCACGCGTGGGTACATCGCCGATCGGTACGTGTCGCCGATCACCAC
>CBIHOS010000027.1:0-31608 GCA_966211945.1 uncultured bacterium
CATCCCGCATCACCTCGACGACTGGGGCGCCCAGGGCGGCCACGACTGGCCCTATTGGCACCACATGATGTGGGAATACGTCGGGCGGCACTTCTAGGAGCGCGGCGGCGGGACGGCCGGACAAGTCCGGCCGCTACGAACTGACGTCACGGGTCGACCTCGGCGTCACCCTGCAGCCACGACCCTGACAACGCCGGGCGGCTCCGCCGAAGGTCGTAGGCGCCGGACTCGTCCGGCGGCAACCACCGCGTCGTTGCACCGTCCATCAAGCGCGTGCGGTCACCCTGAACGCTGGAACCTGCCCGCCGCCGCTCGTGACGTTCGCGAGGCCCGACGAACTGAGTCGCGTGAGGAAGCCGCTCACCTTCCCGCGGAACAGGTAGGGCGCGCAGTCCACGAGCATGTCGCGCGTCGTCACCCGGTGCGGCGGACCTTCGACGATCGGGAACGGCTCGCGGCGGATCGGAATCCGTTCCTGCACGATCCACGTCCCCGGCGGCGCCGCGAGCGCTCCCTGCAGCGCCGACTCCCAGGTCGCCGCGTCGGCCTCCCAGCCGAGCGTCACGCCATGCCCGCCGAAGTCGTCGGCCGGCTTGAGCACGAGCCGCTCGCGCCCATCCCGCACGAACGTCACCAGGTCCGCTTCCGCCCCGCTGCTCCCTGTCTGCCGCAGCCCTGGCGGAGGCGGCATCGTCGTACGCCGCTCGGCGACGACGCGCGTCCAGGGGACGTGTGCCTTGATCGCCGCACGCTCGTCGGGTGAGAAGCGGTGGGCGTGCGCCTCGTCGGTGAGCACGGCGAAGAACGACTTCTTGTGCGGGATCTTGCAGCGCAGCGTGTTGGCCACGCACGCCAGCCGATCGCGATACGCCTGCACGAGGACGCGCGTGTCGTCGGGACGCGCCACCAGGTCGTTGATCAACGCGCGCCGGTAGACCAGATCGACGGGCGCGCCCGCGGCGATCAGCCGGCCGCCGGCAATCTCGAGTTCACGCGGATCGGCAATCACCGTCGGCACGCCGCGCTGCGTGAACCGCTCGGCCAGGATCTCGAACTCGCTCCAGGTCGGCACGCCGCGGAAGTCGGTGATGACCATGCGGGGCGGCGCCGCGGTGCCGCCCCAGTCGCGGTAGCTCGCGAGCAGCGCCTCGAGCATCGCGTCCATCAGCGGGTACGTCTCGGCGACGAAGCGTTCGCGGAACCTCGCCATGATCGGCAGCGCTGCGAACTCGTCGGCGAGGACTTCCGTGTAGCCGAGACCGGCCGGCGACTCGGCGTTGTACTCGGCGAACATCAGCGAGTCGGGCAGCAGGAAGGAGTCGATCCGGCTGGCCGTGCTGGCGTACTCGTAGCCGGGATCGATCTCGACGAGCGCACGTTCGGCATCCGACAGCCCGAAGTCGGCGAGCAGCGTTTCGTCGTGCATCGCCTCCCGGACGATCCGTTCGCCGATCCGCGCGATGACTTCGCAGGCAGCGCGCTGCCGTGCCTCGTCGCGCACGTCCATGAACAGCGGCCGCAGGAACGGACAACTCAATCGGCCGCCGAACACCAGCCGCGCGTCGTGCAGGCGCCGCGCGTGCGCGTTCCAGAACGGCTCGGAGAGCTCGCCGCCCTCGCCGAGCAGCGACATCCACACGGCAACCGGATCACGCATTGGGCATCTCGGAAATTGCAGAATTTCACAATTTCAAGATGTCACCACCACCGTCGGTGCGTCGAAGGTTGGCGGTGGTGGTGAAATTCTGAAATTCCTGCAATTCTGAAATCATTCCTACCGTGCGGGAGACCCGACGAAGCCTGCCGCCGTGCCGAGGCCCAGCATCTGCTCCCACTTCGGGAACATCTGGCTCTGGTGCCCGTTGAGGGCGCGATCGATGCAGAGCCGCGCCATCTTGTCGACGACCATCTCGAAGTAGAACGGGGTGATCCGATCGCGTTCGAAGTCCGGCGCCGCGTTCAGGAAGTCGATCGCGTACGGCACGTCGTCCTCGATCGCGAACTCGATCGTGTTCATCTCGTAGCCGAGCGCCTCGTTGATCGTCTGCGCATCCTTGACGACGCGCGCGCCGACCGAGGGCGACAGGTACTCGTGCTCGATCAGGTACTGGCGGGCGTGCGGGTCGTACACCACCGGCACGATGTCGGACTTGCCGAAGGTGAAGCAGCGCACGTACTTGTCGAACTCGATGAACTGCTGCAGCGTCATGCAGTATGGCGCGGTGCCGTCGTAGGCGGCCAGCAGCTCCTCGCGCGTGTGCACCTTGTAGACGTGCTTCCAGCCGCCGCCCGAGAACGGCTTGAGGATCGCCGGCCGTCCGACGTAGTCCAGCAGCGCGTCCCAGTCGAGCGGGTACCCCATGTTGCGCAGCGACGCCGGCTGGATGTCGACGTCCTGCGGGTAGGCCTTCTGCGGCAGCAGCACGGTCCGCGGGATGGCGACGCCGAGCCGCGACATGACTGCGTAGTTGAAGAACTTGTCGTCGGCCGTCCACCAGAACGGGTTGTTGATCACGTAGGTGCCGTTGAGCACCGCCAGCTTGAGGAAGCCGCGGTAGTACTCCACCTCGTGCGAGATGCGATCGACGATGACCTTGTAGCGCTGCGGCTCGTTCATCGGTGAGCCGCTGAGCAGCACGTATTCGGCGGTGATGCCGTGCGGCTGTCCGAGCTGGTTGACGCGATCGATGAACGCGGGAGGAAAGCTGTACTCACGGCCGACGAGCAGCCCGATCTTCATGCGGCAGTCTCCGAAAAGGTCGGCAGTCTACCACGGCCGTCCGCGCGCGGCGGCGACGACGCGGGAGCTGGCGTCGGACGTGATCGATGGAATGGGAACGCCCGACAGATGAGGTGGGATGCGGGCTGTCGGCGATGACTTACCGAAGAGTCCCAGCGGTCCGGCAGCCCGGGATCAGGTACGCAACAGGCGGTCGGGCCCTCCCTCCCTTCCACTCGCGCGTCGCCTGACCCCGGGTTGCCGTCCACTGGACGACCCTTCTAGTTGTCCATAACGCTGAAGGCGCCCAAAGCGAACACATCTACGCCGGCGGCAGCGTCCCCGATCGCAGGCTCGCGGGGTCGACGGCGAACGTCGGCCAGTGACGGCCGTCCCGGGTACGCACGGCGCCGCATTCGCGGAAGACCAGCCCGCCGCCGGCGACCAGATCGTGCACCGGGCGCGACACCAGCACCTCGCCGTCGTGCGCACTCGCGGCGACGTCCGCGGCGCGTCCCGCCGCGGCGCCCTCCACGCGTCGATCGCGGAGGGTCACCTCGCCGATGTCGAGCCCGGCCCGTAACTGCCAGCCGAGGCGCGCCAGCGTCTCGGCGATCGTCACCGCGCAGCGGATGGCGCGGACCGGGCCATCGAAGGCGGCACGCAGGTCGACGCCGTCGATCCCACACGCGCTGCCGCGGAAGTGATCGATCAGTCGGCCGATCGCCGCGGTCACGCGTTCAGGCGGTTGCACGTCGCGCCGGCGCGCGCCAACCGGCGTCAGCCGTCCGTGCAGCACCGTGGCCAGCACGCACGCGTCCTCTTCGCCGGGACGGAACCCGGTGAGGAACTCCTCGATCTCGTCGAGCACCTGGTCCTGATCGCCGACGAAGGGGAGATGATCGTCGCCGGGCAGTTCCACGAGCCGCGCGCCCGGAATGCGCGAGGCCATGTAGCGGCTCTCCTCGATCTTCAGAGCCTGGTCGCCGGTGCGGTGCAGCAGGAGCGTCGGCACGCGGATCGACCCCAGGATCTCCCGCACGTCGATCTCGGCGTTCATCCGGGTGAGCGTCAGCGCCGCGCCCGGGCTCGCGCCCATCCGCAGGTAGGTGGCCCACCAGTCGCGAAACGCCGGGTCGTCCTGCCGCGACGGCGCGCGCGCCTCGATGCCGATCGGCGCGCCCCACGACTGCCTGATCAGGTCGAAGAACGCCTCGCGGGCCTCACGGGTCGGCGCCCAGGGATAGTCCGGCGCCCACACCCGCCTGGCATACGAGCCGATCATCACGAGGCCCAGCGTCTTGTCGGGATAGGTCGCGGCGAACAGACTGCACATCGGCCCGCCCTCCGACACGCCGAGCAGTGCCGCGCGCGTCGATCCCACCGCGTCCATCACCGCGCGCACATCGTCCATGCGCTGTTCGAGCGAGGGCAGTTCGGCGACCCGGTCCGAGAGGCCGGTGCCGCGCTTGTCGAACAGGATCAGGCGGGAGAACGACGCGAGCCGCTGAAGGAAGCGCGCGAAGCTCGGCTCCTCCCACGCGTAGTCCAGGTGCGACACCCAGCCCATGACGAACACGATGTCGAGCGGGCCGTCGCCCACCACCTGATAGGCGATGCTCGTCTCGCCGCTGGTCGCGTACTGCGTCAGGGGCCGCGCGGCGCCGCGCCAGACAGCCGACGGCCGCGCCGCATCGCCGGGCGGCGCGTCGAGCGGGCCGGCACCCGCGGCCTTGTGCGCGTGGTCGATCGCCGGTTCGAGCTCCACGGGCGCCACGAAGCGGTAGCCGCGGCGCGGCACGGTCTCGATGCAGGCCGCGGCCGGGTCGCCGAGCAGGCGCCGCAGCGCCGAGATCTGCTGCGCCAGATTGTTCTGCTCGACGTACGTGTCCGGCCACACCGCTTCGAGCAGCGCCTGTGTCGTGACCAGATGGCCGTGCCGCTCCACGAGCACGCAGAGGGTTTCGAACGCCTTGGGCGTCAGCGTGACCGGCGTCTCCCCGCGCAGGAGCTGGTGCTCCGCGGGCACGAGGCGCCAGGGGCCGAAGCGGTAGGCGTGGGCCTGCGACATCAGAACTCAGAGCTCCTTCAGCGGCATTTCACCCGCGCCTCACATCCAGGATGTGGGCGTCATCGTATCGTGCAGTGACGGCCGGATCACGGGCTTCATGCCGATCCGGGATTAGCGCTGGCCCCGTGACTCGATCGTCATGGCCACGGCCCGTGCCGGCCGTCCTCGCTACACTAGGGTCGTGCCGATCGCCGCCCGTGCCGCCAGGGGCACGCTCTCGCCCGACCTGTTCGACGTCACCGCCGACACCATCGCCGCTCATCTCGAAGACGCCGCCCATTACCCGGGCGGACAGGCCGATGCCGTCGCGCGCCCGCGCACCGAGGCCGACGTCGCCGCAGTCCTGACCGACGGCCGGCCCGTCCTGCCGGTCGGCGCGCAGTCGTCGCTCACCGGCGGTGCCACGCCGACGGGCGGCATCGTCCTCTCGACGATGAGGCTTGCGTCGATCGAGCCAGCCGTCGAGGGACACGTCCGGGCGGGCGCCGGCGTCGCGCTCGCGGCGCTGCAGGAGGCGCTGGCGGCCCAGGCGCTGGAGTTTCCGCCGGTGCCGACCTTTCTCGGCGCGACGGTCGGCGGCGCGATCGCCACAAATGCCGCCGGCGCCGCGACCTACAAGTACGGTCCGACGCGGCCGTGGGTGCTCGGACTCACCGTCGTGCTGCCGGCAGGAGACGTGATCGACGTGATGCGCGGCGAGCACCTCCTCGACCATACGGGCACGTTCGTGATCGACGGACCGGGCGGGCACCGCGTGGTGCCGGTGCCGACCTACGTGATGCCCGACGTCGTCAAGCGGTCGGCCGGTTATCACGCGGCTCCCGGCATGGACGTCGTCGATCTGTTCGTCGGGGCCGAGGGCACGCTCGGGGTGATCACGTCGGCGGTGCTCAGGGTGCAGCCGGCCCGCGCCGGGCTCTGCTACGCGCTCGTGCCCGTGGCCGACGAGCCGCGCGGGCTGGCGCTCGTGGCCGACCTCCGACGCGCCTCGCAGGAGACGTGGCGCACGGCCGATCCGGCCGGCATCGACGTGGCGGCGATCGAACACATGGACGCGCGGTCGCTCGCGATCCTGCGCGAGGACGGCGCCGACCGGAAGTACGACGTGCAGTGGCCGGCCGACGCCAGCCTGTTGCTGCTGATCCAGCTGGAATTGCCGCCGCTGTCGCAGGCCGACGCCTACGAGGAGATCAGCCGCGCGCTCGACGAGGACGCGCCGGACACACCGCTCGTCCGCTTCTGCAAGGTCCTCGACGCGCATGGCGTGCTCGACCACGCCGAGCTCGCGCTGCCCGGCGACCGCAAGCGGGCCGAGCAGCTGCTCGGCGTGCGCGAAGCGGTGCCGGCCGGCGTCAACGCCCGTGTCGGCCGGGCCAAGCGCGATGTCGACGGGCGGATTGCGAAGACCGCTGCCGACATGGTCGTACCGTTCGCGCGCTTCGGCGAGATGATGGACGTCTATCGCGCCGGCTTCGCCCGTCGCGGCCTCGACGTGGCGACCTGGGGCCACGTGTCGGACGGCAACGTGCACCCCAACGTCCTGCCCCGCAATTACGAGGACGTCGAAGCGGGGAAGGCCGCGATCCTCGAGTTCGGTGTCGAGGTCGCCCGGCTCGGGGGCTGCCCGCTCGCCGAGCACGGCGTCGGCCGCCATCCGGTCAAGCAGGCGCTCCTGCGGCAGCTCTACGGCGACGAGGGCATCGACCAGATGCGCCAGGTGAAGCGCGCACTCGACCCGAACGGCGTACTCGCCCCAGGCGTGCTGTTCCCGTAGACACGTCCCGTCGTCCCCAACGCGCAGGCAGGGCCCGTCGCCCCCAAGGCGGAGGTAGGGCCGTCGTCGCGCAGGTAGGGCCCGTTGTCCCAACGCGGCCGATCTCTATCTCGAACAGCGTCCCTATCAACGAGTGCCGGGATCCGTTACAAGGGGATGTGCGCACTCGGCATCTCGCCCTCCTCGGCTCGGCCGTTGCGGCAGGCGTCGCGCTCGCGGCCTGCACGCGCGTCTCCGCTCCGACCACCTCGTCCTCGTCCACGCCGCCTGCTGACGCCGCGTCGTTCGTCAGCGAGGCCAACGCGACCCTGCTCGACCAGGCCAACGCGCTGGCGCGCGCGCAGTGGGTGGCGGCCAACTTCATCACGAGCGACACCGAGCAGATCTCCGCCGCGGCGACTGCCGATTTCGTCGCCTTGTCGATGCGCCTCGCCAAGCAGGCGGCCACCTATCCGCCCTTCGACTCCGCTCAGGGCACGGTCGACGCAGGCGGGGCCGACGTGGCGCGGCAGCTGATGCTGCTCAAGCTCGCGGCGAGTCCGCTCCCGGCCCCTGCCGATCCGAACCTCCAGAAGGAGCTCACGCGCATCGTTGCCGGCATGGAGGCCGATTACGGTCGCGGCAAGTACTGCCCGCCCGGCAAGCCGTGCCAGACGATCGACGACCTGACCCGGCTGATGGCCACGGGCCGCGATCCGCAGGTCCTGCTCGACGCGTGGCAGGGGTGGCATGCGATTGCGCCACCGCTCGCGCAGCCGTACGGACGTTTCGTCGAACTGGGTAACCAGGGCGCCAGAGAACTCGGGTTTGCCGATCTCGGCGCCTTCTGGCGCGCCGGGTACGACATGCCGCCGGACGCATTTGCCGCCGAAGTCGATCGCTTGTGGACGCAGGTCAAGCCGCTCTACGACCTGCTGCACGCGCACGTCCGTCGCCGGCTCGGCGAGAAGTACGGCACGACCGTCGTGCCGCCGGATCGCCCGATCCCGGCGCACCTGCTCGGCAACATGTGGGCGCAGCAGTGGGGCAACATCTACGACCTGGTTGGGCCTGCCGGCCGTGCGCCCGGTTACGACCTGAAGGCATTGCTCGTGGCGCGCAAGACCGACGCGCGCGGCATGGTGAAGTACGGCGAGGGCTTCTTCACGTCGCTCGGTTTCGCGCCGCTGCCGCAGACGTTCTGGGAACGCTCGCTGTTCACGCGACCGCGCGATCGCGACGTGGTGTGCCACGCCAGCGCCTGGGACGTCGACAATGTCGACGATCTCCGCATCAAGATGTGCATCGAGATCAACGCGGAGGACTTCGTCACCGTCCACCACGAACTCGGCCACAACTTCTACCAGCGCGCCTACAACCAGCAGCCGTTCCTCTACCGGACCGGCGCCAACGACGGCTTCCACGAAGCGATCGGCGATGCCATCGCCCTGTCGATCACGCCCAAGTACCTCGCCGATATCGGCCTGCTCCCATCGGTCCCCGCCTCGCAGGACGATGTGGAGTTCCTGCTGCGGATGGCGCTGGACAAGGTGGCGTTCCTGCCATTCGGTCTGCTCGTCGACCAGTGGCGCTGGAAGGTGTTCAGCGGCGAGATTCCGCCGGCGCGGTACAACGCCGCGTGGTGGGAGCTGCGCGAGAAGTACCAGGGCGTGGCGGCGCCTGGTCCCCGTCCGGCCGGCGCGTTCGATCCCGGCGCGAAGTATCACGTGCCGGCCAACACGCCGTACACGCGCTACTTCCTGGCGCACATCCTCCAGTTCCAGATGCACCGTGCGATGTGCAAGGCGGCGGGGCATACCGGTCCGCTGCACACCTGCTCGGTCTACGGCAACAAGGAGGTGGGGGCACGCCTGCAGAAGATGCTGGCAATGGGCGCCAGCAAACCCTGGCCCGAGGCGCTGGAGGCGTTGACCGGCGAGAGGCAGATGGACGCCACGGCGATCATCGACTACTTCGCACCGCTGCGCGCGTGGCTGGAGGCCGAAGCGAAACGCTAGGGACTGTCGCCGACAAGCAGCGCAATCGCGTCATCACCGCGGTGGGCGCATCGCGTCGAGGCGGTTGGCCGCGGCCATGACGTCGCGTTTCAGGCGCCGCACCATGTCGGCCACGAGATCCTTGCCCCGGACCGCTTCGCGATCGACCATCGCCTTCAACTGCCACAGCGCCGAGTCCTCGAGCGCGGCCTTGTCGCTGGCAATCATCTCGAGCTGATCGTCGATCTGCGCGAGTCGCCGTTCCAGACGCAGCTGCGTCGCCTCAGGCGCGTCGCCGTGCACGGCTTCAGGGCTTCGTTCCCACGCCTCCAGAATCCAGCGGAGGTGCTGCGCGTCGCCTCGGGCGTAGGCCCGGTTGGCCTCGACCATGAGGGCATGACGCCGCTCGCGCGTGACGTCGTCGGGGTGTGCCAGATCGGGGTGGATGGTCTTGGCGACGTCGCGGAACAGCCGACGCACGACATCCGACGTGAACCGCGCGACGGGCTCGGGCGCTGGATCGGCCGGCGCACCACTCACCTCGGCGGCACCGGCGTCTTCGAGCTTCTTCGACAGCTCGCCGAGTTCGGCTTCGGCGATGGCGAGTTCGAGTTCGTCGAGCCGATCGTGCAGTCGTCCGACCTCGTGCCGGTAGCGCTGCCTGAATGCCTCGAGGTCGGTCTGGAGGCGCCCGAGTTCCGCGGCCCGTTCGCCGAGGAGCGCTTCGCGTTCGGCGACCTGCGTCTCGAGTGGCTCGGCGCCGTCGTCGCGCCGCCCGGTTCGGACCAGCATCGTCACCCGTCAAGAATACAGGGCGTCGCGCGCCGTCCAGGTGCGTCACGGATGAGCCATCTGTGTCACACTGCGCCCATACACAACGCATTCGGTTCGGCGGGGTCGCTGACAGCCCCGCGCAGTACCGAGGTCGGTCCGCTCGCCCCGGCGGGCTTCAAGAGGAGTTGCGCGCATGAACCTTCAACGCAGTGTCGTGGTGACCGCCTTGGTGGCGGCTTTGACGGCGCCGATCGCGGTCGCGGCGCAGGACCTGCACCCCTCCCGGCGGCCGAGCCCGCTCGGCATTGCCAGGACCACCATCGGTGACGCGCACGTGCGGGTGGTCTACGGCCGGCCATACAAGCGCGGCCGGAACAACATCTTCGGCACCAAGGAGAGCGGCGCGATCGTGCCCTATGGCGAGCGCTGGCGGACCGGCGCCAACGAGGCCACCGAGATCACTGTCACGCGGGACGTCCTGGTGGCGGGCCAGAAGCTGGCGGCAGGGACCTATTCGTTGTTCATGACGCCCGCGGCGGGCACGTGGAAGGTGCACGTCAACTCGCGGCTCGGGCTCGACGGCGTCGGCATCTTCGCCAACAACGCGTTCACGCCGGTCGACCTGATCCCGACCGATGTGCTGACGGTCTCGGCGACGGCCACCGAGCTGCCGGCCGACAAGGAGGTGGATCAGTTGACGTTCGAGTTCGTGCCGACCGGCGCCGGCGCCGACATGGTGCTGCGCTGGATCCGGACGGAAGTGCGCGTGCCGATTGCCCCGGCGCGCTAGTCTCTAGGACGCGACACGGACAGGCAGGGCAGTTCCCAGGGCTGCCCTGACCGTCACTCGCCGAAGAACGTGTAGTAGCGTCCGTTCGCCATGCGCTGAATCAGCAGCGCCAGTTCGCGCGCGTGGTAGTCGCCCCACATCGACGACTCGCCGCAGGGGATCGTGCGCCCCCGCGGGATGTAGTCCCAGCCGTTCGGCCGGTGATACACCGAGTGGAGCAGCAGGCCCTGGTGCTTCGCACCCGTCGACAGGTACGGCTCGTCGAACAGCGTCCGGGCCACGGTGAGGCCGGCTGCGACGTATCGGTTGCCGGCCCGGGTGTCGCCGCTGGCGCGCAGGTGCACGCCGAGCCGGATCAGTCCCTGCGCGGCAATGGCCGCGGCGGAACTGTCGACAGGCTCGTAGTCGTTGTAGGGATCGGCGGGGCGATCGAGATGGCCGCCCATCTGCGCGAGTCCTGGCGCGCCGGTGTCCCAGTACGGCACGCCGCACGTCGGGGTCTGACCGATGTAGAAGTCCGCGGTCGCGCGCGCCGCCGCGAGATAGCGGTCGAGCACC
The DNA here is from genome assembly GCA_966211945.1 of uncultured bacterium. Lineage (GTDB taxonomy): Bacteria > Acidobacteriota > Vicinamibacteria > Vicinamibacterales > Vicinamibacteraceae > Luteitalea. The sequence goes on from CBIHOS010000027.1 coordinate 10,663, forward strand.
GCGCGTTTGCCGCCCATCGGCTCGAACTCGGCGCCGGCCAGCGTCTCCAGGAACTCCAGTTCCTCGGCATATCCCGTGAGAATCCACGCGAGCCCGCGCGTCCATGTCGAGAACGGCGAGTAGCCCTGCTGCGTCGATGGGCACCGGAACGATCCATCCGTGACGTTGAAGACGGCCTCGTGCACGACGCGCCCGCGCACATCGTAACCATCGCGCCCCTCGCCGTAGAAGACGATGAAGCGGGCCGTCGTGTCGGCGTGCTGCACGAGCCGCTGCAGCAGCGAGATGCGGCGATCGCGCTCGCCCATCAGCGCGTGGCCGAGGCGATGGCCCAGCGCCAGGGAGCGCAGCGAGCGGATGGTGTCGGCAAACAGCGAGTGCGGGCCGTTGAACGACTGGATGTAGCCCAGCCCCTCGGGCAACTCGGTCCATCGCGCCGCCTGGACGGCCCCCGAGAGCTTCAGTGCCAGCTCGTAGAAGTCGATCTCGGTCGGCGCCGCGTCGAAGCGCCCCTCGCGCGCCAGCCGCAACAGGTTGCCGTAGGTCGAGACGTTGTTGAAGCCGTGATCGTGGACGCCGACGTGGCTCACGTGGCTCGCCATGTGGCGCACGGTCTGCGTGCGCCCGAGGTCGAGCATCGCCGTGTCGCCGGTGGCGTCGAACTGCAGCAGCGCCGAGCCGAACTGGAAGCCCTGCGTCCACTCGGTCCAGCCGCGCGACGTGTAGCGGCCGGCCGCGGTGAACACGGGCGTCCCCGCTGCCGGCGTCCAGTTCCGATCGATCGCGGCGATCTTGCGGGCGGAGAGTTCGAAGAGCCGGGTCACGGCCGGCAGCAGCGCCTTGGGGGACAGCGTCGAGTCGATGCGAATCATGTCGTGGGTCTGGCTTGTCGTCGCGGCGACGGACGAGCTGTTCTAGAGGCGGCGGATGTGGAAGCCGCCGTCGAGGTGGATGACGTCGCCGGTCGTGAACGGGAAGGCGCCGCCGAGCACCGCGCGAACGGCGCGGCCCACGTCCTCGGGGGTGCCCCAGCGTCGTTGCGGGACGAGGCCTTCGGCAATCAGCGCGTCGTACCTGCCCTTGACGCCGGCCGTCATGTCGGTCGCCATGATGCCCGGGCGCAGCTCGAGCACCTGCACGCCCTGATCGGCAAGTCGGAGCGCCCACAACTGCGACGTCATCGCCAGGCCGGCCTTGGAGATGCAGTACTCGCCCCGGTTCAGCGACGCGGTGTCGGCCGAGATCGACGTCACGAACAGGATCTTGAAGCCGCCGGCGAGCGCGGCGTCGTAGCGCGAGGCCAGCCAGTGGTTGGCGACCGCCTGGGTCAGGAAGAACGGCCCCTGCAGGTTGACGCGAAGCAGTTCCTCGAACGAGGCCTCGCTGGTCTCGGTCAGATCGGCGCGCACGCGCGGCGCCATGCCGGCGTTGTTCACGAGCGCGTCGACGCGGCCGAATTCGTCGAGCACCCGCCTCACCGTCGCTGCCCGGTCGTCGCGGCTGCCGATGTCGCCCCTGATCGGCACGAAGCGCTGGCCCGGCCCGGCGGCGGCCTGCGAGCACAGCGAGACGGTCTCGCGCGCCGCTTCCTCGTTGCTCGCGTAGGTGAAGGCCACCGACAGTCCGGCCGCCGCGGCTTCGATGGCGATGCCACGCCCGAGCCCGCGGCTGCCACCCGTGACCAGCACCACTGGAACCGTACTCGCCATCGCGGCCGATTCTATGTCGAAGCGCAGACACCGAGCCGGTCGCCCGTCACTCAGGGCTGGTCGTCGGCTCGAGATGAAACGCGCCGCCGCTCCAGTCGTCCGGAGCGACGTCAGCGATGGTTTCGGTGAAGTCCCAGCGATGCCCGTGGAAGTCCTGGGCGTTGTACTGGCGCTCGCCGTACGCATGATCCTGCGGCTCGGTCAAGATGACCGCGTGGTGCTGCCGCGCGCGTGCGCAGTGCGTATCGACATTCTCGATCCGCACCTGAACGTGCTGCGCGTCGTTCGGGGTCGCCGTGCCTTCGGCGATGGTGAAGCAACCGTCGCCTGCCTTCATCTGGATGCGGTGATTTGCGATCCGGAGGCGGACGGTGAAGCCGAACGCCTGTGACAGCCACGCGGCAGCCACGCCCGGGTCGGGATACGTGAGCACGGGGATCACGGCACAGGGCGGAACCGACCGGTTGATTCGCATTCCGGAACTGTAGCAGCCGTCGATTGCCTGCCGCTTTCCCACCTGTCGGTCCGGGTTAGGCGCCCGGGTGCTGCGCGGGGCATCATGTGCGCCTGACATGACATCACGCCGGTTGCCGCACCCGCCGCGGATTGCCGCGCGCCCGCGCAGCCGAGGCCGGCTGCCGGCAGAGACACGAGGATGACGCGCATGATCGGATCTCGCGTGGGTGGTGCACTGCTGGCGACCGCCCTCTCCGTCGCGAACGTCGCGTCCGGGCAGGCGCCCGCGACACCGGCTCCTGCACCGCCGCAACAAGTGGCCGCGCCGCGGCCGCGGCCAACGCCGCCGACGCGCGATCCCCGCACGCCCGGCTTCGTCGAGAAGACCGAACTGCCCGACGGCGCCGTGCCGCCCGTCGATCGCACCGGCAGCTTCATTGTCGGTCCGACGCATGCGCCGGCGCCCGAGACGCTCGTCGATACCGGCGTGCCGCAGGGCACGGTGCACGAGTTCACGATCTCGTCGGCCGACAGCACGCTGTATCCGGGCGTGGCGCGCGACGCCGGCACGTTCGGCACGCCCGACCCGGACGATCCCGCGAAGCTGGTCGTCACCACGAGCCGGCCGGCGCCCTGGACGCGCAAGGTCTCCGTCTACGTGCCGAAGCAGTACGTGCCCGGCACTGCCGCACCGCTCATCGTCGGCGCCGATGGTCCCGATCCGATGCTGTTCACCGTGCTCGACAACCTGATCGCCGCCAGGCGTGTGCCGGTGATGATCGCGGTCGCGATCGCCAACGGCGGCGGCGACGCGCAGGGCAGCCAGCGTGGCCTCGAATACGACACGCTCTCCGGCACGTACGCCGAGTTCGTCGAAACGGAAGTGCTGCCGCAGGTCGAGAAGCGGTTCGACGTCAGGCTCTCGCGCGACCCCGACGCCCGGGCGACGATGGGCTGCAGTTCGGGCGCATCGGCGGCGTTCACCATGGCGTGGTATCACCCGGAGTGGTATCACCGCGTGCTCAGCTACTCCGGCACGTTCGTCAATCAGCAGTGGCCGTCGAACCCGGCGACACCGGGCGGCGCCTGGGAGTACCACGCGAAGATCATCCCTGGCAGCCCGAAGAAGCCGATTCGCATCTGGATGCACGTCGGCGATCGCGATCTCTTCAATCCCAACGTCATGCGCGACGACATGCACGACTGGGTGCTCGCCAACGAGCGCATGGCCAGGGTTCTCGCCGACAAGGGCTACGCGTACCAGTACGCATTCGTCCGCAACGCCGGCCATTGCGATCGTGCCGTCAAGGCGCAGACCTTGCCGCAAGCGCTGGAGTGGTTGTGGCGATGAACCACGTCACAGTCAAAGGCAGGCGTGGGTGAAAAAGTTGAAAGGGCAAAAAGGGCCAGAAGTGCAAAAAGTTGTACGTTCGCGGGCTATGCCGTCGTTGCGTAACACGGCCGCGAGTCGCGTTGGCGCGGCATGCGAGTTGCGACTGCCAAGCACATGGCGCGGCAGCGCAGGGACATCCTCGAACGCTGCATCGAGTTCTCCGACGTGCTGCTCGATTTCGTCGAGCACGAGCTTCGTCGCGGGCTGATTCCAGCGAAGTTGCTGTTCCAAGCGCGAGACGCGGGAACGTCTGTCGGCGCGCACAATGCCGAGGCGCAGTCCGCGTCAACCAGGCGCCATCTTCTGACACTCAGGCTGGGCGCCCTGCGCGAGGCTCGAGAAGCCCAATACTGGCTTGAACTGATTCGTCGGCGACAGCAAACCGACCGGCCCGGTCAGCTCACGCGGTTGGCTCGTGAGGCCAGTGAATTGGTCGCCATCCACACCACCATCGTCAGAAGGTTGCGCGGCTGGTGACATGGCCGGGACGGCGGGGCAGTCGTTTCGTCCTCCTTCCCCCTTGGCCCTCCTTGCCCTTTGGCCCTTTTGGCTCCTTTTGGCCACTTTTGGCCCTTTTGGCCCTTTTCGCCCTTTCAACTTTTGCCACCCTCAGCTGTGGCCGATGCCGGTTTCGCAGGCGAGCACGTCGAGGGTGCGGGCATAGAGTTCCTGCACCTCCTCCGGGCTGCTCGCGATCACCGTAAGTCCAAGCTTACCGTACTCGGACAGCGCGCCGATCAGATGGAACAGCACGCCGGACTCGGTGCGGTGGCTGTAGTGCAGGCCGTTGTCGGTGACGATGTCGATCAGATCCTCGGGGAGCACGCCGCGATAGGTCGAGGCGCGGAGGTTGTCGGTCGCCAGGTAGTACTTCGGCCGCCCGCTCAGCGAGATGAACATGCCGGAGTCGGGATCGAGGGTGCCGCCGGTCAGGAACTGCAGCGCCAGGAACGGGTGCGTCGTGCCGAGCACCCGGAGGTTGATCTCGAGCGCGGTCAGCTTCCAGGGCTCCTCCGGCGTCTCCTTGTACGCGAGGAAATCGACGCCGAAGCGGCTGACCACGTCCTGGCGCGCCAGCACCTGCCCGATCCGGATGCTGCGCTCCAGGATCGCCATCCGGTAGTCGTCGCGGGCCGGGAAGCTGCAGCCCTGGTAGATCTGGCCGGATGGGCCGCCGAGGATCTGATCGTGCGTCGAGGTCGGCAGCACCTCGCCGGCCGGACTCGTCCGCAGCTGCGCCGACGGCGACACCTTGATCGCCGCGTCGATGAACTCCTCGACGATGCCGCCCATGCGCGAGAACTTCTGGAAGTAGTTCTGGTGGGTCTCCCAGGGCACTCCGAACTCCAGGGCCCGCAGCGCCTTGCGGATCGCGAACCGATCGTCGACCTGATCGGGGAAGCGGAAGATCGCGTTGCCCTCGCCCGAGAAGCTCTCGTTCAGCTTGACCACGGCCTTGCGCAGCCCCGGCCGGCGATGGGCCAGTGCGACGAGTGCGTCCTCGACGTCGGCTTCGCCGGTCAGATCCTCGAAACCCTCGGGCAGCTCGACGCCCGCTTCCCGGAACACCTTGCGGCTGCCCGACTTGGTGCCGAGGTAGTTCAGGTTCGGGTCGAGCCCGTTGAGCGGGATGCCGAGCAGCACGGCGAGCCTGCGTTCCAGCGGCGTCGAGTTGAACACCGTCAAATAGGCGCGGGCCGGATCCGGAATCGCCTCGCGGATGCGCTCGATCAGGCGAGGCCGCTCGAGAATCTTCTGGGTCAGCGCCCGCGGCGACGCGTCGTACGTGCAGAGCATCGTCAGGCGGGCCCGCGCGTGGCTGGCCGGCACCCCGGCGAGCAGGTGCAGGTAGTAGTCGAGAATCAGCGGGTGGACCGGCTGCGACGTCACGTACACGACGTGGGCCCGCGGGTTGCGCAGCCGGATCAGCAGGAACAGCAGGCGCTCTTCGTAGAACGTCGCGCCATCGAGCTTGCGCAGTTCGTCCTGGTCGAGGGTGAGCGAGGGCACGACCACCGACGTGCCGGGCTGATCCTCGCGGCGCATGAGGACGTCCCACACCGCCTTGAGGCGCGGCTTGAGCTCCTCGAAGCGCCGGATCTCCTCTTCGGCCGTGAGGGTGGCGGCAAACGGCGGCTGCGGGATCACAGCGCGGCTCCCAGTTCCTCGAGTGACAGCACTTCACCGCTGGCCAGCATCGCGATCGGCGTCGAGCGCTCGTCCAGCGGCCACGGCCGGCCGAGCGCCTCGGCTCGCCGGCGGAGGCGGCGCAGCAGGTGGTAGCGGAGCGGTCCGTGCAGCGTGAAGCTGGAGGTCAGGGCGAGCTGCTGCTCGCCGGCCCGATCGTCGAGGGTTTCCATCAGGGTGCGTCGCCGCTCCTCGTACCAACGGTCGTCGATCTTGCCGTGCGCGTGGCGCCGCCGCAGCAGCGCCAGCTGGCGTGGGCGGTTGACGATCTCCGGGTGGTGGTTCACGCCGAGGATCCGCGGCATCCCGTCGGAGGTGTCCGGCGCGACTTCGAGCATGGTCAGGGCCGGCCCGACCGGCCCGCCGACGCCGAGCGTCTCGTAGCCAATCGCCTGCATGTCGCCCGGCAGCGGGCCGTGCGCGAGCAGGTCGTACAGCCGGCTGTCGAGCACGGCGATGCGCTGCGACGGGCCGGCCTGCCGGCTCAGGAAGCCGAACCACGGATGGGCCCGGGCCGCGTCGGTGAGCGCGTTCTCCATGATGCCGGCGCTCTTGCCGCCCTTCTCGGGGCCGCGCAGGTGCGCGTCGGCGACGCCGAGCCACCGGCACATGACCCCGAAGGAATGGCAGATGGCGAGGAGCACGCCCTCCGGGTGCGCCCGCAGCCGGTCGAAGAGCGCGAACACCTCGGGTTCCCAGGCCGGGTTCTCCAGAATGCCCTGGCTGCCCGGATCGACGCCGTCGTTGCGGCGCGGGTCCAGGTGCCCGGGGCCGCCGGTGCCGATGCACAGCAGCCCGGTGTCCTCGTCCAGCCGCGGTGTCAGCGCCGTCCGGCGCACGTCGTAGGAGAGCACCCGCACGCGCAGCCGCGAGGCCTCGAGCGCGCCGCGGAGGTCGCACACGACCTGGCGCAGCGATCGGAGGACGGCGGCGTGTCCGAGATTGGGCCAGCCGTGGTGCATGTCGAGCACCGCGACGTCGACGGCGTCAGGGGCGGCCGGCGGCCCCTCGTCTCGCGACGTGACGCGCAGGTACGTGAACCCGCCGGCGGGATGGCGCGTCGGACAATCGGCGACGCAGGCGTCGTGTCCGTGTACGTACTGGTGGCGGCAGTCGAATGGCACTGGCTAGCGGATCGTACCCGAGCGGCCGGCCGGTGCGCAGGGGCGCCGGCAGCCGGCCGATCGCGGCCAGTCGCGGCGGCTAGCGGCGGCGCCGGTCGCCGGCCTGGGCCAGCGTGGAGTCGAGCGCCCTTCGGGCCAGCCAGCCGAGCACGCCGAGCACGAGCAGCGACAGCCCGATGGCGACGACGGCCGAGCCGAACGCGTCGCGCTGGCTGAAGTCGAGCGCCGACAGGTGCGCGCCGGCCCGGACCGCCACCGCCGTGCGGGGCGCCAGTCCGATCAGCGTTCCCACCAGGTAGGCGCCGATCGGCACCCGCGCTGCGGCGAGCGTCGCGTTGCTCAGGGCGAACGGCGAGTTGGGCGGCAGCCGGATCAGCGTCACGACCAGGACGGTCTTCCACCAGGACCGCCCGACGAGCGCGTCGCGGACGGCCAGCCATGCGGGCCGCTCGGCGAGCAGCCGCGCCGCCGGCGAGCCCGACAACCGGCCGGCCCAGGCGTAATTGATGGCTGACGCGATGACGAAGCCGGCGAGCGCGGCCGGCAGTCCGATCCGATCGCCGAAGGCCCAGCCGCCGAGGATGGCCGGCGCATAGGTGGGCATGAGGGCCAGGCCTGCGAGCACCGCGAAGCTGGCGATGTAGACCGCCACGCCGGTCGTGCCGCGGGTCTGCAGCCAGGGCCCCAGCGTCGTCAGGTGGCCGAGCAGGAAGACGGCGCCGAGCGGCGGCAGGACGAGCGAGACGATGGCCAGCGGCGCCAGCTGGCGCGCCGCGCTGCGGCCCGCCTCGTTGTCGCGACCCTCGTTCAGTCGCGGCCCGTCGAGTGCTTCCATCGCTTGTAGACCTCCCACACCAGCGGCAGCACGGAGATCAGGATCACCGCCAGGATGATCCGGTGAATCTGCTCGGCGAGCGGGCTGAGGCCGAGGAAGTATCCGATCCACAGCAGGCTCGTCACCCACAGCACGCCGCCGGCGACGTTGTAGACGACGAAGCTGCGGTACGGCATCTGCGCCACGCCGGCGATGAACGGCACGAAGGTCCGCATCACGGGCACGAAGCGCGCGACGATCAGGGAACTGCCGCCCTTGCTCGCGTAGAGCTCCTGCGCCTCGTAGAGGTACTTCTTCTTGAAGAACCGGGTGTCGGGCCGGTTGTAGATGGCCCGCCCGGCCCGCATGCCGAGGCCGTAGCCGACCTGATCGCCGATCACGGCCGCGAGCACCAGGAGCAGGTTGGCGACCCAGATGTTGATGGCCGGCAGACCGGGGAAAGCCCCCGCACAGACGACGCCAGCGGTGACGAGCAGCGAATCGCCCGGAAGGAAGAAGCCGGCCAGCAGCCCGGTTTCGGCAAAGACGATGGCCACGAGGACGCTCAGGCCACCCCAGGCGATGAGCGCGCGCACGCCCTCGTCGCTGTGGAGGGTGCGCAGCCAGGACAACAGGTCAGCAATCCATTCCATGCGGTGTCGGAGATCCCCCGGCCGGCCCGAACGGGCGGCCGGACGCACCAGCATACGCTGTCCCCCGGCGCATGCCCTGTTCTAGACTGGCCCCAGCCGTGGACGCGCCGTGACCCAGCCCGACCCGCTTCAGCCGCTGGCCACCGAGGATGTGATGGCCGACGTCCGGGCGCGCGTCCGGGCCCAGCTGCGGGCCCGGCTTGTCCGCAGCGGCGTCCGGGAGTTCGAGGACGAGGCCGTCTTCCTCGCCGCCGAGCAGCTGCTCGGGCGGGCCCTCGAACAGCGCGATCGCCCTGCCCTCCTGCTGCCGGAGCTGCTGGACGACGAGGACGACTGGCGCGTCAACCCCTCCTTACGCCTGGCCAGCCACCGGCCCATCGCCGGCGGCCTCATCGTCTGGCTCAAGCAGAAGCTGGTGCTGCCGGTGACGCGCTGGCTCTACGACTACAGCCGCGAGAACTTCGCGCGCCAGGAGCGGCTGAACTTCGCGTTGATGGCGTGCCTGCAGCAACTGGTCGTCGAGCACGCCCGGGTGTCGGCCCGGCTCGCCGCCCTGGAACGGGCCCAGGTCGGCCAGGATCCGCCCGCCGACGAGGCCGAGCGCCCGTGAAGCTCGCGTGCGTGGTGCAGCGGTACGGCGCGGAGGTCACCGGTGGCGCCGAGGCGCATTGCCGCGCCATCGCCGAACGCCTGGCCGAGACGCACGACGTCACAGTGCTCACCAGCTGCGCACGCGACTACCTGACCTGGCGCAACGTGTACACCCCCGGCGAGAGCCAGCTCGGGCGCGTCCGCGTGCGCCGCTTTCCGGTCACCCATCCGCGCCACCTCCACCGGTTCGCCGACCTCAGTCACGAGGTGTTCGGCCGGCGCTCCACCGTCGAGACCCAGCGCGCCTGGTTCGAGGAGAACGGCCCGACCGTCCCCGACCTCGTCGATCACCTGCGCAGCGAAGGCGTCCAGTACGACCTCGTGCTGTTCTGGTCGTACCGGTACTACCCGAGCTTCTTCGGCCTGCCGCACGTCCGCGATCGCGCCATTCTCGTCCCGACCGCCGAGGAGGATCCGACGATCTGGCTCGACGTGCTGGGCGACTATTTTTCGTTGCCGGCCGGTTACGTGTTCCTCACCGAGGAGGAGCGCGACCTGGTCGCCAGCCGCGCCAACGGCCCGCTGCCGCCGTCGTGCGTCATCGGCTCCGGCCTCGCTCCGGCCGACCTGCCGCACCCGGAACTGCGCGGCGAGCTCGAGAACATGGGCGTGAGCTTTCCCTACGCGCTGTACCTCGGGCGGGTCGAGAAGAACAAGGGCTGCGAGACGCTGTTCCGGCACTACCGCCAGTACGTGGACGAGGGCCGCCCGCCGCTGCCGCTGGTGCTCGCGGGCCCCGAGTTCATGGAGGTGCCGAGCCATCCGCAGATCCGGCCGCTCGGGTTCGTGCCCGAGCACCTGCGCGAGACGCTGCTCGGCAGCGCCAGGACCCTGATCATGCCGTCGCCGTACGAGAGCCTCAGCCTCGTGCTGCTCGAAGCCTGGAACCACGGCGTGCCCGCCCTGGTCAACGGCGGCTGCAAGGTGCTCGAGGGCCAGACGCTGCGGGCCAATGGCGGCCTGTACTACCACCACGCCAACGAGTTCGTCGAGGCGCTGACGCTGCTGGCCACCGACGAGGAACTCGCGGTCCGCTTCGGCGCCCAGGGCAGGGCCTACGTCGAGACGTGGTATCGCTGGCCGCGCGTCATGGCGACGCTGGAGCCGTTCCTGCGCGCCGTCGCGGACGCATGATGGCGGGCCCGGCCGCGGCGTCCGCCGCCCGACCCGGTCCGAGCGCCAGTCACTGGCGCACCGAAGTCGTCGCCGGGCTCACCACCTTCCTCGCCACCGCCTACATCGTCGTCGTCAACCCGGGCGTCCTCAGCGACGGCACCGGCATGCCGTTCGACGGCCTGGTCACCGCCACGGTGCTGCTCTGCGCGCTGATGACGATCCTGATGGGCCTCTACGCGCGGCTGCCGTTCGCCGTCGCGCCCGGTATGGGGCTCAACGCCTTCTTCGCCTACACCATCGTCGTCGGGCAACAGGTGCCGTGGCCGACGGCGCTCGGCATGGTGTTCTGGGCGGGCGTGCTGTTCCTGATCATCTCGGTGACGCCGCTGCGCGAGCAGGTCGCCACGGCGATTCCCGCGTCGCTGCGGACGGCGATGGCGGCCGGCATCGGCCTGCTGCTCACGCTCATCGGCCTGAAGGGCGCCGGCATCGTCGTCGCCGACCCGGTCACGATGATCAAGGCGGGACCGGTGACGGCGCAGATGCTGCTGGCCGTGGCCGGGCTGATCGTCGCGGTCGCCCTGATGATCCGCGGCAAGGCGATCGCGTTCCTCGCCTGCATCGCGATCGTGACCGGCGCGGGCTGGGTGCTCGGGCTCGTGACGCCGCCCGCGTCGTGGGTGAGCCGCCCGAACCTCACGGCCGTGACGCTGCGTCTCGACGTGTGGGGCGCGCTCGCGCCGGCCCTGTGGCCGTCGATCATCGCCGTGCTGTTCACCGACCTGTTCGACTCGATCAGCACGTTCATGGGCGTGGCCGAGGCCACCGGCTTCACCGACGAGGATGGCCGTCCGGTGCGCCTGCGCGAGGGGCTGCTGGTGGACGCCTGGGCGACGGTCGGCGCCGGGCTGCTGGGCACGTCGTCGGGGACGGCGTACGTGGAGAGCGCGGCGGGCATCAACGCCGGAGGCCGCACCGGCCTCACCGCCGTCGTCGCCGGGCTGTGCTTCGTGCCGTGCCTGTTCCTGGCGCCGCTGGTGGCGATGGTGCCGGCGTTTGCGACCGCGCCGGTGCTGATCGTGGTCGGCGTGCTGATGTTCCGCACGTGCAAGACGCTGCCGTTCGGCCGGCTCGAGGAGATCACGCCGGCGTTCCTGACGCTGGTACTGATCCCGTTGTCGCTGTCGATCACGCAGGGCCTGCTGTGGGGCCTGGTGGCGCACGTCGTGGCGTTCGTCATCGCCGGCCGGGCGCGCGAACTGCGGGCCTGGTCATGGGCGCTCGGAGCGCTCGCGCTCGGACTGCTCTATCTACATGGGTAAGTCAGAAATTTCAGAATTGCAAAGTTTCAGAATGTCATCAGCACCGCCAACCTTCGAAGCGCGGCGGTGGCGGTGAGATCGTGCAATTCTGAAATTTTGAAATTGGGTCGTACACCGATGTTCACCCCGGACCCCGCGCTCGCGGCGCAGGTCTTTCCGCCTGCGCACCGCAATCCGACGCCGCGAGGGCGCTACAACCTCGTGGTGATCGGTGGCGGAACCGCCGGCCTCGTTTGCGCGGCTGGGGCGGCCGGCCTTGGCGCGCGGGTGGCGCTGGTCGAACGGAGGGCCCTCGGCGGCGACTGCCTGAACGTCGGATGCGTGCCGTCCAAGGCGCTGATCCGCGCCGCCCACGCCGCCCATGCCGTTCGCGAGGCGGCGGCATTCGGCGTGCAGGCCCGCCTCGAGCGCATCGAGTTCGGCGCGGTCATGGCGCGCGTCAGGAGCGTGCGCCAGGCAATCAGCCCGCACGACTCGGTGGCGCGGTTCGAGGCGCTCGGCGTCGACGTCTTCCTCGGGCAGGCGCGCTTCGTGTCGCGCGAGGCGATCGAGGTGGCCGGCACGAGGTTGACGTTCGCCCGCGCGGTCATTGCCACCGGCGGCCGTCCCGTCATGCCCGATGTGTCCGGCCTGCGTGGGGCCGCGCCGCTGACCAACGAGTCGATCTTCGAGATCGACGACCTTCCGCCGCGGCTCGTGGTGATCGGCGGTGGCCCGGTGGGCTGCGAACTCGCGCAGGCATTTGCCCGGCTCGGCTCGTCAGTCACGATCGTCCAGCGCGGCGCCGCGCTGCTCGGCCGGGAATCGGCCGGCGTCGCCGCGCTGGTCCAGGCGGCGCTCGCAGCGGATGGTGTGCGCGTCCTGACCCGCAGCGAGGTGACGCGCGTCGCGACGCTGGACGGCAGTCGCCGCGTCACGATCGCGCATCCGGATGGCGAGGTGGTGGTCGACGCCTCGCACATCCTCGTGGCGGCTGGCCGGCAGCCCAATGTCGAGGAGCTCGACCTGCCGCGCGCCGGCGTCGCCTGGTCGCCGCGCGGCGTCACCGTGGACGCGCACCTGCGCACCGCCAACCCGGCGATCTACGCCGCCGGAGACGTCTGTCTCCCGCAGCACTTCACGCACGCGGCCGACGCGAGTGCTCGCGTCGCCGTGCAGAACGCGCTCTTCCTCGGCCGCACGCAGGTGCGCCGCAACTCGATCCCGAGGTGCACCTACACCGATCCGGAAGTCGCCGTCGTCGGCGAGACCCCCGACGACGATCCGGCGCTGCAGACGTTCGCGGTGCCCTGGGAGGACGTCGACCGCGCCCGCACCGATGGCGAGCACACCGGTGGCGTCTGGCTCTACGCACGCCGCGGCCGCGTCGCCGGCGGCACGGTCGTCGGCCGCCAGGCGGGTGATCTCGCCGGCGAGATCGCCGTGCTCGCGTCGCAGGGCGTGTCGCTGGCTACACTGGCTCGGATCGTCCATCCCTATCCGACCCGTGGCGAGGCGATCCGCAAGGCCGCCGATCTCTACAACCGCACGCGCCTCACGCCGACGGTGCGCGGCCTCTTCGATCGCTGGCTGGCGTGGCGGCGATGACCGCCGGGCGCGCGTGGCGCGCCGTCGCCCTGCCCCTGCTGCTGGCGGGCGCCGCGGCCCTGCTCTGGTCGAGGCCGGATGTCGTGACGGACGTGCTGGACTGGGTGCGCGCGCAGGGGGCGCTCGCGCCCGTGGCCTATGCGGTGGTCTATGCGCTCGCCGTCCCGCTGCTCGTGCCCGGCTCGGTGCTCACGCTCACCGGCGGCGCGCTCTTCGGCCTCTGGCCCGGCGTGCCTGTCGTGTTCGCCGGCGCCGTGACGGGATCGTCGCTGGCGTTCTTCGTTTCGCGCCATCTCTCGCGGCCCTTCGTCGAGCGCTGGCTGGCCGGCCACGGCCGCTTCGCGCTCATCGACCGGGCCGTCGCCGCCGACGGCCTGCGCATCGTGTTCCTGCTGCGGCTGACGCCGCTGGTGCCGTTCACGGTGCTCAACTACCTGCTCGGACTCACGCGGCTGCGGTGGCGCGAGATGATCATGGCCTCGCCCGCGATGCTCCCGGGCACGCTGCTGTACGTGTACTACGGCCACGTCATCGGCGACGTGGCCGCGGTCGTCGCCGGCGCGCGGCCCCCGCGCAGCACGGCGCAGTACGCCTTGCTGGCCGTTGGCCTGGCGGCCGCCGCCCTCGTCGCCTGGCGCGTGTCGCAAGTCGCGCGCCGCGCTCTCGCCGCTGCCGCCGTCGTGCCCGGACCGCCGCCGGCCTGACCGGTTGGTCGCGGCTGTCTATACTCTGAGCGTGCCGACGTTCGCGCCCGAGTACGTGGACCTGGTCCTCAACGACCTCTTCGAGGACGCCAAGCGTCTCTTCCTGACTCAACTCCGCGCGATCGACTACGCCCATCTCGTGATGCTCACCGAGCAGGGCATCGTGTCGCGCGACGCCGCCCGCCTCCTGCGCACCGGGCTGGACCGGGTGGACGAAGACCAGATCCGCAGCGTGCGCTACGACGGGACGTACGAGGACCTCTTCTTCTATCTCGAACAGGTGCTCGTCGGGACCTGCGGCCACGACATCGCCGGCCGGCTCCACACCGCCCGCAGCCGCAACGACATCGACATGACGATGTACCGCATGCGCCTGCGGGAGATGCTGCTCGACACGATGGCGGGCGTCGAGGAACTGCGCGCCGCCCTCATCGACCTCGGCCTCGGCCACCGGCACACGGTGTACGCCGCGCACACCCACACGCAGCCGGCCCAGCCGAGCACGGTGGCGCACTACCTGCTCGCCGTGATCGAACAACTGGCGCGCGATCACCGGCGGCTGCAGGCCGCCTACGACACGGTCAACTGCAACCCGCTCGGCGCCTGTGCGATCACCGGCACGGGCTTCCCGATCGACCGGGTGCGCACCAGCCAACTCCTCGGCTTCGACCGGCCGACCGGCAACACCTACGGCAGCATCGCGACCGTCGACTACCTGCTGGAAGCCACCGGCGCCTTGTCGGTGCTGCTCGTCGGCACCGGCCGGTTCGTGCAGGACCTGATGCTGTGGTGTACGGCGGAGTTCGGCTACCTGCGGCTGTCCGATGGCTACGTGCAGTGCAGCAGCATCATGCCGCAGAAGCGCAACCCGGTTGCGCTCGAGCATGCGCGGGCGCTCGGGAGCAAGGCGCTCGGCCAGGCGCAGGCCGTGACGGTGACCGTGCACAACACGCCGTTCGGCGACATCGTCGACACCGAGGACGACCTGCAGCCGCTCGTCGCCAACGCCTTCCGCGATGCCGGCCGCGCAGTCCGGCTCGTCGCCGGCGCGATGTCGCAGGCGGCGTTCGACGTCGCGAAGATGGCGTCGCGGGCCGGCGAAGGCGGGACGACGGTGACCGAGCTGGCCGACACGCTGGCGCGTTCGCACGCCCTGCCGTTCCGCGCGAGCCACGAGGTGGCGGCGCGCTTCGTGGCCGAGCGCCGTGCGACGCCGTCGGCGACGCTCGTCGAGGCGCTCGGCACCGCCACGACCGCGGTCATCGGACGAACCCTGCCCTGCACCGAAGCGGAGCTGCAGCACATCCTCAGCCCGGCGCACTTCATCGACGTGCGGCAGACGCTCGGCGGCCCGTCGCCGGTCCGCACCACCGACGCCCTGCGCGAGGCCGCCGATCACCTCACCGCCGATCGGGCCTGGACGACGGAAGCCCGCGCGCGGCTGGACGGCGCACGGGTCGCCCTGCGTGCCGCCGTGGAGGCGTTGTGATCGGGCAGGCTCCCGGCAATGTCACCTGGGGATCGGCCGCGCGCGTCATCCTGGTCGAGGTCGTCACGCTGCTCGCGCTGTTCGCGCTGCAGCGGGCGTTCCAGGGCTGAGCATGCACCCGGTCGACTGGACGATCATCGCCCTCTACCTCGCGTGGATCATCTGGACGGGCATCCAGCACACCCGCGGCAGCCGCGAGATCGAAGGGTACTTCCTCGGCAACCGCAGCAATCCGTGGTGGGCGGTCGGCCTCTCGGTGATGGCGACGCAGTTGAGCGCGATCACCATGGTCGGCACCACCGGCCAGGGCTACACCGACGGGCTGCGCTTCGTGCAGTTCTACTTCGGGTTGCCGCTGGCCATGGTCATCCTGTCGGTGACCGCCGTGCCGTTCTTCCACCGCGCCCGGGTCTACACCGCGTACGAGTACCTCGAACGGCGCTTCGACGTGAAGACGCGCACGCTCACGAGCGCGCTCTTCCTGCTGTCGCGCGGCCTGTCGTGCGGGACGATCATCTCGGCGCCGGCAGTGATCCTGTCGGTGATCATGGGCTGGAACCTGGCGCTGACGGTCCTGCTCATCGGCATTCCCACCGCGATCTACACGATGCTCGGCGGCGTGCAGGCGGTGACGTGGACCGACGTCAAGCAGATGTACATCATCGTGTTCGGCCTGGTCGCCGTGGCCGTCGCGCTGGTCGTCGGCCTGCCGTCCGACGTCGGCCTTGGTGACGCCCTGCGGGTGGCCGGCGCCACCGGCCGCATGCAGGCCTTCGACTTCCGCTTCACGCTGAACGAAACCTACACGTTCTGGTCCGGGCTGATCGGCGGCCTGTTCCTGATGCTGTCCTACTTCGGATGCGACCAGAGCCAGGTGCAGCGCTACCTCACCGCGAAGAGCGAGCAGGAGGCCACTTCGTCGCTGTACATGAGCGCCTACTGGAAGATTCCGCTGCAGGTGCTCGTGCTGATGATCGGCGTGCTCGTCTTCGTGTTCTACCTGTTCAACCAGCCGCCGATGCTGTTCAACCCGACGCACGAGGCCCGCGTCCGGGGTAGTGCGGCGGGCGGTGCCTATGCCGACGCCGAGCGCCGGTTCGAGGCGGCCTTCACGGCCCGCCACGACGCCGCCCGGGCGCTGGCCCAGAGCAACGACGTGGCGGCCCGCGCTGCCGCCGAGGCGTCGTTTCTCGACGCCGACGCGGCGCTGAAGGCCGTGCGCCGCGACGCGACGACGATCGTCCAGGACGTCACCGGCGACCGGACCTACCGCGACGTCAACTACGTCTTCCCGACCTTCGTGACCACGCACCTGCCGATCGGCCTCATCGGCATCGTGCTCGCCGCGATCATGGCGGCGGCGATGTCGAGCATCGCGGCCGAGCTCAACGCGCTCGCGACGACGACGGTCATCGACTTCTACAGGCGCCTGGTCCGTCCGGATGCGCCGGACGTGCACTACCTGACGGTCTCGCGCATCGCCACCGCCGGCTGGGGCATCTTCGCCTGCATCGTCGCGCTCTTCGCGGCCGATCTCGGATCGCTGATCGAGGTCGTCAACCGTTTCGGTTCGTTCTTCTATGGCTCGATTCTCGGAGTGTTCATGCTCGCGATGCTGACCCGCCGCGCGTCGGGCACCGGTGCGTTCGTCGGCCTCATCGGCGGCATGACGCTGGTGGCCTCGGTGGCGTTCTTCAGGCCGGACATCTCCTTCCTCTGGCACAACGTGATCGGCGCCGCCGGCGTCGTCGTGGTGGGGTCGTTCGTGAGCGCGGTCGTCCCCAACCGTCCAGCCGCGGAGGGGCCTGCATGAGGCGTGCGGCCGCGCTGCTGTCCGCTCTTGCGATCGCCGCCGCGACCCCGTCTGCGGCACAGGAGCCGGCCCCGGCGCCCAAAATCCAGGCGCCCGATCCGGATCCGCGCGAGAACCCGCTGAGGGGGCTGGCGATCGGGCCCGGCCTCGACGTCATCGTGCCCACCAGTGACAAGGCCTCGATCGCCGTCGTCCCGCGTCTGTCGATCAGGCTGCCGTCCGACGGCGGCTGGGCGCCGACCGTCGGTTTCGGCTGGTTCGACACGGCGATCGACGGCGACGAGTTCGGCCGGGACGAACGGATGGGCGAGCTGCAGCTGCGGCCGATCATGGTCGGCGCGCGCTACACCTGGCTGCGGGGCGTCTACAGCTTCGACGTCGCGGCCACGGCGGGGCCCTCGTTCTCGGACTTCGACCTCGACGGCGAGGTGGCGCGCACCCTCTTCGCCGGCCAGCACGTCGTCGCCGAGGCTTCCACGTCGCTCGCCACGAAGGTCCAGGGCGGCGTCTGGTACGACTACAGCGATCGGGTCTCGTTCCGCGGCACCCTCGGCTATTTCCGCTGCTCGCCGGAGATCACCGTCAGCGTCGGCGGGCAGGGGCGCCGCTTCACGCAGGCGGCCCACACGATTCAGTTCGGCGCGAGCCTCGTGTATCGGATCTTCTGATCTCCTGGCTTCTCCTGCCCACCCCATCCCCTTCCCCAACCGCGTCAAAGTCACGAACGCCGGCCCCGCCACTCCGTCTCCCGCCTCAACGGCAACACGGAGGACGCGATGCGACGGGCCAGCCTGGTTGGACTCGGTGGTCTCACTCTCTCGACGCTGCTGGCCACCACGGTATCGGCGGCACCGGGCGTCGAGCCCGATCTCGAGGGCCGGTGGATCGGTGGCTTCGCCAACCGCGGCGGCATCGTCGTCGTCGATGCGACCTTCACGGGCGGCAACGAGCCCAGCGGCGACATCGACCTGCCGCAGCGCGCCGAGGCCGACATCCCGTTGCGCAACGTCTCGCAGCGCGGCCGATCGATGTCGTTCGAAGTACCCGGCGCCCAGGCCAACCTGCTCTTCGATGGGCGCTTCGACACGCCGACGCACGTGCGCGGCAGCGTCCGGCAGGGCCTCGGCTACACGCGCTTCGAGCTCCTGAAACTGGCGCCCGTCACTCCGGCCGACCTTGCCGGCATCTATGGCACCTACGAGTGGGCGCCCGGCAAGGTGCTGCTGATCGCGCCTGGCCAGCACGGCGCCGTGTACGTGGACTACGAGACCGGCCACACCGGCGCGCTCTTCGCGCTGGGCCGTGACGAGTTCGTGGCGGGTCCCTCGGTGTCCACCGGCTTCCCGGTGACCACGCGGCTGCGGCTCACCCGCGGCGCCGGCGACACGGTGGCCCATGTGGCCATCGAGCGCCAGGGCAAGACCGTGCGAGCCGCCCGCAGGCAGTTCTACCGCGAGGTGCCGGTCCGCTACGCCAGCGGCGCCGCCAGCATCGCCGGCAGCCTGCTCCTGCCCGTTGCCGAGGGACCGCATCCGGCCATCGTGATGATCCACGGATCGGGCCCGGTCACCCGCGACGCGCTCCGCCCGTTCGCCGATCACTTCGCGCGCAACGGCGTGGCGGTGCTCATCACCGACAAGCGCGGCACGGGCGACTCGACCGGCCGCTGGGCCCGCGCGACCTTCGACGACCTCGCCGACGACGCGCTCGCCGGTGTGCGATACCTGCGGAGCCGTCCCGAGATCCAGGCGGCGGCGATTGGCCTGCACGGCACGAGTCTCGGTGGATGGGTCGCGCCGCTGGCCGCCACCAGGTCGGACGACGTCGCCTTCGTCGTCGTCGAGTCGGCGCCCGCCGTGACGCCGCTCGAGCACGAGCGGCTGCGGGTGGAGTCGCAGATGCGCGCCGACGGCCAGCCGCGGGAGTCCATCGCCCAGGCCGTCGCGTTCATGGAGTTGAAGTTCGACGTGGCCCGCACCGGCCAGCACTGGAACCGCCTCGAGGCGGCCATGGCGTCGGGCACTCGCGGCGGCTGGCTGGCCTACGTCAATCCGCCCACCTCGCTGGAGTCGCTGCGCTGGAACTGGGACCACGTGTTCTCGCACGACCCGCTGCCGGTGCTCGCCAGGCTCACCGTGCCGATGCTCGTCCTCTATGGCGAACTCGACTCCATCGTGCCCCCCAAGGTCCACAAGGCACGGATGGAGCAGGCGCTGCACGCCGCCGGCAACCGCGACGTCACGATCCGGGAGTTCCCCCGCGCCAATCACGGATTCTTCGAGGCGATGACCGGCGGAAAGCAGGAGCAGCCGTCGCTGGCCAACTTCGTGGCCGGCTACTTCGAAGCACGCACCGCCTGGGTCCGGGCCCGCTCTCAGGAGGCCCTGTCCTCCGTGATCGAACTGCAGGACGAACAGTAACGTTTTTAGTAGCCACGATCGCGAGACAGGCGATTCGAAGGCAGGTCCCTTACCTCTGATAGGCAATTTCCAGCCACAACGTCCTGTCGGCAGAGCTGGTATGAGCTTTGCCCTCTGGTGTCTCGCCCGCATCCAGTCGGGCACGACACCATGGACCTTCGCCACAGTCGCCCCGAGGCCGGCTTCACGCTGATCGAAGTGCTGGTCACCCTGGCCATCATCGGGGTGCTGGTCGGCATGTCGCTGTTCGTCCTGCCGTCGATGGTGACGATCGCCAAGGCAGATTCGGGCAGCAGCCAGGCGGTCAGCGCGCTCCGGACCTGCCGCGAACTGGCGATCACCCAGCGGCGCAACGTCGAGGTGGCCTTCGAGGGCGTTCAGCGGATCGTCTGCCGGCGGCGCGAGATCGACGCCGACGGCCGGGCCTCGGGCGTGCTGACCGTGACCCAGGAGGTCGAGCTCGGCGAGCGAGTCGAGTTCCAGCGCTTTCCCGGCGTGCCCGACACGCCCGACGGCTTTGCCGCCGGCGCCGGCGGCATCGAGTTCACGGGCGCCGAGCCCTGGAGCTTCACGAGCGAGGGCACGCTCGTCGACGTCAACGGCGATGTCGTCAACGGCACCGTCTTCCTTGGTATTCCCGATCAGCCGGCCACGGGCCGCGCGGTGACCCTCTTCGGGGCCACGGCCTACCTGCGCGAATGGCGCTGGAACGGCCGCGGCTGGGTGGAATAGCGATGCGAACCGTGGTGTGGTGCGACCCGCGACCTGTGGCCCGCCCGTCGGCCGAAGCCGGCTTCAGCATGATCGAGGTGCTGGTCTCGATGCTGATGCTGACCGGCACGCTGCTGGCCCTGGCGCAGGTGTTCACGATGGGGCTCGCGCACGCGTCGACCTCGTCGGCCAACCTCGTGGCGCGCGAGAAGGCGCGCGAGGCCGTCGAGAGCGTGCACACGGCGCGCGACTCCAAGACGATCACCTGGAACGAGATCAGGAACGCCACCGCTCGTCTCTGTCCCGGCGTGACCCAGCCTGCCGGCTGGTCCAACACCGTCGGGCGGTTCATCGACGGCGTCCAGCCGGGCGGCCTGCACGTTGCCGGCGCCGACGGCCTGGTCAACACCGCTGGTGACGACGACGAACCGCTCGAGGAGATCGAGCACCTCGGCGACGACGGCCGTCTCGGCACCGCCGACGACTGGCGGCAGCCGCTGGCCTCCTACGGGCGCGAGATCTGGATCTGCGACCACAGCAACACGCTGCGCGAGATCAGGGTCACCGTGACCTACCGGGTGGGCGGCCTGCAGCGCCAGTACCGCCTCAGCACCTACATCTCGAACTACTCCTAGTCATGGACACGCAGCGACCTCCGAGTGGCCAAAACGGCTTCTCGCTCATCGAGCTCGTGATCGCGATGGGCCTCATGTCGATCGTCCTCGGCGGCGCTTTCGCCGCCCTCACCGACGTCGCCAAGGCCAACGACACGGTGAAGCTGGTGACCGGGATGAACA
>CBIHOS010000028.1:0-31408 GCA_966211945.1 uncultured bacterium
GAAAGACGAAGCAGAAGAGCGCCGCGAGTTCACCGCCATTGAGCAGGGGCCAGAGGCCGCGCGGCGCGTGCGCCTGGAAATAGGCCACCGCCATCTCGCCCGAGGCCAGGAAGGCGATCGGGCTCGTGAACAGCCCGAGCATGATGGCCGCTCCGCCGAAGACTTCGATCACGCCGGCAAGCCCCATCTGCGAAAACAACTCGACCGGCGCCGGGCGCCCGAAGCCGCCGAACAGTTTCGGCAGACCGTGGAGGAAGAACAGCAGACCGGCCACGATGCGCAACAGCGCATGGGCCTGCGGACGATAGGGACCGAGAAACTGCTGGATCACGTGTGTACCCTCTCCTCTCGTCTATCTCGCCGCCGTGTGCGTGGGACTCGTCGGGCGGGAATCGAACGCACGTCCAATGCCGCAAGCCTACTGCGTAACGGCCCCGGCCCTTGCATTCCGGTGAACCTCGCCGGCCGACCTGCGACGCAGGAGACGTATGGGCGCCTCCGGGCGGGGCGGACCCGGCCCAGGGCCACCGCATCTGTATAATCGCCGTCGGCCGCACGAACCGACGTGCTCACGCCACGAGGAGCTCGTGTTCTGGCCGTACAGACGCCACGCTGGCGGCGCACCCACCGTGTGCCAGCAAGCCCGGAAGGACAAAGGACGAAGAAGATGCTGTCGAAGACGCAACTGATCGAGAAGCTGGTCGCGAGTTCTGATGGGCTGAGCAAGAAGGGTGTCAGGGACCTCCTGCAGAAGCTCGCCGAGATTGCACACAAGGAGCTCAAGAAGACCGGGGCGTTCGTCGTCCCAGGCCTGGCGAAGTTCGTCGTGGTCAAGAAGCCGGCGACAAAGGCGCGGAAGGGCATCAATCCGTTCACCAAGGAGCCGACCGTGTTCAAGGCCAAGCCCGCGCGCAAGGTGCTCAAGATCCGGGCGGTCAAGGCCGCCAAGGACGCGCTGCTCTAGTCCGTGCCTGCTTGTGGACAGGCGGCGGCGTCAGGTGATCGACGCCGCCGGCAAGCCGAGGTCGGCCACCATGTGCACCAGCGCCGGTAGCGACGAGGCCTTCATCTTGCGCATCACCTGGCCGCGATGCGCCTTGACGGTGATCTCGCTGATCCCGAGCTCGCCGCCGACCTGCTTGTTCAGGAGGCCGGACACGACCAGGACCATGACCTCGCGCTCGCGAGGCGTCAGGGACCTGTAGCATTCGCGCAGATCGACCAGCGTGTCCTGGTGCTCGAGGACATGCTGGCTGCGCTCGTGGGCAGCCTCGATGGCGTCGACGAGCGCCTCGTCGGAACACGAGGCGGCCAGGACCTCGAACGCGCCGGCTTTCATCGCTCGCACGCCCAGACGAATGTCGGCGCACCCGGTGCAGACGACCGCGGTCTCCGGCCGCTCGGCCGCGACGCGTCGCTGCACGTCCAGCCCATCGACGTCCGGCATTGCCATGCGGATGATCAGGCAGCTCGGGACGCGGACCCGGTCCCGAGCGAGGAACGCCTGCGCCGACGCAAACGTCTCGGCGCGCCAGCCCAGGGCCTGCGCGAGACGTTGCAGGGAATCCCGGGCGGGTTCGTCGTCGTCGAGGACGAACACCGTGGGCGCGGCGGCCGGTGCACGCACCGTGCGGCTCGTGTCATGTTCCCGCGCCATGGTGATCATGAGGCTCTCCTTCGTGACGTCGTGGACCAGGAGACGATACCGGCCGGCGCCCAACCGCGCATCCCGAGAACCGGTGATTCGATGCCTCCCGATCGCGGGACTCGCCGGCTAACCCGAAGGGGTTACGCGCGAGCATCCCGCCTCGGTGTCACTTTCAACACACATCTCCGACGAACTGTGCTACTGATCCGTCACTCACATCGCGCGTGAACACGGGTCACGCCCCCCCCCGTGCACGATTCGACACGTTGCGTCCCATGGTCCTGCGTGCTCGTCTGCACATCGTTTCGCTAGCGCTGTTGCTTGCCTCCGCGTGCGGCGGCGAGCGCCAGCCCACGCCCGTGGCGCCTGCGATCCACTTCACCGTCGTACCACCGGCGGCGCCCGGAGGGCCGGATCGCACGACTCGGATCGCCGGCCGGGTGACCGGGGCCGCGCCGGGGCAGCGCATCGTGCTCTATGCGAAGGCCGGGGTCTGGTGGGTGCAGCCCCTCGCCGCGCAGCCCTTCACGACGGTCCAGCCCAGCCAGGCATGGGAGAACACGACGCACCTCGGCACCGAGTACGCCGCGCTGCTCGTCGACGACGGGTTCCGCCCGCCGGAGACGACGGCGATGCTGCCCAAGCCGGGCGGCGCCGTCGTCGCGGTCGCCACCGCCAAGGGGACCGGCACGCACACCCAGGCGCCGAAGGTACTGACCTTCAGCGGCTATGAGTGGCACGTCCGGCAGACGCCGAGCGATCGCGGTGGACAGAACGACTACGACCCCGCCAACGCCTGGACGGACGCCGAGGGCCTGTTGCACCTGCGGCTGGCCAATCGCGGCGGCCACTGGACCAGCGCCGAAGTGATCCTGACCCGGGCGCTCGGCTACGGCACCTACGTCTTCACCGTGCGCGACACGTCGGCGATCGATCCCTCGGCCGCGTTCGGGATGATCACCTGGGACGAGGAAGCCGTCGATCAGAACCACCGCGAGCTGGACATCGAGATCAGCCAGTGGGGCGATCGCGGCCGGCCCAACGCGCAGTACGTCCTGCAGCCGTATTACGTGCCGGCGAACGTCGCGCGCTTCTCGGCGCCGGCCGGCACACTCACCCATGCCTTCCGGTGGGAGCCCGGGCGCGTCTCGTTCCGCACGACCCGGGGCACGAACGCCACGAAGGGCGACGTCGTGGCGAGCCACGAGTTCACCTCCGGCGTGCCGTCGCCAGGCACCGAACGCGTCCGCCTCAACCTCTACTATTTCCGTTACGGGCCACGCCCGCCTCAGAAGGACGTCAGGGTCGTCGTTGAACGGTTCCAGTATCTGCCGTAGCGGCGACCGGCGACGCGCACTGGCCGGTGTTCTCGCGCTGGCAGGCGTCGTCACGATCGCGACGAGCGTCCAGGCGCTCGACGTGGATCGCGCACTCTCCCAGTACGTGCGCGATCACTGGGGCGGCGAGTCAGGGTTCCCTGGTGGGCCCGTCTACGCCATCACCCAGACGACTGACGGCTACTTGTGGATAGGCGCCGAGAAGGGCCTCGTGCGCTTCGACGGCTTGACGTTCCGTGTGATGGATGTTGGTGCAGGCACGCACGCCGGGCCGGCCGTGCTCGGCGTGGCCGGCGCGTCGGACGGCAGCGTGTGGGCGCGCTTCCGGGGCATCGGCCTCGTCCGCCATCGCGCCGGCAGCGTGGACAACCTGCTGGCGGGCCAGGGCGCGCCGCAATCGATCGTGACCGCCATGGAGCGAGGCACCGGCGGCGACATGCTGCTCGCGACACTCGCCCACGGTGGCATGGCGTACCGTGGTGGCCGCTTCGAGGTCATCACGGTTCCCGGCACGTTGCCGTCCTTCGTCATCTCGATCGCTGAGGGCACACACGGGGAGTTCTGGCTCGGCAGCCGCGACGCCGGCCTCTTCCGGGTCCGCGGGTCGCAGGTCAGCCGCCTCGTCGAGCGCCTGCCAGACTTGAAGATCAACTGTCTGCTGGCGATGCCGGGCGGCGACGTCTGGATCGGGACGGACCGCGGCGTGACGCGGTGGAACGGAACGGAGATCACGCAGGCGGGGGTGCCGGCTGCGCTGCGACGCACACCGGCGCTGGGCTTCACCCGCGATCGCGACGCGAATGTCTGGGTCGCGGCGGGAGCCAGAGGGCTGCTGCGCGTCAGCCCCGACGGCGCGGTGCACGCGGCATCGGAGGCGGGACGGTCTCTCGGACACGTCGGCGTGACGTTCGAGGACCGCGACGGCAACCTCTGGGTGGGAACCGACCG
Organism: uncultured bacterium; assembly: GCA_966211945.1. Lineage (GTDB taxonomy): Bacteria > Acidobacteriota > Vicinamibacteria > Vicinamibacterales > Vicinamibacteraceae > Luteitalea. The sequence goes on from CBIHOS010000028.1 coordinate 3,934, forward strand.
GGGCATCGAGCGCTGGCGTGCCCCGGTGTTCTCGACCTACTCGGTAGCGCAGGGTCTGCCCGCAGACACGAGTGGTCCCGTCTACGCGGCCGCCGATGGACGCGTCTGGTTCGGCCCGTCGAGCGGCGGCCTGTTCTGGATCCGCGACGGCCAGGTGCACCAGGAGACGGCGGCTGGTCTGCCGGAGGACGTCGTCTATTCGATCGACGGCGGCGGGCGCGACGTGTGGGTCGGGCGGCAGCGCGGCGGGATGACGGTGCTCCGCGTCAGCGACGCCGGCATCGCCGCCGAGCGCTTCACCGAGCGCGACGGACTCGCGCAGAACAGCGTGTTCGCCATCCATCGCACCCGCGACGGCTCGGTATGGGCGGGCACGCTGAGTGCGGGCGCGAGCCTGCTGTCCCAGGGTCGGCTCGTGACCTACGACACCCGCAGCGGGCTGCCGTCGAACACTGTCGCGTCGCTGCTGGAGGCGCGCGACGGCACCATGTGGTTCGGGACGCCGAACGGCCTCGCGGCCCGGTCGCGCGGCGGCTGGCGCATCTACACCGCCGCCGACGGCCTGCCCTCGACCGAGGTCAACACGCTGTTCGAGGATCGCGATGGCACGATGTGGGTGGGAACGGCCACAGGTGTCGCGGTCGTCGAACGGGGCACGGTGCGACAGGCCGGCGCCAGCGTGCCCGAGCTGCGCCGATCGATCATCGGCGTTGCGGACGACGGCTACGGCTGGCTCTGGATCCATGCGACCGACGAGATCCTGCGTGTCAATCGACGCGCGTTGACCACCGGCGCGCTGCAGCCGGCCGACGTACGACGGTACGGCGTCGCCGACGGACTGCCAGGCGTCGGGACGGCCAGGCGCCATCGCATCGTGGCCAAGGATTCGAAGGGACGGCTCTGGTTCGCGCTGACGCGCGGACTGTCGATCGCCGATCCTGCCCGCGCCGATGGACGCGCCCTGCCGGCGGTGACCTTCGTCGAGCAGTTGACCGCTGACGGCGTGCCGCTGGACGTGCGCGGTCCCATTCGGGTCCCGTCCAGCCGGCGCCGGATCGCCGTCGGCTATGCCGGACTCAGCCTGTCGGTCCCCGAACGGGTAAGGTTTCGCTATCGCCTCGACGGCTTCGATCGAGACTGGAGCGATCCTGTCGCGGAGCGGCAGGCGGTCTACACCAACCTGGCACCGGGCCCTTACCGGTTCCGGGTGATGGCGTCCAACAGCGACGGCCTCTGGAATGGCTCCGAGGCGTCGTTGCCCTTCGAAGTCCAGCCCTTGTGGCAGCAGACCGCGTGGTTCCGGTTGTCGGCGCTCGCCTGCGCCGGACTGGCGGGCTGGGGGGTGTACCGCTTGCGTGTGCGTCACGTGTGGCGGCGCCTCGACGCGCGGTTCGAGGAGCGGCTCGCCGAGCGGACCCGCATCGCGCAGGAACTGCACGACACGCTGCTGCAGGGCTTCCTGAGCGCCTCCATGCAGCTCCACGTCGCGGTCGACGGGTTGCCGGAGGACTCGCCTGCGAGGCTCTCGCTCGGCCGGGTGCTCGGGCTGATGCGGCAGGTCATCGACGAAGGTCGCCACGCCGTTCGTGGGCTGCGCTCGGCAAGCGGGGCGCCCCGCGATCTGGAGCAGGCGTTTGCCGGCGTCCAGCAGGAGGTGGGCATCGGTGCGGCGGCCACCTACCGCGTCATCGCGGAGGGTCGCCGACGCGCATTGAAGCCGGCCGTCCGCGACGAAATCTACCGGATTGCACGCGAGGGACTGGTGAACGCCTTCCGGCATTCCGGCGCAACGCACGTCGAGCTCGAGATCGAATACGGCGTCCGGGATCTCTGCGTGCTGGTGCGCGACGATGGCCGCGGCGTCGATCCGGAGGTCGTGCGCACCGGCAGTGATGGGCACTGGGGCATGACCGGGATGCGCGAACGCGCCCAGCGCATCGGTGCGACGCTCAGGATTCGCAGCCGCGCCGACGCCGGGACAGAGGTCGAGCTCAGGCTGCCCGGCCATCTCGCCTTCGAGCGACAGCCATCGACCTGGCGGCGCCGGTGGCGCGGGCCGAGCAGCGCCACGCCCGACGTGCCCGCTGCCGACGAGACGGAGACCAAGGCATGAACTCCCTGCGCCAGATCCGGGTCTTCAGCGTCGACGACCATCCGCTGCTCCGCGAAGGGATTGCCGCGGTGATCAACAGCCAGAGCGACATGGTCATGGTCGCCCAGGCCGCCACCGGCCGGGAAGCCATCCAGCTGTTCCGCGAGCATCGGCCCGACGTGACACTCCTGGATCTGCGGTTGCCCGATCTCAGCGGGATCGACGTGCTCAGCGCGATCGTCAGCGAGTTCCCTGACGCGCGCATCGTGATGCTCACCACGTTCGAAGGCGACGTCGAGATCCAGCGCGCGTTCACCGCCGGCGCGCGCGGCTATCTGCTCAAGAGCTCGCCGCCGGCGGAGCTGGTGGCCGCCGTCCGGCACGTGCACGGCGGACGCAAGCGGATCCCCAACGAGGTCGCCGCCCAACTCGCCGAGCACATCGCCGACCCATCGCTCACCGAGCGTGAGGTCGTGGTCCTCCAGCACGTCGCCGGCGGCAACCGCAACAAGGACATCGCGGAGCAGTTGTCGATCTCCGAAGAGACCGTCAAGGTCCACGTCAAGCACATCATGGAGAAACTCGGCGCGAGCGATCGCACCGGGGCCGTGGCGATCGGGGTTCGCCGCGGCATCATCCAGCTCTGACCGCCGGCGCCCAGGCCGATACCACCAAGGTGGTACGGACGGGTCCCAGTCTCTAGGGATTCGCGCGATCGTGGCGTTGCGTACGATCGCACCGGGTCCGTGACTGTCGACGGCCCTCACAAGGAACACCGGCCTGCAGCGGTTCTTCTCGACATTCCCTGGAGGCTGGCCTGCGGCTGGCCTGTTGCTGCTGCGAGCTGTGGCGGGAGGCGCAGCGATCGTCCGAGGCGGATCGTTCCTGGCCGACGCCGGCCCCTTCAGCAGCGGCTGGGCGCTCGGAGGGCTGGCCGTCCTGAGCGGCATCGCACTGGTCGCCGGCCTGCTGACGCCGGCCGCCGCCGTCGGCGTGAGCCTGTCCACTCTGGCCATCACCGCGGCAGCGGCAGCACCCATCGCCGCAGCGGGCGGGGACTGGCAATCGGCCGCATTGGTGGCCGCCGATGCGATGGCCCTTGCGATGCTGGGGCCGGGCGCACACTCGATCGACGCCTGGCTGTTCGGTCGTCGCGAGATCATCATCCCCGACGATCCTCGCCGCCGGTCCCGGTGACCCGATCGAGAACGCCTGTCGTTCCGTAACCGCACGCGTACGTCTCTCGAGCGAGGGCTCCATCATCGCCGAGAGCGGGCCGACACCGATACCAAGGTCTGATGGACGGTGACTCCGCGTGCGCGCATCCTCAGTCTGTCGGCGTCACGCCGGCGCACACCAGGCACGAAGCAGGAGGGTCACCATGAGCACGCCATACACGATCACGAGCGACACCGCCCCGGCCGCCGACCCGGCTGTCACTGGCGACCTGAAGCTCGAGGTCGTCGTCATTCCCGTCTCCGACGTCGATCGATCCAAGCGCTTCTACGAGGCCCTTGGGTGGCGAGCCGATGCCGACTTCACCAACGGCCCTGACTGGCGCGCCGTCCAGATGACGCCGCCCGGTTCGCCGTGCTCCATCCATTTCGGCAAGGGCATCACCGCGGCCGAAGCGGGCTCGATCCGCAATCTCTATCTCGCGGTCTCCGACCTGGCGACGGCGCGCGCCGCCCTCATCGCGCGTGGGGCCGACGTGAGTGAGCCATTCCACTTCACCAGCATCGGCGGCGCGCCGGTGCCGGGACCGCATCCAGATGGCCGCTCCTACAGTTCGTACGCCACGTTCAGCGATCCCGACGGCAACAGCTGGCTGCTCCAGGAGGTCACGACGCGGCTTCCCGGCCGAGGCTTCAGCAGCCTCGACGTCGCGACGCTGACCGGCCTGCTGAAGGACGCCGAGAACGGCCACGGCCAATACGAACCGGCCGCGCCGACGCATCACTGGTCCGACTGGTATGCGGCCTACATCGTGGCGCGCGCCGAAGGCCGGACGCCGGAGGACGCGGCGGCGGCCGGCACGCGTCACGTCGACGCCACCCTGCGGAGCGATCGGCCATGACCGGAGCCAGGTCCTCGATCTGTCCGATCACGGCGTCGCCCCCGTGCCTGGCAAACATCTGCATTCACGCGCTGAAGCAGCGGACGCCGATGGTGGTCGATGTGATCTTCCCGACCTCGTGACAGGAGTTTCGACATGACACACGCACGACTCAGAGCCGCGACGATCGTTGCGGCGGCCGGCGTCGTTCTCGGTAACGCCGTGGCGGCGCCGGTCGCGCAGGGGCCGCCGGCCGGCGTCCGGCGGATCGATCTGCAGCGGCACGATCTGGGCGCGCCGGGGCGCGAAGTCGTCCAGGTGCGGGTCGAGTTCGACGCCGGCGTCGCGTTCGGCCGGCACTCGCATCCCGGTGAAGAGATCGTCAACGTCCTGGAGGGCTCGCTGCAATACGAGCTGGACGGACAGCCGCCGATCACTCTCGAGGCTGGTGGCGTCCTGTTCATTCCCGCCGGGACGATCCACGCGGCAAGGAACGTCGGCAGCGGCACAGGCGCGGAACTCGCCACCTACATCGTCGAGAAAGGCAAGCCGATCCTCGTCATGGCCCCGTCCACTGCGGCCGCCGATGCAGCGGCCGCACCTGCGGCTGGCAACCCGCACGATGCCGCGGTGCGGCCCTTCCGCGTCGACGTGCCGGCGGCCGACCTCGCCGACCTGAAGCGGCGTCTGGCCGCGACCAGGTGGCCCGACAAGGAGACGGTCGCCGATCGATCTCAGGGCGCGCCGCTCGCGCTGATCCAGGACCTGGTCAGCCACTGGGCCACCGGCTACGACTGGCGGAAGGCCGAGGCGAGGCTGAACGCCTACCCTCAGTTCGTGACCCGGATCGACGGGGTCGACGTCCACTTCATCCACGTCCGGTCACGGCATCCGGACGCGCTGCCCGTGCTGATCTCGCACGGGTGGCCAGGGTCGGTCTTCGAGCAGATCAAATTGATCGGCCCGCTGACCGATCCCACCAGCTCTGGCGGCCGTGCGGAGGACGCCTTCGACGTCGTGATCCCGTCGCTTCCGGGCTTCGGCTTCTCGACCAGGCCCACTGACGTCGGCTGGGGCCTCGAACGTATCGGCCAGTCGTTCGACGAGCTCATGAAGCGGCTGGGATACGTGCGCTACGTCGCCCAGGGCGGCGACTGGGGATCGGGCATCGTCCAGGCGATGGGACGACAGGCTCGGCCAGGGCTCCTCGGCATCCACACAACCCTGCCGTCGGTGATCCCCGGCGAGGTCGCCGCGGCACTCGGCGGCGGATCGCTGCCAGAAGGTCTGTCCAAGCAGGAACGGACCGTCGTCGAGACGCTGCGGGCATCCGGCCGCGCCGGCAACCGGTCCTACGTGCAGATGTTGGCGGCGCGACCGCAAGCCGTGGCTTACGGCATGACGGACTCGCCCGCCGGTCTCGCCGGCTGGATGCTGGTTCACCCCGGCTTCGCCAGGTGGGCCTACGGCAACGATGCCGCGCAGTCGCCGACGCGCGACGATGTGCTGGACAACTTCACGCTGTACTGGCTGACAAACAGCGCCGCGTCGGCGGCACGGATCTACTGGGAGAACCGCGGCCGCGATCTTCTCGATGCGTCCGCGCAGCACACCAGCGAGATCACCCTGCCGGTGGCGATCACCGTGTTCCCAGACGAGGTCTTTCTCGCGCCGGAGACGTGGGCCAGGCGCGCCTTCCCCAACCTGATCTACTTTCATCACGCGGACCGGGGCGGCCACTTCGCGGCCTGGGAGCATCCCGACGTCTTCGCCAGCGAACTCCGCGCCGCGTTTCGGCCCCTGCGGGACGCTCCCTCGTCCTCCACACGGCGACGGCCATGATCACCGTGCCGCCGACCCGCGTCACCGCCGACGCAGGAGCGTGATCTCATGCCGGCGACACACGATCCCGACCGCCGTGCCTTTCTGCGTACGGCGGCGATGACTCTGGCGGCCGTCGAACTCGGCGGGCTGCGTCCTGCGGCGATGGCTTCGCGCGGCTCCCGCCAGATCACTGCCATCGGCGGCGCGCAGGCGTGGATCAACTCGCCGCCGCTGCCGGCCGCGAGCCTGATCGGCAAGCCCGTTCTCGTCCAGTTCGGCACGTATACGTGCATCAACTGGCTCCGGACGCTTCCCTACACTCGCGCCTGGCATCGCCAGTACGCGCCGCGACTGACCGTGATCGGCGTGCACACGCCCGAGTTCGCCTTCGAGAAGGACCTCGACAACGTGCGTCGCGCAGTGCCTCGCCTGAATGTCGGCTTTCCGCTGGTGCTCGACAACGACTACGCCATCTGGCGGGCCTTCGACAACCGATACTGGCCGGCGCTCTACCTCCTCGACGCCAGCGGACGCGTCCGCTACCACCACTTCGGTGAGGGCGCGTACGAGCGATCGGAACAGGCCATTCAGCGGTGGCTCGCGGATGCAGGCGACGCGGGGACGGCACGCCATGACCGTCTCCTCGCCCCGGTCGCGGCGACAGGATTCGACCTGCCCGCGGACTGGCTGAACCTGCGATCGTCCGAGATCTACCTGGGCCACGATCGTGGCGAGGGCCCTGCCTCTCCCGGCCGTGGGCCGCTGGCGAAGCGCCGCGCCTACAAGGCGCCGGCCCGGCTGAACCTGAATCGCTGGGCCCTGGACGGCGAGTGGACGATCGAGCCCCACTCGACGGTCCTGGACAGCGTGTCTGGCCGGATGGTGTGCCGCTTCCACGCCCGCGACGTTCACCTGGTCATGGGACCGACACGTCGCGGTGCGCGGGTGCGTTTTCGGGTCTCGATCGACGGTCGGCCGCCCGGGCCTGCCAGCGGCATGGACGTCGATGAGCACGGTGCCGGCACCGTGATCGAGCCGCGGCTCTACCAATTGATCCGGCAGCCCGGGACGGTTGTCGATCGGACGTTCCAGATCGCGTGGCTCGACGCCGGCGTGGCAGCGTTCGCGTTCACGTTCGGCTGACGGCGCGGTATCCGCACACCCGGGCGCTCGCCCGACGTTCCCGGCATCGCGCAGCCAGACGATGGAAGGCGTGAGGCCCGCTGGCGGACGCTGGCGCACTCGACCACAAGCTCATCCGTGATAACGTCCGCGGCGATCACCAGCCGAACGGGGCGCCCGGAACTCCTTCGCGGAGCTGCCTTCGGCTCAGGCAGGACTGGAGGGTTCGATGCGAACCATCGTTGCAGGTCTCGTTGTCTGTACGTGCGTCTCTGCCGGGGCGACGGCCGCCGCGCAGACCTCGCCGGCCGCCGGCACGGACATCTACCACGTGCACTTCGCCAAGTCGGCACCCGGGCAGGCCGTGGCGCACGCCAAGGAGCTGATGACGCCCGACAGCACCCTGGCGATGCCGAATCACTTCGTGGTCCTGCGGCACCAGGAAGGCGACGACTGGGACTTCGTCGTGATCCAGCACATGGGCGCGAAGGCCGAGGTCGCGGCGAGGCCGGCTCCGCCCGCCGGCGCGGCACTCGGCGCGTGGCACACCGACACGTTCGCCACCGGGCCGTCGTGGGGCGAGTTCACCAAGCAGATGGGCGTCGGCGGATCGGCGAACGCGTCGGGCCAGGTCTATGTGCTGAGCGTGCAGCGCGCGGTGCCCGGCCACCGCGCCGAGTTGCTGGCAGCACTGAGCGCCACGGGAGCGCCGAGCAAGGTGCAGCCCGGGGCGATCATCCTGCAGCACCTCGAGGGCGGTGACTGGACGTTCCTGACGCTCAGCCGGTACGACTCCTGGCAGGACTTCGGCACCGACCGCGCGGCCGCCGCCGCGGCGGGCACCGGCGTCGCCGGCGGGTGGGCAGACGTCCGTCAGCACTCGGCGTCCCATCACGACACGATCGCCGACCGCATCCACCCACTGAAGTAGATGCAGGACTCGTCGAAGGGCGCCGACCGGCGTCCTTCGACCCTCAGAGTCGTGCCGCCATGCGGTCCCGTGCGCCGCCTCATAGTTTCTGACGGGGGCGTGGAGGGGCCGTTCGTGGAACGGCCCCTACCTGCGTGACTGGTGAGGTATCAGACGCAGGAGGACTCGCGGGGTCCGGCGTGGTATGCTGGAAACTGGTGATTGCGCAGGGGTTAGCATCAGAAGCCGCGCCCTGTACACCAACCCTTCGCGCTGATTTCCTGCGAAGGCTGCCCGCTTCGCCTCGCGCGACGTCGGGCCTTCCGATGATGGCGTGAAGTTCGGCTCGCACGCCAGAGCTGCCCGAGCCCGGTTTGCGTATCCGCTCGGGCCACCTCGTGACAGAAGCGCCTGGCAAGGGCTTCGGCGTTTAGACACCGGAGGAATGCACCATTGAGTCGTAAGGGAAAGATGACGGCAGTGAAACTGCAGCGCGAGCGCGCCCTCGCCGACCGCCGCCGCGAAAAGCAGCAGCGGCGCGCGGCCCCCAAGCCGGCTACCACGCAGGTGGGTGGCGAGGACGCTGACCTCGCCGGCATCCGCTTGGGCCCGCAGCCCCCGCAAGCCTGGCAGCTCGACGAGTAGGTCGTCGCGCAGCCTCGGGCGAATCGGAGGCCGGCCGCCGTGCGGCGACTGACGCGCGTCACGCGTCAGCGGAGCCGTGACGCCAGCGTGCCGTCGCCGGCCGCCCGAGGTGTCCCGGCGTTGCTCCCCTGACACCGGCGTGTTGCCGGTCCCGTGGACACGTGCGGTCCTACCTGAAGAACTCGCGCTGCAGCGCGACGATCTCCCGCACCACCGAAAAGACATAGAACAGCGGGCTCTCGATCTCCTGCAGCGGCACGGGACTGAGGAGCACGTCGACGCCGACGCGCGCAAAGACGCGGCGGGCACGGGCCACGTGGTAGCTGTCGCTGACGACAATCGCCGTCTGCCAGCCGTGGGCGTCCATGATCGACCGCGCATTGCTCGCATTCTCTTCGGTGCTGTGACTGGCCTCCTCCAGGAGGATCGCGCCGGCGGGAACGCCGGCGCCCGTCGCCCCCTCGCGGCAGCCGTCCGCTTCGCTCCTGGCCAGGCCGGGCCCGACGCCACCCGTACAGATGATCGACGCGGCATGCCCCGCCTTCCAGAGCGCCGCGGCATGTCTCGAGCGGCGGCTCAGCGCCTTGTTCGGCCGTCCATCACTCTTGAGCGCCGCACCGAGCACGATGATCACGTCGGCATCCCGCGCTTCGTCGATCGTCCCGGTTCGATAGACGATCGCCGCCAGCACGACGCAGGCGCACAGCCATACGGCCAGTCCACACACTGCGACTCGGAACACCAGGCGCAGGACTCGCGTCATCCGTCCCCCCTCACACGTTCGACCACGGTTGCGGCGCGGCCCCACGCCACCGGCATGGTCCGGGACCACGCGGGGACCACGCTGGCCGCCCCGCGCATGGTACCCGCATGCTGCCGGCGTGCCCGCCACGACGCCGGCCGCGGCCGCAGTTGTTTTGTACTCAAAGCATTGCTAGACTGGTGATGAGTTCACCGGCAGGAGCACGACCGCGGCTGTGGCGACGATGCCTCAGGCAGACCCGGCGCGCCGTACATCGGGTTCGATGCCGGACCGGCCAACACGGCGTTGGCGCGTGCGCACCGGGTTCCGATCCCGCTGGCGCGAAGGAGACCGGACATGACACGACACATGATCGGCATCGCAGTCCTGCTGACATTCACCCTCGCCGCTCCGGCGATGGCCGACGACTGGCAGTCCACCGAAGCCACCCAGACGCTCCTGCAACAGATGGACGCGTCGGGCGCTGAGGCCGTCGCCGTGCGCGACCCCGACCGGCCGGATCGCTTCATCGCCGCCCTGCGAATCCCGGGACAACTGCTGGTGGTCAGCGCCACGCACCCCTCGGTCGACCTGGTGGCACAACGCCTGGCGCAGGGCGACTACCGCGACGTCTACATGGACCTCCAGGGCACGCCCTCCCGCGATTCGAAGTTCTTCGTACACGACATGGCCGCCGACGGCCTGAGCCTGGACGCGCGCGGCCAGGCCTACGACATGGTGTACGACGGCGCCACGATGCTGACCTGCGACGGTCGCTGGAAGGACGCCAAGATGAAGGAAGCCGACTACCGCGACCGCGTCGCCAAGGCCGACGTCCGCTACGCGCGCATGCTGGGTCTGCTGGCCGGCGCGCTGAGCCCGGCCATGACCAGCCGGTGAGGCACCGGGCACGCGCTCACGACGCCGCGTGACGCGTGCCTCGATCGAGTTCGCGATCGAGGCACCGCGCGAACTCCTCCAGGAACGTCTGCGTCGCCGCCAGTCGGTCGGCGCGGGTGCGGCCGACGGCGGCGGCGATGGCCGCCTCCACCGTGCCTCGCCGTCCGGCCACCGCGAGGCGTCCACGCTGGGTCAATCGCAACACGGCCCGCCGACCGTCGGCCGGATCCAGGGTCCTCGTGAGCAACGCCTGCTGTTCGAGGCGCTTGAGCACGCCGGTCACCGTGCTGGGATGCAGGTGCAGGGTCGACGCGACCTGGCCGGCCGACATCCCGGGAAACAGGCCGATGAGCCTGAGCACGAGCCGTTGCGGCCCCGTCACACCGGTGCGAGCGCCCATCTGCTTCGACAGGCGCTCCATGCGGTGCACCACCGCCCACAGTCCCTGCATGAACGCCAGCACCTCTGGCAAATCTGTCGCGTCGCGCCGGCTCGGCATGTCGAGCATCATAGCCGCGCGCTGCGCGGGTCGATGTCCGACACGCCGTGGCGTGCGCTCGCCCGCCGGCGCCACGTGCCGGCCCGCGCGGCCTCATCGTGCCGGCGACGGTCCCATCGCGGACAGCAGCACGGTCAGGGCCTCTGCGTACGTGGCGTCCGCTCGCTCGAACGCGCGGCAGTACTCCTCTTCGCTGAGGTGCTGCGTCTGCCAGGCTCCGTCGAACGCGACCTGCACGCCGCCGGACGGCTCGAACATGTCGAAGGCCTCGCCGGCCTGGCGCTCGGCACGCAGGCCGAGGCCGTTGAGATCGTGCAGGACATAGCCCTCATCCGGGACCGGCACGCCGGTCAGCGTCCGGTACACGTCCCCGTACCGCCGCTCACGGAGCCACCCGGCCACGTCCGGATCGTCGAGCACGCCGGCCACGACCGTCAGTTGCCCGCGACCGAACCGCATCGCCGCGATGACGCGACGCTCATCGGCAGGGTCGCGCGCCGCCATCGTCTGCTGCCCGTGCCGTTCCAGCCCCGACACCAGCCGCCCGGCCAGTTCGCTGGTGCTGCCGGCACCGCAGGCGATCGTGCCGAGCAGCCACGCCGCCGCCGTGATTGCGCTGATGTCCATGTACCGTCCCTGTCCGCCTCCCTGCCCATTCTAGGTGCTTTGACCTCCAACCTTCAGTTGGCGGCTCGTGCAGCGATCAGCATCTCGATCGCGTCGGCCAGGTGCTCGTCGGCGATGTGGTGGTCGCCGCGCGCGACGCGCAGCCGGTGCGCCGCCGTGAGCACCTCGACGTCGCGGAACCCGGCCGGCGTCTCGAACTTGTAGCAGGCCAGTTCCACCTTCAGGCCGTTGGGGTCACGCAGGTAGATCGAATCCATGAAGCCGCGGTCGCGCTGGATGAAGTCGATGCCGCGGGCGGTCAGTCGCGCCGGCGCCAACTGGAAGGTCGCCCTGGAGACGTTGAACGCGATGTGCTCGACGCACCCGACGTCACGCGGTGCATCGCGCCTCGCATCGTCGCGCGACTCGTTCGTGAACACCGTGAGCAGGCGGCCGTCGCCGGGGTCGAAATACAGATGGTTCTCGTCCGGCTTGCCGAGATTGGGCTGCTCCATCACGAAGGGCATGCCGAGCGCGCCCTCCCAGAAATCGATGGCGCTCTGCCTTGTCGATCCGACGATCGAGATGTGGTGAACGCCCTGCACCTGCATCTTGTTCATGCGGTCCTCCCCGGCGTGACGACGATCAGGACCTGCGCTCCAGCGCCCGCGCTGCCGCGAACTCGCGCGTGAGACGCCGCACGAGCGACAGCGACAGCAGGACGGTGAGGATGTTGGGCAGCGCCATCAACCCGTTGAGCGTATCGGCGATGTCCCACACCAGATGAAGCGATCCGATGGCACCGAGGTAGATGAACACCAGCCAGAGCAGCCGGTACGGCACGGCGGCGCGCGCCCCGAGCAGGTACACGATGCCGGTCTCGCCGTAGTAGCTCCACCCGATCAGCGTCGAGAACGCAAACAGCACCAGGCTCGTCGTCACCACGATGTTGCCCCACGAACCCGGCAGGCCGATCGAGAACGCCTGGCCCGCCAGTGCCGCACCGGTCCCGCCCGCGACCCACGAGTCGGTCACGAGAATCACCAATCCCGTCGTCGTACACACCAGGATCGTGTCGACGAACACCTCGAAGATGCCGTACAGGCCCTGCCGCACCGGATGGTCCGTCTGGGCAGCGGCATGCACCATCGGCGCACTGCCCAGGCCGGCTTCGTTCGAGAACAGGCCGCGGGCGACGCCATACCGGAGCGCCATCATCAGCGTGGACCCGGCAAAGCCGCCGGTAGCGGCGGTACCGGTGAAGGCGCCATCGAAGACCAGACGCACGGCGTCGGGGATGTGCGAGGCGTACCGCACCAGCACGACCAGTCCCCCGCCCAGGTACAGGATCGCCATCGCCGGCACCAGAATCTCGGCCACCTCGCCGATTCGCTTGATGCCGCCGAGGATCACGGCCGCCGACAGCAGTGCCATCACGAGGCCGGTGATCGCCGGCGACACGCCAAAGCTGGCGCGCAGGCTGTCGGCGACCGAGTTGGCCTGCACCATGTTGCCGATGCCGAATGCCGCCAGCGCCACCAGGCCCGCAAACACCCCGCCGAGCCACGGCAACCCGAAGCCGTTCTTCAGCGTGTACATGGCGCCGCCGCGCATCGCGCCGGCGTCGTCGCGCTCCCGGTAGTGGAGCGCCACCACGATCTCGGCGAACTTGGTGGCCATGCCGAGGAACCCCGAGACCCACAGCCAGAACAAGGCGCCAGGACCGCCAATCGAGATGGCCGTCGCAACGCCGGCGATGTTGCCGACGCCGACCGTCGAGGCCAACGCCGTGGCCACCGCCTGGAACGGCGACACGGTGCCGGGCCCCTTGCTCTTCTCGAACACCCGGCCGAGCACTTCCCGAAGCGCCACCCCGAGGTACCGCACCTGGATCGCCGCAGTGGCGACCGTCAGCACGACCCCGGTTCCGAGCAGCAGGACGATGGTGGGCCAGCCCCAGACGTACCCATTGAGCCAGGCATTGGCCGACGAGATGAGTTCGAGCATGCGACAAGAGTAGCGGCAGAGTCAGCGACTGTCACACCGTTGGCGGCGCGCGGGGACCGAGGTCATCGGCCACGGCCGCCGATCGAGCGCGCCGTTCGTGGTACCTTCTGGCGCTCCAGAGACATCCCCCATGACCACGACGACGATCCTGTTCCGGGTGGCCGCGCCGGCGGTTTGCGCGATCATCGGCTGCCCCCACGCGACGACCGCGCAGACGGCACCGCCACCGGCGGCGACGCAGGCGGCGCCGGCCCCCGACACGAACGCGTTCTACACGCTCGGCCCCGACTCGCTCGAGCGCGACGGCGTGCCGAAGGGCGTGCTCCGCGGACCGTTCGTCCTGCCGGACAGCACGTCGTATCCCGGCACGCAGCACACCTACTGGGTGCACGTGCCCGCCCAGTACGATCCAGCGGTCGAAGCGGACCTGATGATCTTCCAGGACGGCCAGGCCTTCATCGACATGGCCGGATCGGCCCGGGCCCCGAACGTGCTCGACAACCTGATCTACCGTCGCGAGCTGCCGGTGATGATCACGGCATTCATCAATCCCGGGCGCACCCCGCAGCAGCCCGAACCGACGCCCGCGCAGTGGGGCGACCAGACGACGAACCGGCCGACCGAGTACAACGAACTGGACGACCGGTACGCGCGGGTCATCGTCGACGAACTGCTGCCGGCGCTCGCCAGGGACTACAACATCACGAAGGACCCGGCCCGCCGCGGCATCGGCGGCACGAGCAGCGGCGCCATCGCCGCGTTCACCGTCGCCTGGCACCGCCCCGATCAGTTCCGCAAGGTCCTGAGCATCGTCGGCAGCTACACAAACATCCGCGGCGGCGACGCCTATCCCGACATCATCAGGAAGAGCGAGAAGAAGCCCCTGCGAATCTTCCTGAACGGCGGACGCAACGACAACCGCGGCGTCGGACGCGACGGGCAGTACAACCCGCGGCGCGACTGGTTCCTGCAGAACGTCCGGATGGCAGACGCGCTGGCCGGGAAGGGGTACGACCTCAATTACATCTGGGGCATCAACACGCACGGCCAGCGGATGGGCGGCGCGATGCTGCCCGAGATGCTGCGCTGGCTGTGGCGCGACCATCCGGTGTCCACCGACCCGTTGAACACGACGGAGCGTTCGTTCCGCGATGTCGTCCGGAAGTAGACAGCGGCTTCCCTCTATGACTCGCCTGCTTGCATCTGTCTGCCTCACCGTGGGCGCCCTCGTGGCGCTTGCCGCCGCCCCCGACGCCCCGCTGTCGCGCGCGCGACAGGACGGCCGCCGCGCCACCCGCGCGCTCGTCGACAGCCGGCGCATCATGCACGCCTGGCTGGCGCGGCGTGACACGACCACCGGCCTGCTGCCGCATCGCGGTGAGTTCCAGGGCAGCACGTACGATCCCTCGTGGGTCGTCGCCAACACCGCCGCCGACCTGTACCCGTTCATGGTGATGGCGGCGCGGTTCACCGAACCGGCCACCTATCACGGCGCGATGCTCGACATCCTGCGCCAGGAAACGCTGTTGACCACCCGGGTCGGCCGGCTCTCCGACGATGTGCACGGCGGCGGCAAGGGGTTCGTCCGCGCCACACCCGACATGGACGCGATCATCTTCGGGTCCAGCGAGTACATGAAGGACGGCCTGATCCCGCTCACCGAGCTGTTCGGCGACACGCCGTGGTACCACCGCATGGAGGGCATCGCCAGCGACATCGTGACGCACGCGCCCTACCGGACCGCACGCGGCACGCTGCCGGCCCAGACCGCCGAGATCAACGGCAACATGCTGCAGGTCCTGACCCGCCTGTACTTCCGCACCGGCAACCCCGCCTACCGGGACCAGGTGCTGGCGATTGCCGACTTCTACTTCCTCGACATGCTGCCGACCACGCAGTACCTGCCGGTCGACCGCTGGGACACCACGACGCGTAAGCCGTTGACGACACGCTTCGTGCTGTCGGACCACGGCAACGAGATCGTCGGCGGGCTGTCGGAAGCCTTCGTCCTCGCCACGCACGCCAGGCCGGACAAGGCGCAGGCGTATCGCGAGCCGTTCATCAGGATGATCGATCGGCTGCTCGAAGTCGGACGGACGCCGGACGGCGTCTGGCACCACGACATCGACATCGCCACCGGCAAGCCGCTCGCGCCCCGTCACGCCCACTGCTGGGGCTACATGTTCAACGGCGTCTTCACCGCGTACATGGTCACCGGCGAAGCGCGTTTCAAGGAGGCCGTCGACCGGGCCATCGCGACCGTCGTCAGGACGCCGGACTATCTGTTCGACGAGACGCCGCCGGTGGCCTGGTGGAGCGCCGACTCGTACTCGGACGCCATCGAATCGGCGCTGGTGCTGATGAACCGCCTGCCCAACCCGGCGCTGGGCGACCAGATCGACGTCGCGGTGGCCAAGATGCTCGATCGCATCCGGCCGACCGGCATCGTCGAGGACTGGCACGGCGACGGCAACGTGATTCGCACCGCCCTCATGTACGTGATGTGGAAGTCGCAGGGCGCGCGCCTCGAGCCCTGGGACGCGCGCGTCCATCTCGGCGCCTCCCGCGACGGCAGGTCGGCGTCCTTCGCGATCGAGGCCGAAGCGCCCTGGACCGGCGTCGTGCGCTTCGACCAGCCCCGGCATCGCGACTTCCTGCACCTGCCGATCAACTATCCGCGCCTCAACGAATGGCCGGAGTGGTTCACCGTGGACCACGACCGCCGGTATCGGGTCCGCATCGGCGACGCCGCGCCCGTCGACCGGCTCGGCGCCGAACTGGTCCAGGGCCTGCCGCTGTCGCTGAAGGCCGGCGACACGATGCGGATCGACGTCGCCGATGGCGGCGATGCTCCGTACGGAGTCCCCGCCGCGCCACGGTGAACTCCAACTGCCGACTGTCGCTGCCAGGCGCGTTCGGGGAACGCGCCCTACCAACTGTCACTACGACTGCCGACTCCCGACTGCCGTCTTCCGTCTGCCGCCCTACTGCGACCGCCCCCGTCCCTCGATCGCCCAGATCGTCTCGACGCGGTCCTTCCGGATGCCGTAGAGCGTGTCGTACTCGTTCACGACCGGATCGCAGTGCGGCACGATCACCTCGAGCTTGTCGCCGATGGCATAGGCCTTCGACGGCGTGCCCGTGATGGTGATCGAGCCGAATTCGTCCGATCCTGCGACGTAGTCCATGCCCGGCTCGCCCAGCACGCCCGGGCGCGGCGTGTTCAGCGTGAGCGCCTTTGCACCGGCGTCGGTCGTGAGCCGGCCCGGGAAGCGATGGTTGACGACGGTCGTCAGCACGGTCAGCGACGGCGCGAAGTCGCGGTACACGGGGTCGCCGTCCTCGGCGCCAATCGCCAGGTACTGCATGTCCATGAACAGGTAACTGCCCACCTGGACGTCGGTGATGCCGGGGACCTGGTGCATGACGTTGTAGGTGCCGGTGCCGCCTCCGCTGAAGATCTCCATGTTCAGCCCGGACGCCTTCAGCGCCTCGAACGTCTTCGCGTTCGGCGCGAGCGTGTCGAGAGCGCGCTGCCGGCGCGCCGCAAAGCCCTTCGCGTGCTGCACGCCGCCGTCGTAGGACAGCATCCCGCGCAGCTTCAGGTTGGGCAGCCTGTCGACCAGTTGCGCCAGGGCGATGGCCTCGGCGCCGGCCGGCACACCGGTGCGTGTGCCGACCGCCACGTCGATCACGACGTCGGCCGTGACACCCGCATCCCTGGCGGCCGCGGAGAGCGCCTCGGCGTTCGGGCCGTAGTCGACCGCCTGGATGAAGTGGGGATGCAGCTTCCGCAACGCCATCGCCCGACGGATGCGGCGGGGCGAGACGCTGGCCGTCGTCATGAGGATCCGGTCGACGCCCTGCGCGAACATCGCTTCGGCCTCGCCGAGCTTGGCGCAGCAGATGCCGATCGACCCCGTCTTCATCTGGTACTTCGCGATCGCCGACGTCTTGTGCGTCTTGGCATGCGGGCGGCTCGCGATACCGAACTTCTTCATCGCCGTCTGCATCGTCGCGATGTTGCGCTCCATCGCGTCGAGGTCGACGCACAGCGACGGCGTATCCAGTTCCCATTTGGACAGGCCCGGCTTCACGATGTCGTCGGCCGCCATGGACCTGATCTCGGCAGTGCCGAAGCCGCGCACCGGCCTGGGCATCCAGAGATGGGCCGAGACACCAGCGACGGCGAGGAACGCGCGACGAGAGACTGACGGACGCAAGGGCGCCTCCAGGGCGAGGGAACGGTGCGGGAAGTCTACCGTGCCAGGTCCCAACTCAGTTGGTGCACGAGACGGACGATGCGCTCCATCTTGTCGTACTCGATCTTCTCGGGCCGATCGAACGTGGTGTGGTAGTCGGGATGCAGGCCCGTGTGGAACCAGATGGCCGGCACGCCGCGCTGCAGGAACGGCCACTGGTCGCTCCGCCGCAGGAGATTCGAGGCGTTGTTGTCCAGGTCCATCTTCAAGGTCAGGCCGAACGCCGCATTGGCGCGCTCGACTGCGGCCTTCAGCGTCGGCGACCGCGTGGAGCCGATGATGTTGACGCTGTTCCGGTTCGATTCGGCGGTCTGCGCCGGCAGGCCTGCGAAGCGCGAGCCGCCGCCCTTGGGCACTTCCATGTGGCGGCCGATCATGTCCATGTTGATGACCGCCACGGTCTTGTCGAGTGGCCGCGCCGGGCGTTCCGTGTACGCCCAGGAACCGATCAACGGACCGCGTTCCTCGGAGCCGAAGACGGCGAAGAGCACCGAGCGGCGAGGCCGCTGGCCGGCCTGGGCGGCGAGCACGAACGCCTCGGCGATGTCGATGACCGCCGCCGTGCCGGAGGCGTTGTCGTCGGCCCCGTTCAGCACCTGCGTGCCGTCGGCGCCGTTGTGATCGTGGTGCGCCGAGATCAGGACGACTTCGCCCGCGAGTGTCGGGTCGGCGCCGTCGAGCACGCCGAGGATGCTCCGATCGGGAATCACGTGCCGCACGACGTCCGTGGCCAGCGCGACGGTCGATCCGGTGAGCGGGATGGCCGTCGTCCCCGTCGACGCCTCGGAGGCGCGCGCCAGGTCCTCCAGACTGCGCCCGCTGCCGCGCACGAGCGTCGCCGCAACGGCCGGCGAGATCTGTGCGGCCGGGATCCGGATGCGCTCCAGGTAGTCCTGCAGGACGTAGCGGTCGATGCGCGGCGGCGTCGGCGGCCAGTAGGCGGCCGCGCTCGCGGTGAACGCCGTCGCGCGGCGATGGTTGTGGACGTCGCTCACGAACAGCACGCCGGCCGCGCCGCGCGCCTGGGCGGCGAGCACCTTCCGGAACGGCACCGCGGCCTCGGCGGTGACCACGCCGTCGAAGGGACTCGCCGGATCGCGTTCGCCCGGCTCGTGATCGAGCACGAGCACGATCTTGCCCGCGACGTCGCCGCGGTAGTCGTCATAGCCGAGGGCCGGCGCGCTGATGCCGAAGCCGGCGAACACGACGGGCGCCTCGACGCGTGCGCTGGCGCCGAAGCGGTGCGGGTAGAAATCCAGCCCGACCTGTCCGCGCCAGTCGCTGTCGGCCTTCTTCAGGCTCAACGCGTTGTCGCGCCCGAGTGTCGCAGCCACGAGGTTGAAATGATGGAAGTACGAGCCGTCACTCGCGGCGGGCTTCAGCCCGAGGCGCTCGAACCGCGAGGCGATGAACTCGGCCGTCCAGGCATACTCCTCGGTGCCGACGAACCGTCCGCGCGTGCGGTCGCTCGCGATCAGGGAGAGATCGGCCTTCATGTCCTCCTTGCGGATCGACTGGTTGAACGGCGCCGGCGGGCTGCTGCCGCCCGACGATGCCGGGCCCTGTCCGGCGGGCGCGAGCAGGGGCGCACGGCCGTCGGCGTCCAGTTCGCGGACGAAGATGTTGCGGAAGCGCACCTCGGTGCCGTGCGTCTGCAGTTCGATCGCGCCGGCCGGCAGCAGCGGCTGCGATCGATCGAAGTAGTTGTCCAGCGTCTGGCCATCCACCGTCTGCTGGCCATTGAGCCAGACCCAGACCCGCTCGCCGACCATCCGGACGCGCAGGTGGTTCCACTCGCCGATCGGCTTGTCCGCCTTCACGAGCGGCCACTTGCCCGGGTCGTCGTCGTTGTTGTTCCACAACGCGCCCGAGCCGCGGAAGGCGCCGGTCTTCTGGTTGGTCGCGCTGGCGGGGTCCCAGAGCTGCACCTGCGGATAGCTTCGCAGGTAGATGCCGGTGACGCCGTTGGCCACGGTGAGCTTCCACTCGGCGTGCAGTTCGAAATTGCCGTAGTCCTTCTCCGTGGCGAGGTGCACGCTGGTGCCGTCGGTCACCAGGTCGCCCGTCGTCCCGTCCACCCACCAGTGGCGATCGCGCTCGGCATTCCACTCGGCCTGCCTCGCCTCGCGTTCCGCGTCGGTGAACTTCGCTTCGACGTAAGGGCTGAACACGCCGCCCTTGCCCGGGCGTCCGCGCCAGCCGCTCAGGTCCTTGCCGTTGAACAGGCGGGTGAAGCCCGCCGGCGGAGCGTCGGCACCGGGCTGTGCCTCGAGAGCGACGTCGAGGGTCAGCGCTCCCAGAACCAGCAGCGCCGTCATCAGTCGTTCGCCTGTCCGCCGCATCGTCATCGTCCACTTCCCCTGTCGCCGCCGCCGCCGTTGTCGTGCGCCTCTGGGGGCGCTCCTGCCAGCGACATGGCTCGACGCGGCAGGCACACGTAGCATGCCACCACAGCCGCACGCCAGTCAGCGGCGCGTCGTGGTCGTGCCGTCGACGTATCGATACTCACGATTGCCGACGCGCACGATCGACAGCCGGGCCGTGACTGCATAGGCGCCGTCCGGTGTCCGTACCGTGTGCTCCGACAGACGCACGGCCGGTGTCGGCGCGCCAGGCGTCGCGACGAGGGCCTCATGCAGCGGACGGCCCTGCACCGACGACGGGATCGACAGACCGAGCAGGGTCAGGAACGTCGGCGTGAAGTCGACGTTGCCGCTCGGCACGTCGATCGCGACACCGCGCGCGATATCGGGACCGGCCGCAATCAGCGTGTTGTGGATGTCCCACGGGCTCGAGCTGCCGTGCCCGGCCACGCCGCCAGCCGCCACCGAACCGTGCACGCCATGGCTGTTCGCAGCGTCCGTCCAGTCGGGCGAGTACAGGATCTGCGCCGACCGCGGATGGTTCCAGTGCGCGACGTCGAAGGACAGCGTGCCGGCGACTCGGCCATCGAAGGACCCTGGGACCGCACTCTGCGTGAAGATCGCGCCAATTCCCGGCGTGCGCTGCAGCACGCGCACGATCGAGGCCACCGTCGCGCGATCGCCATCGCGCACGTAGACGGCCCCGCCGCTCGCGACGATGCGTGGCGTGCCGTCGGGCAAGGTGGCGGCGAACGGCTTCAGAAGCGATGCGACGTCGACGGCGCCGGTGTGCGTCGAGAACCCGTGGTCCGACGTCACCCAGATGTCGTAGCCGTCCAGGAGCCCTGCCGCGGCGAGCCCGTCCTCGATCCGCCCAATCTCGCGATCGACGTGCCTGAGCACCTCCACCGTGGCCGGGTCGCCGATCCCCCTGGCATGGGCCGTGGCGTCGAGCGCGCCGAGCCACAGGACCGTGACCGAAGGGCTGACGCGAGGCAGCCCGACCTTCAGGAACGCGTCGACCGCATATCGATCGCGGGCCGGGGTCGGCCCGGCGCCGGCGGGCCGCTCGCCGAGTGTCCGCATGTCGCCGGCAAGTCGTTCCGGCAGCGTGAAGTCGGGATGCAGGATCGCGCCGCCGGCGATCGTGGGGTTGTTGAGGAGCGCCGATCCGGCGGATCCCGAGCTGACGACGAGCAGCCGCTGACCCACCGCCTGCAGCAACTCGGCCAGCGTCGGCGCGGTCAGCAACCGCTCCTCGACGCCGGCAATTCTGGCGAGCGCGTGACGATCGGCGGTGTCGAGGAACTTCAGCGGGTCCACGCGCGGGAAGTACACGCTGTTGCCCATCAACCCGTGCGTCGCCGGATACGCCCCGGTGGCGAGCGACGAGGCGTTGACGCGCGTGACGGACGGGTACACGGCGTGATGGCGGTTGAAGACGGCGCCGCGCGTGCCGAGCGCCGTGAGTCGCGGCATGACGTCCGGCGTCACGTAGTCCGGCCGCAGCCCGTCGACGACGATGAGCAGGTGCCGCCGCGGTGGGACCTGCGAGGCGGGGCCCGCCGCGAGCGCGGCGACCAGCAGGAGCACCGCCAGGCCGCAACGTCGAACGACCAGGGCCACGCGTGTGGGCGTCACGCGGTAGATGATAGCGATTGGCGCGCAGCCGGGCGACGCTGCCGCGACAGGACCGTCAGCGGTCGCGCCGTGGCACCTGCTGGCGGGCCGCCTCGTTCTGCACCGCCGACACGATGAAGAGATCGACGTCTTCACGCTCGTCTGCGGCGTTGCGCGGCTGCCGGGATCCGTACACGGCCACGACACCGTCGCGATCGATGACGACCCCGTGCGTGCCGGACACGGTATCGAGCGCGGCGGCGGCCAGGCGTGTGGTCGACGAGTCGAGGTCGTGCAGGAAGACGTCCCACAGCAGGTTGACGTCCGGCTCGGCACGGGCACAGTGCGGGCAGCCGAGCAGGTCGGACGCCAACGACTGGAAGGCGACACGGCGGCCGTCGCGTGAGATCGCCGGCCTGATGCTGGCGCCGTTGCCAGGACGCCCCGCAGCGGTGCGGCTCACGAGCCGCGTCGTGCCCGTCCGGGTGTCGTGCACGTAGACCTGCGGCCGTGACGAGCGGGCCTCGCGAACGAGATTCGTCGCTTCGGACGCGAACGCCACGTGGCATCCGTCGGCGCTGATGGCGGGATGATAGCTGCGGCCGTTGGCCGGTCCGCCATCTCCAGCCCGCGACACGAGAGTGATGTGGCCGCCGACGACGTCCCACAGGTAGACGTCACCGACGTCGTTGGTATCGTGCCCATCCGGGCGCGCCGTCAGGTCGCCCGTCGCAGTGAAGACGACGCGTGCGCCCGTGGCATCCACTGCCGGCGACACGCTCTGTCCCGGCGAGGGCCCATCCGTGCGCACCACGCCCTGGAAGGCCGGCGCGTCCGCATCCACGCGTACGAGACACACGTGCGGCAGGCCGCCAACGCCGGCAGCCTCGTTCGCCCCACACGCCCCCGTCGATTCGAACACCACGGTCCGCCCATCGTCGCTGATCGTCGGATGCGAGGCACGCCCGCTCAGGAAGGTGGTCGTGCCCGTCCGTCTGTCTCGCAGATAGACGGCCGGCAGACTCGCGTCGACCGGGGCCACTCCGAGATTGCGGGCGACCGAGATGAAGACGACGAAGCGCCCGCTGCCATCGATGTCGGGCATCGTGCTGTCGCCATCGGACGCCCCGGCGCCCGCACCGGCGGTTTCGAGCGTGAGCTGTCCTGATCGACGGTCGAACACGTAGATGTCGCGCAGCCCGTTGCGATCGATGGGCAGCAACGGATCGCGCGACGAGAGCACGACGAGCGTGCCGTCGGCGCTGACGCTCCAGTCCGGCCGGCCCAATGCGTCCACCTGCCTGTCACCCAGCCCGATCGACTGCACCGCGGCCGGTGGCTGCGCCTGCGTCGCCTGCGAGACGAGCAGCAGCGCCGTAACCGTGAAGCGGTTCATCGCCGCACCAGCACCAGCGCAGTGCCCGTCCGCACCTCCTGCGCCACACGTCGGCCAATCGCCAGGGCGCGGGCCGTTTCGAAGGCGCCGCCCGGCTCACGCCAGGCAGCAGCCGTGCCTGCATGCGTCCCGAGATCGATGCCGTCCAGTTGCTCGAGCACGTGCTCGATCTCGTGAGCGACGAGTTCGGCGATGTCTCGCGACGGCGGCAGCAGCACATCAGCCGCCATGAGTCGCCCGTGGCGGCGATCGAACACGGCGCGCGCACGCACCGACGCGGACGGCAGGCGCGGATCGAGATGCAGGCGGATCGGCACGGCCCCGGCTGCGGCAAGCCGCCGGCACTGTCGCCTGAACGTCGGCGATGTCTCGTACATTTCGACCAGGGTCGCGCGGAGCATGTCGGGAGCCCCGCGCATCAGCGTCAGCGCCGCTGCTGCTGCGCGGTCGACGACTTCGACTTCGCGTGCGACCGCGCCGCGCGGCGCAGCTCCGCAGGCACACAGGGACAGCACGCACCACGCCAGCACGTTCGGGATCCGCATGTCGACACTCCACGGCAGGGCGATTGCCGCGGCCATCTGCAACCGGCACGCCGGACCGCTGTCGATCGACGACGTCCGGGTTGGCCGCGTGCGCAACGGCTTACGAACCGTATTACGCGTCGGCGGTGATCCGGTTGCGGCGTCTTGTCACCAGAGTGGGATGAACGCCACCACCGCCTCGACCATCGGCGCGGCATCGCCGGAGGGATCGGCCGAACTGTTCAGGACTGCTTGGCGTCGGACGGCTCGCCTGCCACCTCGGCAACGAGAAGGCGCCTGAGCATCCGGAGATCGTTGAGCGCGATCTGGCTGGCCAGCAGGTGTTGTCGCAAGCCGTGCAGCTTGTAATTCACGAGGCGAAGGGCGTCGATGCGGCGTCCGACACCCGGCGTGGCCTGCGCCACCGCGATCTCTTCGAGGATCTGGGCGAATTCCTCGTCGGCGGCTCCCCTGAGCAGGTCCACGAACTCGTAGGCACTTTCAAGCGTGTCGAACGGACGCGTACGTTCGTCGGTCATGGCTGGCGAATCGTCCAGGGCCGAAGCATAGCGCACGACGCGCGTGCCGCGCCGCGACTACCAGGTGCGGACGCGACCGGTGTCGACGTGTACGAAATTGGAGGTGGGATAGAAGCCGACTCCGCCTCGACGAAGGTCCAGCGCCGCGTCGCGCAGGGACCGCAGCGGCACGTCGCCAAGCCGGATGTCGATCGCCTGTCCCTGCATGTGCAGCGACCCGGATGCCACGCCGTCGCTGCGGCGGTGCAGCATCGCGTTGGTCTTCGGCGAACGATAGCCTGAAATGATCTCGAAGGGCCGCCTCGAGCCGGTGCTGCCGTGCAGGCCGTGCAGGAGGTCGAGCAGGTGGGGGTCGATGTCGTGGATGTCGCCGGTGCGGAAGTCCCGCAGCAGGTGGTTCACCGATGCCAGCGCGTCGGGCAGATACCGGGCGCCGTCCATGTACTCCACGTCCAGCGTCTCGGCCGTATGGAGGTGGGCGAACCGCAGTACGCGGGGGGTGCCAGGCGCCGCCAACAGCAGGTCGGGGACGGCGAGCGCCGGGACGGCCACGGCCAGGGTGCGCAGGAAGCGACGACGGTGCATCTCTTCCCACCATACAGGTCACATCCGGAGCGGGCAACCTCGGGAATGACTCGGGTATCGGGTATCGGGTATCGGGTATCGGGTATCGGGTATCGGGTATCGGGTATCGGCAGGGTACGAGAGGTAGGGCGCGCTCGCCGAGCGCGCCGACGGGTTTCGGACGCGCCGCGGCGCGTCCCTACCTATTTTTACGCCGTGTCGCGCAAGGAGGGATACGGGTAGCCGCGCCGCAAGGCGACGTCCAGGTCGGCGTCGTGGCCGTAGATGTCGTCCATGAAGAACACGACACCCTGCCGGCTGACGTGGA
Organism: uncultured bacterium; assembly: GCA_966211945.1. GTDB lineage: Bacteria > Acidobacteriota > Vicinamibacteria > Vicinamibacterales > Vicinamibacteraceae > Luteitalea. The sequence continues at coordinate 28,933 of CBIHOS010000028.1, forward strand.
CCGTGTCGTAGAAGAGCACTACCGTCATCGGCTGCCGCAGGGATACCCGGACGGGCTTGTCACCGGCCATCGCCTGCTCGATGCGGGCGCGCGTCCAATCGGGCTGGTCGCGCAGCACCCACGCGGCCAGCGCCGCCGGATCCTCGAGGCGGATGCAGCCATGACTCGCGTCGCGCCGGGCCCGCGCGAAGGTGCCGCGCGTCGGCGTGCCGTGCATGTAGACCTGCTCGTCGTTCGGAAAGATGAACTTGGCGAGCCCGAGCGAGTTGCTGGGCCCGGGCCGCTGACGCAGAGAGAGACGGCCCGCCCTGACCTTGTCGAGGTTCTCGACGCTCGCCGGCAGCGCCGCCGCATCATCGGCGCCGCTGGCAACGATCTCGTATCGATGGCGCGCCATGTAGCCAGCGTCCGTGCGCGCCTTCGGCAGGATCTCGTCGATCAGGATGCCGCGCGGCGGATTCCAGTACGGCCGGAAGACGATGTACTCCAGGCGCTCGATGAACAACGGCGTCTCGTGGTCCAGCGACTTGCCGACGACGACGTTCATGCGCAGGGGGTCGTCCTTGGCGAGCGGGTCGGACGCCCAGAGGCGGAAGTTCGCGACGTTGACGAACACGTGTCGCTGATCGGCGAGCAGCGGCAACCAGCGCATGCGCTCCATGGCCAGCTCGATCTGGCGGACGCGCGACGCCAGCGGTACGTTCAGCGCCGCGAGCGTGCCGGCGCCGATCACGCCGTCCGACTCGAGGCCGTGACGGGTCTGGAAGCGCTTGACGGCATCGACGAGCGGCCCCGTGTATTGCGTCGACGCAGCCGGTGTATCGGCCACGAGATCGCCGACGGCGCGGAGCCGCGCGGCCACCTGCGGCACGGCCGTCCACGTCTGCCCTGGCAGCACCTTGCGTCGACCGCGCGGCAGCGGCGGCACCGCCGGCGGTTCGCCGGCCTCGGCGAGTTGCCGGTACACGGCGAGCGCGGCGCGGGCGCGGACGTAGTGCGACACGGTGGGCTCGAGTCCGCGCAGCACGTCGCCGAGACCGCGCCCCAGGCGGGCGTCGCGCAGCAAGGCGACGCGGTCGAGCCGCTTGTGCGGCCCGGCGTATTTCCAGCTGAGGACGTCGGGATCGACGCGCCCGAGATGCACGGCCGCCAGCAGGCGCGCGACCGTGACGGTGAGCGCCACGTCGAATTGCGCCCGCTGGGCCGGCGAGGCCGGGTGATCGCGCAGGCCGGCCCACTGCACCTGCAGGGTGGCGGCGTCGTAGTCGCCGGGGTCGAGTCCATAGGCTGGCGCGGCGGCAATCGCCGTCAGGGCGCCCTCGACCGTCGGCAGTGCGCGCCTGCCCTCGAACCAGACCAGGCGATCGGGCTCACCGTCGTAGAGCGTCCACAGATCGCGCGACACGTCGCTGATGGCGCTCCAGCGCAGCGCGGGATGCCGCGCGCCGCCGAGCAGCCGGTTGACGGTAGCCGCGACGTCCGGATCGGCAGTGACGGGCGCCGGTGCCTGCGGCGCAGCAGAAGGAGCGAGGGTGAGAGCGAGGGCGAGTGACAGAACGGTCGTGAGCGTCATGCGGAAGGGATGGTCGAGCTCCGTCTCCTTCTAACGCTCGGCGTCCGCGAACGGAACGGGCCTCGCACGGCCGGCAGCGCAGGCATGCGCTAGCATGCAGGCCTGATCTCGTCCCGACCCATTCAGGAGGCTCAATGAGAACGACCGCCCCCCGCCCGCTGGCGGCGGCCACGACCGCGCTGGCCCTGGCGGCCCTGTTGGGCCCCTGCCTGTCGGCGCAGTCCCGCAAGCCCGCGCCGGCCCAGAAGGTCGACGCCGAGTACACGGCGAAGATCAAGGAACACCTGCAGGACCCGCGCATCACGACCGAGCTCGTGGATCACCTGCCGGCCTCCGACACGGTTCCCACGCCGCTCGCCTTCCACGGCCGCATCGTCGGCACGCCTGGCGAACTGACGTATGCGAAGGACATCCACCGCTACTTCGCCGCGCTCGACACGGCCTCCGATCGCGCCACGATGTGGACGATCGGCAAGACCGAGGAGGGCCGCGACATGGTGCTGCTCGCCATCGCCGATCCCGCCACGCTCGCGCAGCTGCCGGCGTACCGCGACAAGCTCGAGCAGCTGACCGATCCGCGCCGGACCACCGAGGCGCAGGCCCGCGCGCTGATCGAGACCGCCAAACCGATCTACTGGCTGACCAGCGGCATGCACTCGCCGGAGAACGGCGGACCCGAGATGCTGCAGGAGCTCGCGTACCGGCTGATCGTCCAGGAGACGCCGTTCGTCCAGCAGATCCGCAGGAACGTCATCACCTTCATCACGCCGGTGATCGAAGTGGACGGCCGCGAGAAGCAGGTCGACACCTACTACTTCAACAAGCAGCGGCCGCAGGGCGAGGCGCGGCTGCCGCTGATGTACTGGGGCAAGTACGTCGCGCACGACAACAACCGCGACGGCA
>CBIHOS010000029.1:0-31389 GCA_966211945.1 uncultured bacterium
GGCCTTTATCCGGGCGGGCCGCCCCGCGGCCGCCCCGGCGGCGGGGCCCCGACGGGGTTGACCGCCGCGCACGTACCGGGCACGCCGCCCCCCCGGGGCGCGGCGTCGCTGTTTCTGGCACTTCGCCCGGCCCAATGGACCAAGAACCTGATCGTCTTCGCGGCGCTGATCTTCGGACAGCGGCTGCTCGACGCCGGGTCCGTGCTGCGAGCCGTGGTCGCCTTCACCGCGTTCTGCGCGCTGTCGGGCGTGGTCTACCTGATCAACGACGTCGTCGACCGCGCGGCCGACCGGGAGCACCCGCTCAAGCGGCACCGGCCGATCGCCGCCGGCGACCTGACCGTCGGCACGGCCGCGGTGGCGGCGGCCCTGCTGCTGACGCTGGCGCTCGGCGCGGCCGTCTGGCTGGGCGCGGCGTTCCTGCTCCACGCGGCCGGATACATCGCGCTCCAGCTGGCCTATTCCTTCGCGCTGAAACGCCAGGTGATCCTGGATGTCCTGTCGATCGCGCTGGGGTTCGTCATCCGCGCGTCGGCGGGCGGCGCAGCCGTGCAGGTGCCGGTGAGCCAGTGGCTGCTCGTGTGCACCATCCTGCTCGCCCTGTTCCTGGCCCTGGCCAAGCGCCGGCACGAGATCACGCTGCTCGGCGAGGATGCGGCGCGGCACCGGGCCATCCTCGGCGAGTACACGCCCTACCTGGTCGACCAGATGATCAGCGTCGTCTCGGCCTCGACGATCATGGGCTATGCGTTCTACACGGTGAGCAGCGACACGGTCGAGCGGTTCGGCACGTCCTGGCTCGGCCTCACACTGCCGTTCCCCCTCTACGGCATCTTCCGGTACCTTTACCTGGTCCACCGCCGGAGTCAGGGAGGCAGTCCGACCGAGCTCCTGCTCGCCGACCGGCCCCTGCTGCTGTGCGTGGCCCTCTGGGGCGCGACCACGATCGCGCTGATCTACCATCCGTGGACGTTCGCCCGATGAGCCGCCGCCGACGCGGCCGACCCGGCGACCGGCCCTGAGTGTCACCAGCCATGTCCGAGTTTTCCGTACGCGCCGATTCGGTCAACGTCGAAGAAATCATGCGGCAGATCCGCACCCGCGTGAAGGAGAAGCGCGGCGCCGACTACACCGAGGAGGAGATCCAGGAACTCGCGAGCGTGAAGCTCGAACGCTTCCTCGATCCGCTCGCCGTCCGGTCCGGCCTGCTCGACGAGTACCGGCGCCAGCGTTCCACCACGTCGCTGCTCGGCATCGAGGCGGCGCCGGACCTGTACGCCTTCGATGCCGAGACGATGTACGCCTCGTCGCGCGGCGGCGCCGGCGGCATGCTGCGCACGCTGCGGCGGTGGCTCAACCCCGTCCTGAAGCTGTTCATCAACCCGAACCCGCTGATCCACGTCCTCAACCTGCAGGCGTCGCTCAACGGCTACTTCACGCGATCCGTCGCGCGGGTCAGCGATCACCTGCAGCAGCGCGACGCGCTCAACTTCGAAGTCCTGAACAACGTCGTCGTCGAGCTGACGCGCCTCAGCATCGAGAACCGCAACCTGAAGATGCGGGTCGAGTCGCTGAACACGCGATTGGACTTCGCCGAGCGCCGGGCGCGCTCGCTCGAGGGCGTGGTGCAGTACAAGCCGGGCGCCTCGCCGGTGTCGTTGACGACGCTGGAGCCGGCGACCACCGATGCCGCGAGTCCCGACGACGCCGACAAGGCGGGCCGGCGGCGGCGCCGGCGGCGCGGCCGCCGGCGTGGCCCTGGTGGCGAGGGTGGTGAAGGCACCGAGGGCGGCGGCGAGAACGGGCCGGGCGGCGAGATGGACGGTGGTGGCGACGACGAGATCGCGCGAGCCGACAGCGGGTCGCGCCCCTCCCCTGCCGGTGACGGCGGATCCGACCCCTCGCAGTCGTGAAGCTCGCGGTCGTCGTCCAGCGCTACGGCGCCGACATCAACGGCGGCGCCGAGCTGCACGCCCGCTACATCGCCGAGCGGCTGGCGCGTACCCACGAGGTGGAGGTCCTCACCACGTGCGCCCGCGACTACGTCACGTGGCGCAACGAACTGCCGGCCGGTGAGGAGCGGGTCGGACCGGTGCGCGTCCGCCGCTTCGAGGTATCGCGCGAGCGCGATCCGGACGACTTCGGCCGCCGGTCGTTGACCGTGTTCGAGACGCCGCACTCGCTGAAGGACGAACTGGCCTGGCTGGAGTCGGAAGGCCCGACCAGCCCGTCGCTGGTCGCCCACATCGAGCAACACGCCGGCGACTACGACTTCCTGTTCTTCTTCAGCTATCGCTACCACCACAGCTACCACGGCATCCGCGCCGCGGCCGGCAAGGCGATCCTCGTGCCGACCGCCGAGCGCGATCCGGTGATCGGCCTCGGCATCTTCCCGCCGGTGCTGCGCGGCGTGCGGGCGCTGATGTACAACTCGCACGAGGAGCGGGCGATGATCGAGGCGGTCGCCGGCAACGCCTCGGTGCCCGGCGTGGTCGTCGGCGTGGGATCCGAGATTCCCGCCAGCGCCAGCGCGGAACGCTTCCGCCGCACCTACGACATCCGAGGTCCGTTCGTGCTCTATGTCGGCCGGATCGACGAGAACAAGGGCTGCCGCGAGCTCTTCCAGTTCTTCCAGCAGTTCCAGTTCACGCTGCGCCGGCCGCTGCAGCTGGTGCTCGCCGGCAAGGCGCTGCTGCCGATTCCGGACTCGCCGCTCGTCCGCCACGTCGGGTTCATCTCGGACCAGGACAAGTTCGACGCGCTGGCCGGCTGCGAGGCGCTGATCATGCCGTCGTTCTACGAGAGCCTGTCGATGGTCGCCATCGAGGCCTGGGCGATGGGAAAGCCAGTGCTTGCCAATGCGCGCTGCGACGTGCTGCAGGGCCAGTGCCTGCGCAGCAACGCCGGCCTGTTCTACGCCGACTATCCGGAGTTCGCCGAGACGCTGCACGTGCTGACGACCAACCGGGGACTGGCGACGGCGCTCGGCGAGCACGGGCGCGCCTACTACGAGGCCAACTACGCGTGGCCCGTGATCGACGGCAAGTACGCGGCGATGCTCGATCGATTGCGCCAGGACGGACCGGCGGCGACGTCCACGCTGGAACCGCTGCCCGGATGGCTGGCGCGCCAGCGCGGCACGGTGCCGCCGGCGCGCGAGGTGCTGGACGGACTGCCCGACGGGCCGGTCGCGGTGAAGGGCCAGACGGCGCACGGGCGGGTTGGATCTGCTCCTGCCGGGTCGGGGCCTGCTGGGTCCGGTGGGCCGGCGCGGCCGTCCTCACGCGGCCCGCGGCGCGGCTCGCGCCGCCGTCAGGGCGGACACCCGCCCATGCGGCAGGGGAGGCGCTGACGTGGCGGCGCCGGCGGTCCACCAGGTGCTCGCAACGCTCGGCTACGGCGACGCGATCGGGCACGAAGTCCTCGGCATCCAGCGCGTGCTGCGCGCCGCCGGCTACGCGTCGGAGATCTTCGTCGAGACCGCCGACCCGCGCCTGGAACACCTGACGCGCGACTATCGCGACCTGATCGACGAGAGCTCGCCAGACAACGTCCTCATCCACCACTTCTCGATCGGATCGCGGGCCAGCCGGGTGGCCTACGCGCTCCCCGACAAGATGGTGCTCGTGTACCACAACATCACGCCGCCGGAGTTCTTCATCGGCGTGCATCCGTTGCTGGTGCAACTGTGTTTCATGGGTCGGCGCGAACTGGGCGCCTACCGCGACCGCTGCGTGCTGGCGCTGGGCGACTCGGTCTTCAACACGGAGGAACTCGTCGCCGCCGGCTTCCCGCGCACCGGCGTGCTGCCGGTGGTCCCGAGCTTCGTGCACCTCGACACCACCGCCACCGGCACCATCGCCGACAGCTTCGACGACGGCTGGACGAACATCCTGTTTGTCGGGCGGATGATCCCGAACAAGAAGATCGACGACCTGATCCGCTTCTTCCACGCCTACAAGACGCGCTGCAACCCGCGGTCGCGGCTGCTGCTGGTGGGCTCCTACGGCGGCTTCGACCTCTATTTCGCGATGCTGCAGCAGCTGATCGCGACGTTGAAGCTGCCCGACGTGTTCTTCATGGGACACGTCAGCAACGAGGAGCTGTCGGCCTTCTACGACATCGGCGACCTGTTCCTGTGCGCCAGCGAACACGAGGGTTTCTGCGTGCCGCTGATGGAGGCCTTCCACAAGCGCGTGCCGGTGCTGGCCTATGCCGCCACCGCCGTGCCCGCCACCATGAACGGCGGCGGCGTGCTCTACGACGACAAGCGGCCGGCCCACGTCGCCTCGCTGATCGAGGCGATCGTCGACGACGAGGCGCTCGCCGAGGCCATCCTCGCGTCGCAGGACGCGGCCCTGGAGCGGCTCGCCGCGCAGGACTTCGACGGCACCCTGCTGCGCTACGTGCGCGAGGCGCTGGCCGCGCCCGCCGGCGTGGCGCCAGCCGTGTCGTTCGACTTCTGGGACCAGTTCGAGCTGCAGGAGCAGCTGGAGGAAGTGCGCCAGTACCGGCCGTCGGCACTCCGTGCTTTGCCCGCCTTCGCCGGTGCCTCCAACACCCAGGCACCGGCTACGGCGAGGCAAGCCCCTGATGAGCCCTCGCAGATCGCGGACGGCGTCCCCGGTACCCGGCACCCGGACCCCGGAGCGTGATGCTCAGCGTGCACCAATGGGTGCCGGCGGCGCACAAGGGCGACGCGATCGGCGATTCGGCCCGCCGCGTCCGCGACCTGTTGCGGGCCCGCGGTCACGCCTCCGAGATCTTCGCGCTGACCATCGACGACGACCTCAGGCACGAGATCCGGCCGTTCACCGACTCCGAAGCCCGACGCGGCGACGTCACGATCTTTCACTTCGCCCTGCCGTCGCCGATGACGGCGGCCTTCGCGACCCTGCCTGGCGGGCGGGTGCTGCAGTATCACAACATCACGCCGCCGCACTTCTTCGCCGACTACGCGCCGCACATCTACCGCCTGGCGATGCTCGGCCGGCAGGAACTTGCGACGCTCGTCGGCCACGTGGACCTGGCGCTCGGCGACTCGGGCTACAACCGCGACGAGCTCGACGCGCTCGGCTTCGCGCCGACTGGCGTCATGCCGGTCGCCGTCGACCTCGAACGGATCACGGCGGCGCCGCGCCGGCCGGCCCTCGAGAAAGTACTCGCCGATGGGCTGGTAAACTTCCTGTTCGTCGGCCGCATCGCCCCGAACAAGAAGATCGAGGACCACATCCGCCTCGCCGAGCACTACAAGCGCTACGTGGACAGCCGCTACCGGTTCATCTTCGTCGGCCGTACCGACGCGGTGCCGTCGTACTACGCGACCGTCCGTGCCCTGATGGAACGCTACCGGATGCCTGCCGATCGGTTCTGGTTCACCGGGCCGGTGCCCAATGCCGACCTCGCCGCGTTCTACCGGTACTCGAGCGTGTACGTGTCGCTCAGCGAGCACGAGGGGTTCTGCGTACCGCTGCTCGAGGCGATGGCGGCCGGCGTGCCGGTGCTCGCGTACGGCGCCGCCGCGGTCCCCGAGACGATGGGTGGGGCGGGCATCGTGTTCACCCCGAAGGATCTCGAGTACGCCGCCGAGTTGATGGGGCGGCTCACCTACGACGACCGGCTGCGCGCCGACATCATCGCCGGTCAGTACGCGCGCCTCGCGGCGTTCAGCACCGCCCGCCTGCACGCGCACCTGGACGGCATGCTCGCGCCGTTCGTCTGACATTTCCCGATCACACAGGACGACTCCGTGAAGATCGCGTTCATCATTCAGCGCTACGGTACCGAGATCCTCGGCGGCTCCGAGTACCACTGCCGGCTCATCGCCGAGCGCATGGCCGCCCGCCACCAGGTCGACGTGCTCACCACCTGCGCACGCGAGTACACCACCTGGAAGAACGAGTACCCGGAAGGGCTCGATCGCGTCCGCGGCGTCAACGTCCGGCGCTTCGCCAATGCCCGCACCCGCGACCTCGAGTCCTTCAACCGCTACTCGGACTGGATCTTCAACTATCCGCACACGCGCGAGGACGAACTGCGCTGGCTCGAGGAACAGGGGCCGTGGTGCCCGCCGCTGCTCGAGTACCTGCAGAAGCAGCACCAGCAGTACGACGTCCTGATCTTCTTCACCTACCTGTATGCGCCGACCGTGCTCGGCCTGCAGATCGCCCCGCGCAAGAGCATCCTCGTGCCGACCGCGCACGACGAGCCGGCAATCCACCTCGGCATCTACCGCGAGCTGTTTGCCGCCGCCAACGCCGTCGCCTTCAACACCGAGGCCGAGAAGACGTTCCTGTCGCGTACCTTCGACATCCGGACGATCGTCGACGAGACCGTCGGCTGCGGCGTCGATCTGCTCGACACCGACGGGCAGGGCAAGCCGCGGCGCGGCGTCGACGCGCCGCTCGAGGGGCCGCTCGTGCCCGAGGACGCCGAGGACCCGGATCCGGCCGAGGCGACCCAGAAGGACGGCGTCGCCCGCGGACGACGCGGGCGGGGGCCGAGGCCGAGCCGCCCGATGGCCGATCGCAAGCGCGGCATCGGCGAGATCTTCCGCCGCCGCCACCGCCTGTTCGGACCGCTCGCGCTGTATGGCGGCCGCATCGATCCAGGCAAGGGCTGCGAGGAGCTGTTCGAGTACTTCACCACCTATCGAGCCGGCGGCGGCCACGCATCGCTCGCCCTGATGGGCGCCAAGCTGATGCCGATCCCCGAGACGCCGTGGCTCCGCTTCGCCGGCATGCTGCCCGAAGCCGAACGCCTGCAGGCTCTCGACGCGGCCGATGTCGTGATCGTGCCGTCGCCGCTCGAGAGTCTCTCGCTGCTGGCCCTCGAAGCGATGGCGATGGGCACGCCGGTGCTGTGCAACGCCCGCGCCGACGTGCTCGTCGAGCACTGCCTGCGGAGCAACGCCGGCCTGTTCTATGCCGATCGCGACGAGTTCGTGGAGGCGCTGTCGCTGCTGATGGCCGACGAACGCCTGCGCAGCCAGATGGGCCGCAACGGGCGGGCCTACGTGCAGGCGCACTACCGCTGGGAGGTCATCCTCGGCAAGTACGACCGGCTGATCGGCGGCCTCACAGGCGCGACGAGCCCTGCAGCACCTCGCGCGTCTTCGACAGCAGCGCGCTGAACGAGAACGGCTTCTGCAGGAAGGCGACGTGTGCCGGCCGCAGGCCCGTGAGCGCGCTCGCCTCCTCGGTGTAGCCCGAGAGGAAGAGCACGCGCACCGACGGCCGCAGCCGCGTGATCGTCTCGACCATCGCCGGCCCCGACATGCCCGGCATCATGACGTCGGAGACGACGAGGTCGACGGCCGCGCCGGTCTGCACGTGCGCGAGCGCCGCGGCGGCGGTGGCCGCCGGCGTCACCTGGTAGCCGTGCGTCGACAGGACGTGCCCGATGATCTCGCGCACCGCCGCATCGTCTTCGACCACCAGCACGTGCTCGTGACCGGACGGATACGCAGCCGCCTGCCCCGTGCCGGCCGCGGCGGTCGCCCCGTCGCCGGCCCACGGCAGGTAGATCTTGAAGACCGTGCCCTGCCCGACCTCGCTGTAGACGTCGATGTGGCCGCTCAGCTGCCGGACGATGCCGTAGACGGTCGACAGCCCGAGTCCCGTGCCCTTGCCCGCCTGCTTGGTCGTGAAGAACGGCTCGAAGATGCGGCTGCGCACGTCCTCGGTCATCCCGGTGCCGGTGTCGCTCACCAGGAGCCGTACGTAACGGCCCGCACCGACGCCGGCCGGCGCCGGCACGCCATCGCCGCCCAGCCAGACGTCGTCGCTCTCGACGACGACGGTGCCGCCCGATGGCATCGCGTCCCTGGCATTGACCACGAGATTCATCACGACCTGCTCGACGTGCCGCGGGTCGGCCACGACCGGGCACTCCTCCGGCGACAGGCGCAGCACCAGGTCGATGTCGTCGCCGATCAGGCGTCGCAGCATGCGCGCGAAATCGGTCACCACGAAGTTCAGATCGAGCTTGGCGGCCGACGCCGTCTGCACCCGGCTGAAGGTCAGCAGCTGCGACGTGAGTGCCGCGGCGCGCTCGCCGGTGTCGCGCATCGTGATGACGGCGTCGCGCAGCCTGTCGTCGGCCTTCAGCTCGTTCAGCAGCAGTTCGCTGTAACCGGAGATCACCGTCAGCAGGTTGTTGAAGTCGTGCGCGACACCGCCGGCCAGCCGGCCGATGGCCTCCATGCGCTGGGCGTGGAGCAACTGCGATTCCAGCTTGCGGGCCCGGTCCTCGTTGGCCCGGCGCTCGGTGACGTCCCGGAGGATCACCGTGAGGAACTCGCGCCGCGGCAGATGGACGGGCGACACCGTGCCCTCGACCGGGAAGCGGGTGCCGTCGGCCCGGCAGCCCTCGTCGCCGAGCACGTAGCCATCGCCCTCGCGCCGCAGTTCGCAGAAGTCGCCGATGGCGCGGCCGCGCGCGGCGAGCTCGGTGATCCCGAAGGCGCGCTCGGCGGCCGGATTGAGCATCGAGATCCGGCCGTCGCTCTCGGCCACGACGAACGCATCCTCCGCGGCGGCGATCAGGCTGGCCAGGCGGGCCTCCGACTCGGCCAGCTGCTGTTCGGTGCGAACCTGCGCCAGCACCCGGGTCACCGCTTCCGGCAAATACTCGATGTACTCGGCGCTCTTGGTGACGAAGTCGCGCACGCCGGCCCGCAGCGCGCGGATGGCCGTCCCCTCGTCGCTGCGGCCGGTCACGAGGATCACCGGCATGCCGTGGCCGAGCCGCTGCAGGTGTTCGTGGAAGCGCAAGCCGTCCGGCTCGCCAGGCAGGTGGTAATCGAGCAGCACCAGCGCGATGCGATCGCCCTCGACATGAGCCAGGGCCTCGCGCGTCGTCGTCGCGGTGACGACCTCGTATCCGGCCCGTTCCAGCTGCTTGCGCTCCAACCGCGCGACGCCTTCGTCGTCCTCGACGATGAGGATGCGCGAACGCTCGGGCCGTCGGCTCATGCCGGCAGGCCTCCACCGCGAAGAGCCATCTCGTCGGGCACCGTCACGATCGAGAGGAACAGGCTCAGGCGACGCATCGCCTCCGACAGCTCGTCGTAGGTCACCGGCTTGGTGACGTAGACACTGCAGCCCAACTCGTAACACCGCTCCACTTCGTGCGGATTGTCGGTCGTGGTCAGCATCACCACCGGAATCCGCGCCGTCGAGGCCGACGCCTTCATCTGGCGCAGGACCTCGACGCCGTCGACGCGCGGCATGTTGATGTCCAGCAGCATCAGCAGCGGGCCGCCCGGCTGACGCCCGAGGTGCGGACCGCGGGCGTTCAGGTAGTCGAGCGCGTCCTGGCCGTCGCGCATCCGTTCGATGCGGTTCGACACCCCGGCCCGGCGCAGGTTGCGCTCCACCAGTACGGCGTGTCCATCGTCGTCCTCCGCGAGCAGGATGGTGATTGCGTCACGAGACATCGGCAGCCCCCTCCACGGGCTGGCGTGGCAGTTCGACATAGAACGTCGTTCCGGCCCCGACCTGCGAACGCACCCAGACGCGTCCGCCGTGCCGCTCGACGATGCGGCGCACGATGGCGAGGCCCATGCCTTCGCCGCGGCCAACGCCCGGATGGACGCGCTGCAGCGGCTGGAACACCTGATCGAGATGCGCCTCGGGAATGCCGAGGCCGTTGTCGCTGACCCGGATCACGGTGTAGCGCGGATCGCGGGCGAGGTCGTCCTCGACCGCCAGGTCGATCCGCGCCGGCACGCCGGGCCGCGCGTACGCGACCGCGTTGCCGATCAGGTTGGCGAACGACTGCTCGAGCGCCAGGGCGTCGCCGGCCACCGTCGGCAACTGGCCGACGGTCACCTCGCCCTGCGCGGCGGCCAACGTGGACTGCATCGCGTCGACGATACGCTGGACGATGCGATCGAGTTCGAGCGGCTGGATGCGGTACTCGACCCGCCCGGCCCGCGACAGCCGCAGCAGGCCGTCGATGATCGCGGCCAGGCGGCCGACCGCGGTCCGGATGAAGCGGACCGACTCGCCGACGTCGTCCTCGATCAGCGGCAGCGCCTTGCGGCGCACGTCGTCGGGCACGCCAGGCCCCTCGAGGATCGTGCGCAGGTTGTCGGTGACCATCGTCAGCTCGCGGCTGAACCCTTCGAGGTTCACGAGCGGCGACCGCAGGTCGTGCGACACGCTGTAGATGAACAGCTCGTTCTCGCGGTTGGTCAGCGCCAGGTCCGCGTTGAGTGCCTCGAGCCGCTGCCGCGACCGCTCGAGCGCGAGCGCGACCGTCGCGGCCCGCGCCAGCGTCTCGACCACGTCGGCATCGTCCTCGCGGAAGACCTGCCCGGGTGGCGCCGCGACCTGCAGCACGCCGAATGGCGTCCGGCGGTCGTCGCTGAGCGGCGCGCCGATCCAGTCGCCGTCGCCGAGCACCGCGCCGACGTGCGCCGGCATCTCGCGATCGGCGCGAGCCCCGGCGCTCACGAGCACGGTCCGTCCCGTGCGCATCACCTCGCTTGCGGCATCCCACGTGAAGGCGGTCCCGGCCGCCGGCGCCGGCGCGGCGTGGGCGTCCGAGGCGCGGGCGGCGACGACGTGCTGCTGGCCCGGGGTGTCCGATTCGAGCGTACACACGGCGACGCTCGCGCCCGACAGGGCCAGGGCGCGATCGACCGCCACGTCGAGGACGGCGCGATGGCTGTCGGCGGCGGAGAACAGCGTCACGGCATCGGCCAGGGCACCGACGATGGCGCCCTGGCGCTCCTCGATGGCGGCGGCCATCTCGCGCAGGGCGCGATCGACGACGCCGAGCTCGTCGTCGGTGTGCGTGACGTCGGGTGCCTGGCGTCCGTCGGCGAGCGCGCGGGCCGCGACGGTCAGCGCGTTCACGCGCGCAGCGAGGCTGCGGTGGAACCACGTCGCGGCGGCCAGCACCGCAATGAGGGATGCCACCGTGCCGCCGACCACGGTGGCGAACAGCCGCTGGCCGGCCCTGCGCAGGTCGGCGCGGCGGGCGTCGTCGAGACGCTGCTCGACGGACCGGAACTCGCGGACGGCGGCGCGGAAATCGTCGACCAGCGCCCTGCCGTGGACGACGACGTCGCGTTCCTGTTCGATCGGCAGGACGGCTGCCCGCGCCTCGGTGATGGCCCGCTCGTAGTGCGCCAGCACGGCGTCGGACCGCCTGGCGAAGTCTGCGGCACGGTTGCGTTGGGCCGGGTTGTCGCTCGTGAGCGTCTGGAGTCGGCTCAACGAACGCGGGAGTTGATCGCGCGTCCGGCGGTAGGCCTCGAGAAAGACCGGCTCACGCACGATGATGTAGCCGCGGATGCCGGTCTGGATGTCGCTGAGAACCGTCTCGAGCTGCTGCACTTCCTCCAGCACTTCCTTCGTGTGGAGCGACAGGCGCTGCGCCTCCGTCTGACGGCGTTCGGCCTGCCAGAAGAGGATCAGCAACCCCACCAGGATGAGCGTGGGGACCGCCACGAGCATGAGCGTGCGCGACAGGATGCTGCGGATCATCGCCGTCGCACACCGCGCATCCGGGCACGGGTCCCCGCCGCGGACCGCCCGCGCGCGTCATCGTGGCACGCGGGCCACCGGTTGGAGCGACCGCTGACTCCAGCCTGCGAAGTCATCGTCAACGTAGCGGACCTCGAATCCGCGACGGGCCAGGTATGCGCTCGCGAGGGCCGCCCGGCCGCCGGTCGCGCAGTGTACCGTCAGGGGACGTCCCTTCGGTATGCGTTCGTATTCCGCCGCCACACGTCCCTGGGCGACGTTGATCGCGCCCTCCACGTGGCCTTCGGCGTACTCCGCCGCACCGCGCACGTCGAGCCAGACGCTTACCTTACTCGGCGGGGTCGCCTCGGCAAAGCTGAGCCGTTCGATCGACGACGTGTGCCCGCCCGCCAGCCGCCACTGTTGGAAGTCCTCGACCGCCAGCCAGCCGGCGACCCTGTCGATGCCGATGCGTACGAGCTGCCTCACCAGTCCGTCGACGTCGCCGGGCTCGCAGAGCAGCGCCACCGATTGGTCAGCGTCCACATACGCACCCGCCGCGGCCGTCAGCTGCCGGACCGGTGCGTGCAGGCTGCCCGGCAGGTGTGCCGCCATGAAGGCGGCGCGGTCCGGCCGGGCGTCGAGGACGACGAGGGCGGGATCGGCAGCCGCTGCCGCGACGTCCAGCCGCGGCGGCGCCGGCAGCGAGCCGAGCAGCGGCGCGCCGTCGCGATTGAGCCGCTTCATGCGCGCGAAATAGGGCGGCGGCTCCGGCTGGTCCGAGAGCACGGCGTCGACGAAGGCGCCGGGCTGCTCGACGGCCAGTGTGAGCGCCCCGTTGAAGCGGCGCTCGTATCCGACCGTGGACGTGGGCACCGCGCCGAGCGACTTGCCGCAGGCGCTGCCCGCGCCGTGGCCGGGCCACACCTGCAGGAAGTCCGGCCAGGCCGCCACGCCCTGGAGCGACGTCCGCAGCTGCATCGCCGCGGGCCTCATCGTGCCGGTCAGGCCGGCCGCCGACTCCAGCAGGTCGGGCCGGCCGACGTCGCCGACGAACAGGAAGTCGCCGGTCGCGACGCCGATCGGATCGTCGGCGCCCGATCCCCGATCGATGACGACGAACACGATGTGCTCGGGGGTGTGCCCGGGCGCGTGCCGGACCTCGATCTCGATGCCGCCGACGCGGAACCTGTCGCCGCCGCCCACGAGCAGATACGCGGCCCGCCCCGTCCCCGTCCACCCGTACTGCCACTCCGGCGGACCCGCCTTCGAGAGGACGATGCGCACGTCGTCGCGTTCGGCGTACTCGCGGGCCCCGGACAGGAAATCGGCGTGGATGTGCGTCTCGGCGACGGTGGTGATCCGGAAGCCCTCGTCGCGGGCCAGCCGGTCGTAGCGATCGATGTCGCGCTCCGGATCGACGAGCAACGCGTCGCCGGTGCGCTGGCAGCCGATCAGGTAGGCGTACTGTGACAGCCCGGGGTCGACGACTTGGCGGAAGAACACGTCAGGACCTGCTCACCTGACCGGTTCCGGCTCGTCGGCCTGGCCCTTCTTCCGGCGCGGGCGGATGTCGTACCGCTTGATCATCTCGTTGAGGGTCGTCGGCTTGATGTGGAGCAGTTCGGCGGCGCGCTTCTGGACGCCGCCGGCGGCCTCGAGCGTCGTTTCGATCAGGCGGCGCTCGAAGTCCCCGGTCACCTCCTTGAAGGAGATGCCCTCGGGCGGCAGCACGAAGTTGGGAATCTGGAAGCGGCGGGTCGACCGCACCGTGTCGGGGATGAGGTCGGGGCCGATGCGGCTGCCCGGGCAGAGCACGACGGCGCGCTCGATGACGTTCTCGAGTTCGCGGACGTTCCCCGGCCAGTCGTATTCGAGCAGCAGGTCGAGCGCCTCGGGCGCCAGCTCGAGCTCGCGCCGGTTGTTCTCCTCGCCGTACTTCTCGAGGAAGTGCTGCACGAGCAGCGGCACGTCCTCCTTGCGGGCCCGCAGCGGCGGCAGGTTGACCGAGATCACGTGCAGGCGGTAGTACAGGTCCTCGCGGAACCGGCCATCGTCGACCATCGTCCGCAGGTCGACGTTGGTGGCGGCGATGATCCGCACGTCGACCTTGATCGTGTCGACGCCGCCCAGGCGCATGAACTCGCGCTCCTGGATGACCCGCAGCAGCTTGGCCTGCGTCTCGAGCGGCACGTTGCCGATCTCGTCGAAGAAGATGCTGCCCTTGTCGGCGACCTCGAACAGACCCTTCTTCGGCGCGACCGCGCCCGTGAACGCGCCCTTGACGTGCCCGAACAGGTTGCTCTCGAGCAGGTCCGGCGGGAGATTGCCGGAATTGACCGTCACGAACGGCTTCTCGGCGCGCAGCGAGTTGTTGTGCAGCGCGCGCGCGACCAGTTCCTTGCCGGTGCCGCTCTCGCCGTAGACGAGGACGGTCGAGCGGCTCGGCGCTGCCTGGATGACCAGGTCGAACACCTGCCGCATGCGGCCGCTGCGGCCGATGATGTTGGCGAACTTGGAGCCCTGCGTCTGCAGGTTCTGCTTGAGGACGCGGTTCTCGCGGGCCAGGCGCGTGCGATCGACGGCATTGCGGACGACCACCGCCACTTCGTCGTTCTTGAACGGCTTGGTGATGTAGTCGAAGGCGCCGCGCTTCATCGCCGAGGTCGCCGACTCGATCGACCCGAACGCCGTGACGATGATCACGGGCAGGTCTTCGTCCATGCCGCGCAGCTCGGCGAGCACGGCCATGCCGTCCATCCCCGGCATCATGACGTCGACAATGGCGGCGTCGAACGACTGGCTGCGGGCCAGCTCGAGCCCCTCCATGCCGTTGACCGCGAGGCGCACCTCGTAGCCTTCGCGCTGGAGGAGCGCCTCCAGCACCTCGCGCATCACTTCCTCGTCGTCGACGACGAGGACCGTTCCCCTGGCTGTGGACATTGCGGACTTTCCGTCTGGCGCCTCAGCGCGTGCCCGAACCCGACGCCTCCGGGCGGGCGGATGCGAGCGCAGGGAAGGACACGATGAATCGCGTTCCCTGACCTACCTGACTGTCGCACACGATGGTGCCTTCGTGTTCCTGCACGATGCCATACGTGATCGACAACCCGAGACCGGTGCCCTGCCCGATGGGCTTGGTGGAGAAGAACGGGTCGTAGATGCGCGCCAGGTGCTCGGCGGGAATGCCGGCGCCGGTATCGCTGACCTCCACGACGACCATGTCGTCCTCGCGCCGGGTCGCGATCGTCACCCACCCACCCTTGGGCATCGCATCGCGGGCATTCAGGAACAGGTTGAGGAACACCTGCTGCAGCTTGTGTTCGACGGCACGGATCGCAGCCGAATCGGCCTGCAGATCCTTGCGGACCTGGACGCTCGCCGCCCGGAACTGATGCTCGAGCAGCGACAGCACGTCGTTGACGACCACGTGCAGATCGACCGGGCCGGTCTCGCCCTGCACCGGGCGCGACAGGTGCAGGAGGCTGTTGACGATCTTCGCGGCACGGAACGTCTGCCGTTCGATCTTCTCGAGCAGCCGGGTCCGCGGATCGTCGGGATCGGCCTGATCGAGCAGCATCTGCGTGAAGCTCGAGATGCCGGTCAGCGGCGTGTTGACCTCGTGCGCGACGCCGGCAGCCAGCAGGCCGATCGACGCCATCTTCTCCGAAATCTGCAGCTGCTCCTCGAGCTGGACGCGCGAGGTGATGTCCTCGAGCATCAGCACCGAGCCGGCCTGGTGCGTCGACGCGGTCCTGAGCGGCAGCATCGAGGCGTTCACGAGGCGCTTGCGGGCGCCGTCGGCGTGGCGCGACACGAGCGGCGTACGGTACACGGTCGCGGCCTCGGTGCCGCCCCGCTCCGCCATGCGCACGGCTGCCAGGAACTCCGGATCGAAGAGCTCGTCGATGCGCCGGCCGACCGCGGCGCTCGCCGGGACACCGGCGATGTCGTCCATCGCCGGATTCCAGTGCAGGACGACGCCGTCGAGGTCCATGACGAGCAGGCCGTCCTGCAGCGACTGCACGACGTTCTCGCTGAACTCGCGCATCCGGTTCAGTTCGTCGGCCTTCTCGCGGAGGGCCCGGTACAGACGGCCGTTCTCGATCGCCGTCGCGACCTGCGCGGCGACGGCGTTGAGCAGGGTGAGGTCCTCGGAGCTCAGAGGTTCACCGCTCGGACGCGAGCCGAGGCCGATCACCGCAATCGGGCCGTCCTTGGCGAGGCACGGCACGAAGTAGTGCAGGCCGTGGTCGCGCCAGAAGTGCACTTCGTCGGCCGAGAACCGGCGCACCGTGAACGGGTCGTCCAGGCTCACGACCTGGCCGCTCTCGATCCGAGTGCCGATGCCCGAGAAGCGGCGCAGCACCGGCACCGTGTCGACGGTCGTCCCGAGCGCACGATGCGCCAGGAAGCCGTCCGTCGCGTCCTCGCCGCTGCCCGCCGTCACGAACAGCGCGATGCGGTCGACGCCGAAGGTGTCGGCCAGCCGCTGCACCAGCCTGTCGGTCAGCCGATCGAGATCGAGATCGGCGTTGAGGTCGCGGGCAAAGGCGAGCAGCGCGCGGCGGTAGTCGTAGCGGTCGCGGTAGTGCGCGTAGTCGAGCGCCGTCTGGATGGCCGACTTCACCATCGGCGCCAGCAGCACGACCAGCAGCGTCGCCAGAATGGCGATCACCGAGTTGTGCTGCTCGGATCCGCCGAGGAACATCTCGCTCGCGAGACGCAGCGTGATCGTGTAGATCGTCGCGATCGCCGCGAGCACCGTGGCGTAGACCACGGTCCGCTTGATGATCACCTCGACGTCCATCAACCGGTACCGCACCACGGCGGAGGCGAAGGCGAGCGGCACGAGCGCGAGCAGCACGACGAGAACGCCGAGCACTTCCCACGGCTGGTAGCCGAGTGCGTAGGGCAGGCCGTAGAACAGCGCAAACGGCAGTGCCCCGGCCAGCGTGCCCCAGACGATCCACCGCAGCTGGCGCCGCGCCGTCACCGACCGCAGCTGGCCGAGCGTGTGCGTCATCACCGTCTGCCCGACGACGAGCGCGGCCACGAGCTGCAACATCTCGAGACGGTCGAGCGCGACAATCCACTGCTCGAGCGCGTCGCCGTTCAATGCGGGCTGCGAGAGCACCGAAACGCGGGCCAGGCCGAGGACGATGGCCGGCAGGTAGAAGCACGGCACCAGCCGTCGTCCGCGCGGCGACTTGGCCCAGCTGTCCTGCCGCTCGGGGAAGACGAGCGCGAAGTGCAGGAACAGCGGCGCCAGCGCCAGCATGGCGACGACGTCACCCCAGTAGAAGACCCAGTCCAGCCGATCGAGGCGGCCGCTGTAGGAGAAGCCGCAAACGCCGAAGAAGGCGGCGGTCAGCCAGAAGAAGTGCAGCGTGGCGGGGTCGCGCGGCCGCTGCACACGGACCGAGCAGCCGACCAGCAGCGCGAAGATCGCCACCGCCGCCAGCGCGTAGTACAGGAGCCGGGCGCCGTCGGGCAGCGCCTCCAGATCGACCCGCATCGGGCGTTCGACGCCGGCCCGCGAGACGACGTAGGACAGCGGCCGGCCGCGCAACGTCCCGTGCTGGGCGTCGAGCACCTGCTCGACTCGATCGATGCCGCGGCCGTTGACGGCCACGAGGACGTCGCCCGGCTGGATGCCGGCGCGGTCGCCCGCACCCTCGTCGCCAACCCGGGCAGCCACGACACCTTCGGCGCGCGCCTCCCACAGGATGCCGTCCTCGATCTCGGCCCACGAGAACCGGACGGCGATGTTGGCCACCACCAACGCCAACAGGAAGGCCGTGACGCCGACAGCGAAGGCGGCGCGGCCCCACTGCACGCGGCGCGGCCCTTCAGCAGGCGGTGGCCAGAGTCCGTCGGTCATGAGGTGATGGCACCTGGTCGCGGCCAAAGTGCCGGCGCGCGCAGGTGCCCTCTCTCGGGGTAGCAAACGATGTTCCAGACGAGGCGGGCCGGCCGGCGGATCAAGAGTCGTAAAATCAGAGCAAATTCAGCCGGATTTCCGCATAGTCGCCTCTGAGGAAGACGTCTCTTCAACGATCGGGATCGCGTCTCCGCATAAATGGATCGAGGTGGAATTTTCGAGGGATTCTTGCGCCCCGACATCCATGGACGCACATGAACGCACCCGTCCAGCGTCGGCAGGGACCGTGAAGACCGGCTCAGAACTTCACGAGGACGCCGCCGACCACCCGCTTGGGAGGCCGCACGACGAGCAGTTCGTCGTAGATCGAGCCGATGTTCTCGCCGTCCCGGAACAGGTTCCGGACGGCCACGACGAATTCCCAGTCGGCGCCAGTGGCAGCGAGGAACGGGAGGCGCTGCGAGATCTGGACGTCGAAGCGGGCGTCGGTGGCGGCGTCGGCCAGCAGCGGACTGCGGCGGGCGAAGGCGGAGTTGACCTTGTAGGTCGCGGCGACGCGGGTGGCGGTTTCGGGGACGTTCGTGACGACCCGCGCCGTGACGTCGTGAATGCGTTCGCGCCCGACCCGGTCGGCCGACGGCGCCATCACGGCGATCAGGCCCCGTTCGCCGGTGCCGAACCACTCGGCTCGCGCGACGGTGTATTCGACCGACCCGCGGAACCGCTCGCCGGCATCGTGCGCAACGCCGAACACCCAGCCGCCGGCGTTGACGTTGCCGCCGTTGGCAACGGCGTAGTGCCCGAGATCGGGTGCCGCGCCGCTGGCGCCGACGCCGAACATCGCGACCAGCTGGTTGTCCACGGACTGCTCGAAGCGGCGGACGTTGAGCAGGAACTGCCCCACCTGCCGCTCGAGGCCGATCTCCACATGACGGGTGCGCTCGGCGCTCAGGCGCCCGTCGCGCGAGGCCGACGTGAAGGTGCGCTGCGGCGGCATCGAGAAGGCCGACAGATTGCGCGCGTCGAACTCCTCGGCGCCGGGGGCGAGCATCTGCTGGGTGACCGCGACCCGGACCCAGGTCTTCTCGAACGGCGACACCGACGTGGAGACGCTCGGGCTCATGAGCGTCGGCCGATCGAGGTAGTCGTGGTACGCGTACCGGGTGCCGTAGGTGACCACGGCGCGGCGGTGCAGGCGCCAGGTGTCGAAGGCGTGGATGGAGCCGGCGGCTCGACGGCGTTCGGGCACGCTGAGCAGCGCCGCGGGCGTGTCGTCCGAGAAGCTCTGGAGCGCGAAGGACGCGCCGAGATCGAGTGCGTGGCGCGACTCGGCTGGCCGCAGGTAATTGCCGGCGACGATCCACGACGACATCTCGCCGCGGCCAATCGCCCCGCGCACCGACCAGGCGCCCGTGTTGCCGATCGGCGCGCCGACGGTGGCAAACGCCACGCCGGCCGGGCCCGGCGCCCACTCGGTCGCCTCGCCCTTCCCGCCATCGTCGAAGGCCGTGGCCGTGAGGAACTGAATCTGCCCAGACAGCGACGCATCGCCGAAGAACGACGAGGTGCCGCGGGCCGACGCTTCGCGCGCGGCGGTGGCGCCGAAGCGCTCTTCGAGCCAGTCGATGTCGTCCTGCACGGCGTCGAGCGCGAGCTGTCCCTGCGTCTCGCGCAGGACCGAGCGCTTCATGTGGCGCAGGCGCCACAGACGCGGCGAGTGCTCGTGATCCTCGGTCGACGACGAGGTGCCGGGAGCGGGTGCGATGGTGGCGGAGCTGCCGGCAAATCCCGCCGCGATCACGGGCGGCGCCGGATCGGCGGCGCCGGCCTCGGTCGGCGACGACGACGTCCCTTCGAGCCGGGCGAGACGCACGATGTGCCGGGCGCTCGAGGCCGGCGCCACGTCGACGAACTCGCGTGCCGAGGCGCGATAGCCGGCCCGCTGGGCCCGGATCAGATACGTGCCGACCGGCACCGCGGAAAAGACGAAGCGGCCGGCCCGGTCGGTGACGCCGAACAGGGCGTCTGGGCCGATCGCCGAGACCGCGACACCGGACACGGGAAGTCCCTGCTGGTCGGTGACCACGCCCTCGATGCGGCCGGCGACGAGATCGACGCCTGGGACGACCGAGCCGACGCCCGCGTGCGCGCGGGCGTGCACGAGCGGCTGCGATCCCGCCTGGGAGGCGAGACTCAGACCGATCGCGAGCGCCGACAGCGTCACTGTTCGGGACATGGGAACTCCAATGGCTCGCCAACCGGCGCGGGCCCGAAGGCCGGCCGCAGCCGCGCCTCCGCCGCGCGTTTACGAAGCGGCGACGGAGAAGGCGACGTCGTGCGTCAGGGACTTGCCGGTCTTATTGTCCGTCACTTTGATGCTCAGGCGGTAGTCCCCGGCCTCGAACGCCGCGATCGGCACGTTCAGGCTGCCGACCAACTGGTGCCCCTGGGCGGTGTCGAACCCCGGCGGCAGCGTCTGGCTGTTCAATTTCTGGGGCTCCACGCCGCGAAACTTCGACTCGCCGAGCGGGCCCTTCTTGTACGGCTGCCACTCGACCGTCACGTCCGGCTTCTTGTCCTCGCCCAGTTGCGCGCCATAGATGATGAAGAACACCGCCAGTTCTTCAGCGCTGGTGAACTTGCCATCGACGCTGGGGGTGACCTCGAGGTTGCCGATGACATACGGCTTCAGCTTCTGGGCCTCGCCCGCTGGAATCTCCGTCAGCGGGGTGACCTTGTTGGCCAGGAACACGCTCGAGAGCTGGAAGTCGGGGCTCCAGTAGTTCGGCACGGAGATCTCGGCCTTGTGCACCGCGACCTTGACCGGGCCGGGCGCGGCGGCCGCGTCCTTCACCAGCACGGCGACGTAGGCGTCGTAATCGCCGGCCTCGACGCTGAACGGACGGCTGAAGCTCAGCGGACCACCGGCGCCGCGCGGCGTCGCCGTGAGGTCGTAGTAGTCCTCCCACGGGTACTCGACGCCCGAAACGGCCTGGCCGGCCATGTCCTGGGCTTCCTTGCCCTTCTTCTTCTTCTTGTCCTGCTTTTCCTTTTCCTTCCGGGCCTTTTCGTCGAGTACCGGGGGGGC
The DNA here is from genome assembly GCA_966211945.1 of uncultured bacterium. Classification (GTDB taxonomy): domain Bacteria; phylum Acidobacteriota; class Vicinamibacteria; order Vicinamibacterales; family Vicinamibacteraceae; genus Luteitalea. The sequence goes on from CBIHOS010000029.1 coordinate 20,450, forward strand.
GGCCGGCGGCGCGGCACCACGCGGCGTCAGCCGGATGTAGACACCGAGGTTGGCGCCCTGGCCGATGACGCCGGGCTGCAGCGTGACCGTGAACGGCGCGTAGATCTTGTTGTCGGACGCCTTCAGGTAGTCCACGTCGAGCGTCATCGCCACGGTCGTGGCGGGGTCGGGCACGACAGATCGGGCCACCGGATCAGCGGTGAACACGGCGGTGCCGGCGGCGCCCTTCATCGCCTCGTTCGTCGCCCCGACCAGGGCATCCACCGTCAACTGCTTCGGGTCGGCGGCCGGCGCGTCCTTGCCGTCCTTCTTCTGCGCCGCCAGCGGGGCGGCGGCAAGCACGAGGGCGAGCCCCACGGGCAGCCACGTCATCTGAGCGGTCAGTCGCATGCGAACTCTCCCAAACGCCAAATCATATGTGGTCGATGGAGTCGGGCCAAGACCAAAACAGCAAAAGGCGAAAGGGCGAATTTGTACTTTTCGCCCTTGTTCGTGATTCAGGGTGGATAGAATCGCCCATTACGCTACGCGGGGCGCCCGACGGCCCACCGAGGGTCCGGACGGCGGTCGCGCATTTCCGCCCCACGAGGGGCCAAGGGCGCGCACCCGCACGGCGCGGGCGGCGCGCACGGGACCGTGTCCATGCTCAACGACTCGCTCGTGATCGTCCTGGCTGGTGGAGTGGGCGAACGGCTCTCTCCGCTCACGAAGGAGCGCGCCAAGCCGGCCGTGTACTTCGGCGGGCCCTACCGGATCATCGATTTCACGCTCAGCAACTGCATCAATGCCGGCCTGCGCCGCATCTACATCGTCACGCAGTACAAGAGCCTCTCGCTCAATCGGCACATCCGACTCGGCTGGAGCGTCGTGGCCGAGGAGCTCGGCGAGTTCATCGAGATCCTGCCGCCGCAGAAGCGGGTGAGCGACAACTGGTACCTCGGCACCGCCGATGCGGTGTACCAGAACCTCTACTCGGTCGTGCGCGAAGCGCCCAAGCACGTCGTGATCCTCTCGGGCGATCACATCTACAAGATGGACTACTCGAAGATGCTGCGATGGCACATCGAGAAGGGCGCGGCCGCGACGGTCGCGACCTACGAGGTGCCGGTGGACGAAGCCGCGCGGCGCTTCGGGGTCATCCAGGTCGACGAGGAGGAGCGGATCGTCGGCTTCGAGGAGAAGCCGGCCGCACCCAAGCCGATTCCGGGCATGCCCGGCGTGGCGCTCGCGTCGATGGGCATCTACGTGTTCGAGGCCGACGTGCTGATCCGCGCGCTCGAGGACGATGCCGGCCGCGATCCGAGCAAGCACGACTTCGGCAAGGACATCCTGCCGTCGCTCATCGGCCACGCGCCGGTGTACTCGTACCGCTTCTCGGACGAGAACAAGAAGGCCAACAAGTACTGGCGCGACATCGGCGAGCTCGACGCGTACTACGAAGCCAACATGGACCTCGTGCAGGTCAACCCGGACTTCAACCTGTACGACCCGGAATGGCCGATCCGGACGTGGATGCCGCAGGCGCCGCCCGCCAAGTTCGTCTTCGACGACGAGGGCCGGCGCGGCCAGGCGCTCGATTCGATCATCTCGGCCGGCGTGATCGTGTCGGGCAGCAGCGTGCGCGGCAGCATCCTCTGCCCCAACGTCCGCGTCCACAGCTACTGCGACATCGACCGCAGTATCCTTATGCCCGGCGTCCGCGTCGGCCGGCACGCGCGCATCCGCAACGCGATCATCGATCGCGACGTGTTCATCCCGCGGGGCGCGGTCATCGGCTACAACCTCGACGAAGATCGCAAGCGGCACACGGTGACGGCCAAGGGCGTCGTGGTGGTGACCACCGACGACGAGCCCTTCATCCAGACGCCGGAGGGCGAGCAGCGGCTGCGCGAGCAGGAAGCGGACGCGCGAGGACACTCATAGAGGCCGGGCCTTGGGGCTTGGGCCTTGGGGACAGGGGACGTCGGGATCTTTTTTCACGCAGGTAGGGGCCGCTCCCCGAGCGGCCCTGACAGGCGCGTTCGGGGAATGCGCCTTCCGATCAGCAGTCATAGGAGTTCCAGACAGTGATCATCACGCAGGTCATCGGACGCGAGATTCTCGACTCGCGCGGCAATCCCACCGTCGAAGTCGACGTCACGCTGGACAACGGCGCGTTCGGGCGCGCGGCGGTGCCGTCGGGCGCCTCGACCGGTGAGCGCGAGGCGCTCGAGCTCCGCGACGGGGACAAGGGCCGCTATCTCGGCAAGGGCGTCCAGAAGGCGGTCGCCAACATCAACGGCGAGATCGCCCAGGCGATCGTCGGCAAGGACTTCGATCAGACGTCGCTGGACGACGCGATGATTGCCCTGGACGGCACCGAGTTCAAGAGCCGGCTCGGCGCCAACGCGATCCTCGGTGTGTCGATGGCGGCGCTCCACGCCGGCGCCGACGAGAAGCAGGTGCCGCTCTACGAGTACATCGGGGCCCTGCGCCACGCGATGAGCGGCGGCGGCCATGCCGACCTGCTGCCGTCGCCGATGATGAACATCCTCAACGGCGGCGCGCATGCCGACAGCAGCGTCGACTTCCAGGAGTTCATGGTGATGCCGCTCGGCGCACCGAGCTTCTCCGAGGGGCTGCGCTGGGGCACCGAGATCTTCCACACGCTGCGCGGCATCCTCAAGGGCCGCGGCCTGTCGACCGGCGTCGGCGACGAGGGCGGCTTCGCGCCGAGCCTGAAGAGCAACCAGGACGCGCTCGACGTCGTGATGGAAGCGATCACCAAGGCCGGCCTGAAGGCCGGCGAGCAGGTCTGGATTGCGCTCGACACGGCCTCCAGCGAGTTGTGGAAGGACGGCCAGTACGTGTTCAAGAAGTCGGGCTCGCCCACCCGCTCGAGCGAGCAGATGGTGGAGCTGTTTGCCGACTGGGTCCGCCAGTATCCGATCTGCTCGATCGAGGACGGCCTGGCCGAGAGCGACTGGCACGGCTGGAAGCTGATCACGCAGGAACTCGGCGACAAGGTGCAGCTGGTCGGCGATGACGTGTTCGTGACCAACCCGAAGATCCTCGGCGAGGGCATCGCGCAGGGCGTGGCCAACTCGCTGCTCGTCAAGCTGAACCAGATCGGCTCGGTCACCGAGACGCTGCGCGCGATGAAGATCGCGTGGGACGCCGGTTACACGACGATTGCCTCGCACCGCTCCGGCGAGACCGAGGACAGCACCATCGCCGACCTCGCCGTTGGCACGCGCGCCGGCCAGATCAAGACCGGTTCGGCCAGCCGCAGCGACCGCACGGCCAAGTACAACCAGCTGCTGCGCATCGAGGCGGCACTCGGCAGCCGCGCCACGTACGCCGGCAAGGCCGCCATCAAGGCCCTGAAGTAGGACGTCATGCCCAGCCAGCGCGCCCCCGTGGCGCTGATCATCCTGGACGGCTGGGGCCTGCGCGACGAGACCGACAACAACGCGGTCAAGCTCGCCCGGCCCGCCGTCTTCACGAAGTTGTGGGAGACCTGTCCGCACGCCACCCTGCAGGCCTCCGGTGAGGCCGTCGGCCTGCCGGCCGGGCAGATGGGCAACTCCGAGGTCGGCCACACAAACCTCGGCGCCGGGCGCACGGTCTACCAGGACCTGACCCGGATCGACAAGGCGATCAGCGACGGCACGTTCGCGCAGACGCCGGCGCTGCGCGACGCGATCGCCAAGGCGGCGGCCGACGGCAAGGCGGTGCACTTCCTGGGCCTGCTGTCGGATGGCGGCGTGCACAGCCATCAGGCGCATCTGCACGCGCTGCTGCGCCTCGCCAGGGAACTGGGCGCGCCGAAGGTCTTCGTCCACGTCATCACCGACGGGCGCGACACGTCGCCGACCGGCGGCCGCGGCTACGTGCGCGACCTCGAGGCGGTGCTCGCCGAAACCGGTGCGAAGGTCGCCAGCGTGTCGGGCCGCTACTACGCGATGGATCGCGACAAGCGGTGGGAGCGCGTCAAGCTGGCCTACGACGCGATCGTGACCGGCACGGCGCCGCCAGGCTCGGCCGCCGCCACGGTCATCGAGGAGTCGTATTCGAAGAACGTCACCGACGAGTTCATCCTGCCGTCGACGATCGTCGACGCAGCCGGCCAGCCGGTCGGCCCGTTGGCCGACGGCGACCAGGTGATCTTCTTCAACTTCCGCGCCGACCGGGCCCGGCAGATCATCCGCGCGCTGCTCGCCGGCGACTTCGACGGCTTCCCCACCGGCACCCGGCCGAAGGTGCAGCTGACGACGTTCACCGAGTACGACGCGACCTACCCGTACCCGATCGCGTTCCCGCCGCAGGCCGCGACGCAGTACTTCGGCGAGGTGCTGCAGGCGCACGGCCTGACCAACATGCGCCTGGCCGAAACCGAGAAGTACCCGCACGTCACGTACTTCTTCAACGGCGGCGTCGAGACGCCGTTCACCGGCGAGGACCGGGTGCTGCTGCCGTCGCCCAAGGTCGCCACCTACGACCTGCAGCCGGAGATGAGTGCGTCAGGTGTCGCTGACGCGTTCGTCGACAGCGTGGCCAACCACAGGCACGACGTCATCATCTGCAACTTCGCCAATCCGGACATGGTCGGCCACACCGGCAAGCTCGACGCGGCCATCGCGGCGATCACGGCGGTCGACGCCTGCCTGGGCCGGTGCATCGACGCGTTGCTCGCCGCCGGCGGGACGGCAATCGTGACCGCCGATCACGGCAACGCCGAGCAGATGTGGGACTACACGCTCAACGCCCCGCACACCGCCCACACCACCAACCTGGTGCCGGTCGTACTGGTCGGCCCCGATGTCGCCGGCAAGACGCTGCGCGACGGCGCCCTGACCGACGTGGCGCCGACGCTGCTCGGGCTGCTCGGCATCACGCCGCCGGCGGAGATGACCGGGAAGACGTTGATCGAATAGGCGCAGGGTCCGACAAGGGTCGGCCTGTCCCAGACCGGCCACCACCGTCAGGCGCGTTCCACCTCCGCCAAGGCTACGGCGGACAGGTCGGGGAACGCACCTTACCACCAGCACCTCAGGTAGCCTGCAGCCTACAGCCTACGGGCTACGAGAAAGGGCCGCCAGAATCGTGGCGGCCCTTTGTTGATGTAGCGACGGCCCAAGGCCGATGGCCGAAGGCCGGCCCGTGGCGGGAGCGCCTCAGACAGGCGCCCTCGCTAGACTTCTTCGGTCGCGGCATCGGGGGCGATGCGCAGCGACTTGAGGAACCGCCGATCGTTGTCGGTCATCGCCACGTGCCGCGTGGCGTGCGAGGCGCGCGCGAGCGCCACCTTGCTCCTGGTCTTCCTGCCAGACCGGCTTGCGAACCCGATCTCGGCATCGAGCGTCACCCGCAGGTCGAAGCCGGCTTCGCGCGCGCGGGCGCGGCAGGCCTCCACACGTGGATCAGCGGCCACGGCGTCGGCCATGGCATCCGCCAGTTCCTTCGCCAGTCGATTCACGGTGTCGTCCATACTGGTCTCCCTTCCGGCACACAGGTCCGAACCCTGCATGCAGCCCGACGAGACACACACGATCTGCGGGAAGGATCGATGCGGTCGGGCGCCATCTGCTGTTCATGAGAGGAGGCGTCTTTGGAGGTTGATGACGGAATCTCGGCCGATTGTATCGGCCGCGCCACGTCATGGCAAGACGACCGCCGCGGCCGACGAAGATCGAGTGCTAGGATGCCCCCGAGTTCGCCATGTCCCTGCTCTCCGTGAGGCATCTGACCACCGCCTTTCCGTCCGGTGACCGCTGGCTGCCGGCCGTGCAGGACGTCGGCTTCGACATCGCCCGCGGCGAGACCCTGGCGCTGGTCGGTGAATCGGGCAGCGGCAAGTCGCTCACCGCGTACTCGCTGCTCCGCCTCGTCCCGCCCCCGGGTCGGATCCTGAGCGGCGAGATCCGCCTCGACGGCCGGAACCTCATGGACCTGCCGGAGCGCGAGATGGAGCGCGTGCGCGGCGCCAAGATTTCGCTGATCTTCCAGGAGCCGATGAGCGCGCTCAATCCGGTGCGGACCATTGGCAGCCAGCTGATGGAGGCGATGACGGTACACGGCCAGGGCGGCCCGGACCCGCGCGCCGCGGCGATCGAGCTCCTCGCCACCGTCCGCATGGACGACCCGGCGCGGCGGTTCGCCGAGTACCCGCACCAGCTCTCCGGCGGCCTCCGCCAGCGCGCCCTGATCGCGCTGGCCCTGAGCTGCCGGCCCGCGCTCATCGTCGCCGACGAGCCGACCACGGCCCTCGACGTCACCATCCAGGCGGAGATCCTCAACCTGCTGCGGCAGTTGAAGCAGGACTTCGGCCTGTCCCTGCTCCTCATCACCCACGACCTCGGCGTCGTGGCGCACACCGCCGATCGCGTCGCCGTCATGTATGCCGGCCGGGTCGTCGAGGAAGCGCCGGTGCGTCGCCTGTTCAAGGCGCCCGCGCACCCGTACACGCAGGCCCTGCTCCGGGCGATGCCCGGATCGACGCACAGTACGCGGCGGCTCGAGCCGATTCAGGGACACGTGCCGGCGCTCCACGAACTGCCGCCGGGCTGCGCGTTCGCGCCGCGGTGCCCGTGGGCGCACGCGGCGTGCCTTGCCGAGACGCCGGCGATGTACGCGGTCGACGCGACTCATGCGTCGCGCTGTGTGCTGGTGCGCGAGGCGCAGGACCTGGGCGCGGCGCTGTCGTGACGCCGCTCGTCGAGGTCCAGGGTCTGGCCAAGCAGTACGAGCGCCGCGGCCTGTGGCGGGCCGGGGTGGCGACGCAGGCCGTGCACGACGCGACGTTCGCCATCGAACCCGGCGAGACGTTCGGGCTGGTCGGCGAATCGGGTTCCGGCAAGACGACGATCGGACGCTGCGTGCTGCGGCTGGTGGAGCCGACGAGCGGACAGGTGCGCTTCGACGGCGAAGACGTGCTGGCGCTCGATCGCCGGGCCCTGCGCCAGTTGCGCCGCCGGATGCAGATGGTCTTCCAGGATCCGTATGCCTCGCTCAACCCGCGCCACCGCGTCGCGACGATCGTCGAGGAGCCCCTCGAGATCCACGAGGTGGGGACGCCCGCGTCGCGCCGGGACCGGGCCGGCGATCTGCTCGAGCGCGTCGGCCTCGATCGATCTGCGCTGACCCGCTACCCGCACGAGTTCAGCGGCGGTCAGCGGCAGCGCGTCGGCATCGCGCGGGCGCTCGCCCTCGAACCCTCCTTCATCGTCGCCGACGAGCCGGTGTCGGCGCTCGACGTGTCGGTGCAGGCGCAGATCGTCAACCTGCTCGCCGACCTGCAGCGGCAGTTGTCGCTGACCTACCTGTTCATCTCGCACGATCTGCGGCTGGTGCGGCACATCTGCACGCGCGCCGCGGTGATGTACCGCGGGCGGATCGTCGAACTGGCGCCGGTGGACGCGCTGTTCGAGCGGCCGCAGCACCCGTACACGCGGGCGCTGCTGTCGGCCGTGCCGGTGCCCGATCCCGACGTGCCGCCGCAGCGGATCGCGTTCGATCCGTCGACAGTGGATCCGGATGCGCCGTTACGCGAGGTGGCGCCGGGACATCACGCACGAACCCAGTAACGCGGGGCGGCCACCACGGGCGTGACGATGGTCGAGCAGCCTGTAGCCTATAGCCTGCAGCCTACCTGAGGCTGTAGGCCGTACGGTCTCATCAGCTCTTCTTCACGAACTTCACTTCGAAGACCCAGGGCCACAGCTTTCCGGTAATCAGGAAATTACCCGTCTTCGGGTCGTGGGCGATGCCGTTGAGCACGTCGACGCCGCGCGCGCGCTCGGTGGCGGTGAGCAGGTTCGACATGTCGATCCAGGCGGTGACCACGCCGGTCTTCGGATCGATGCGCGCGATGCGCTCCTGGTTCCAGATGTTGGCGTAGATGGCGCCGTCGACGAACTCCATCTCGTTGATCTCGGCGACCGCCTGGTCTCCATCGCGCACCCGCAGGCGTCCGATTTCCTCGAGCGTCTCCGGATGCCAGAACCGCAGCGTGTCGGTGCTGTCGCTCATGATCAACCGCTGGCCATCATAGGTCAGGCCCCAGCCCTGGCCGGAGTACTTGAACTCTCGCAGCTTCGCGAAGGTCTTGCGGTCGTACACGAAGCCCACGCCGGTCTGGTAGGTCAGCTGCACGATGCGGTCGCCCACGACCGCGATGCCCTCGCCGAAGTACTGGCTGTCGAGCTCGATGCGCTGGAGAGCCGCGCCGTCCTGGAGGTCCACCCGGCGCAGCGACGACTGGCCGTACAGGCCCGTGCCCTCGTAGAGCTGCCCGTCGGCGATCGTGAGTCCCTGCGTGAACGCGCCGGGGTCGTGCGGATAGCTCTTGACGATCTCGTAGCCGAAGCGCTCGGGACCGCTGGCCGCCGGCGGGGCCGTCGCCGGCGGACGCGACTGCGCCTCGGGCGCGGGCGACGACGATGCGCCGCACGCAATCGCGAGCGACGACAGGGCGAGGAGCGTGACGGCGAGGCGGGTCGGGATCGTGCGCCACATGGAGCGACAGTTTACCGGGTACCGGGTGCCGGGTGCCGGGTACCGGCCCGCCGATCAGAATCCCGAAGGCGTCGACGCGGGCGACGCGGTCCGCTCGAACATGCCGCGGATCTCGGAGAAGTACGTCTCCGCGATCACGTCGTACCCGGCCAGCGTCGGGTGCAGGCCGTCGGCACCGATCAGCGGCGACTGCTCGCTGCCGAAGGCGGCGTACAGATCTGCGCACCCGGTCCGGTAGCGCCGGCAGAGGTCGCGGATCTGGCCGTTGAGCTCGCGCACGAGGTCGGGCGCCGTGCCCTTGCTGGATCCGGGGCGCTGCGGCGTCAGCGTGGAGAGGATGACGTCGACGCCGCGGCCCTGGGCGTCGCGGGCAATCCGCTCGATGCGCGTGACGACGTCGCGGACGGCGCGGGCGCCGTCGGTGTTGAGGTCGTTGACCCCGCCTTCGAGGATCAGCACCTGCGCGTTGCTGTTGCGCAGCGCCGCCGGGTAGCGGTCCTCGATCTGGTCCATGAACTGTCCGGCGACGCCGGCGTTGGTCAGCACGAAGGACTGGTCCGGATAGCGCTCCCGCAAGAGGAATTCCAGCTTCTTCACGTAGGTGTCGCCGGGAATCTCGCGAGCGGGGGCCCGGGACACGGTGCCGAACGTGAAGCTGTCGCCAAGGGCGAGGAACCGCTCGACTCGCAGGGTCGGGGCGATGGCGACGGTGACCGGGAACGAGCAGGTGCTCGTCTGCTGCCGCGCGTCGGTCGCGGTGCAGGAGACGGTCGTCTGGCCTACCGGGATGGCAGTGCCGTTGGCCGGCGTGCATCGAATCGCCACCGGTGCCGTGCCGCCCGTGACCTGCGGCAGCCCATACCCGAGCAGCACTGGCTGACCCGTGGTCGTCCGGAGGGATACGGCCGTCGGACACGTCAGCGACAGCGGCGTGACGACCGGCGTGGGCTGGGTCGGGGGTGCCGAGGGCGAATCATTGCCGCCGCAGGCGGCGGTCAGGGCACAGAGGACGGCGAAGAGGCGGATCGACAGCGGCGGCATTGGCAATTGCAGAATTGCAGAATGTCAAAATTTCATCAGCGCCGCCAACCTCCGAAACATGGCGATGCGGATGATTCTGAAATTCGTGAAATTCTGAATTTCCTGCCTGCTACGCCGCGCGGGTGACGTCCTTCTCGACCTGGCCGTCGCGGATGTGGATCGCCCGGTGGGCGTGCGCGGCGACTTCGGGTTCGTGCGTGACCAGGACGATGGTGTTGCCGGCGGCGTGGAGCCGCTCGAACAGCGCCATGATCTCCACGCCGGTCTTGGAGTCGAGGTTGCCGGTCGGCTCGTCGGCGAGCAGGATCGACGGGTTGTTCACGAGCGCCCGGGCAATCGCCACGCGCTGCCGCTGACCGCCCGACAGTTCGTTCGGCTTGTGGCCCATGCGGTGTTCGAGTTCGACCTTCGTGAGGGCGGCCTTGGCGCGGTCGGCTCGCTCCGACGAACTCACGCCGGCGTAGACCAGCGGCAGTTCCACGTTGTGCAGCGCCGAGGCGCGCGGCAGCAGGTTGAACGTCTGGAAGACGAAACCGATCTCCTCGTTCCTGATGCGCGCCAGCTCGTCATCGTCCATCCGGCTGACCTCCTTGTCGTTCAGGAGGTAGGTGCCCTTGCTGGGGGTGTCCAGGCAGCCGATGAGGTTCATCAGCGTGGACTTGCCCGAGCCGGAGGGGCCCATGATGGCGACGTACTCGCCCCGGACGATCTCGATGTTCACGCCCCGGAGCGCATGGATCTCTTCCGAGCCCATGACGTAGGTCTTCCACAAATCGCGGGTTTCGATGAGCGGCATGGCACCAGCTTATTACGGGACGGGCTGCCGCTGGGTTCCCGGACGGCCACGGCTTCAATTTCAGAATTCCAGAATTTCAGTCAGGCTGCCAACTCTCGAGCGCTACCGAAGGTGGTGCCATTCTGAAATTTTGAAATTCTGCAATCTACTGAGGTTTCTGCCCGACTGGGACGTTCGGCATCGGCTCGGCGTGCGGCACGTGGACGACGACCTCCGCGTCCTCGTCGCGCGGAGCCGGATACCGGGCCCAGAGGATGCGTCGTTCGCCGGCCGCCAGGGGAGCGGCGTCGCGGCTGCCGATCGGGGCGTTCTGACCGTCGCGCAACACGAAGAACTTCCGTTCGTGGGCCAGATCCGCCAGGTACACCTCGGCGAGCGTGCCCCGGTCGGGTCCGTCGGTGCTGAAGCGCTGGGCGATGTCGAGCGCCGGCGTGCCGGCGGCGCTGCTGTTTGTCACAGCCAGGCGCAGCTCGACCGTGTCGCTGGCGACGCGGTCGAGCGACACCACGGCAATCGCCAGGTGTCCCTCCTCACCCATCGTTTCGGCCAGCGCCGGAGGCAGGGCGGCTTCGGCCGGTCCCGTCGGCGCCACCGGGGCGGGCGGCGC